>JAHEFO010000146.1:4605-10255 GCA_024640135.1 Acidobacteriota bacterium
CGGAGTGCGATACACGTGCTGCGCGGCAATGGGCCATCCCGAAGACCTTCGTGAGGTCAGCATTGACGTCGCCGGACTCTCCGTGACTGCGGTCGTCCTGCGCGTGGGCAATCCCCAGTGTGTCGTGATCGGGCCTCCGAGCCATTTGACGAAGGAGCGGCTCCATTCGGTGGCGGCGGCGCTCGCGATCCACCCGTTCTTCCCGGAAGGGACGAACGTGGAGTTGGCGACGGTCGAGCGTCCCGATCAGGTCAGGATTCTCATCTGGGAACGAGGGGTCGGTCCAACCGAGGCGTCGGGCACCGGCGCCTGTGCCGCGGCGGTGGCGGCGGCCGCCTACGGCGGCGCGGCTCGTACATCCGAGGTGGTGGCGCCCGGCGGCACCCAGCGCGTAGAGTGGACCGATGATGGGATTCGGCTCACCGGGTGGGCGGAACTCATTGGGTGTGTGGACTGGTGGGGACAGCCATGAGGCGAGCGCACAAGGCGTCAGAGGCCGGGGAGGCGTTTTCCCCGGCTGAGGAGCTGTTCAACCGGCGCCGGCGCACGTTCGGTTTGCTGCTTGGTCCGGTCCTCTTTGTCGGGATTCTGCTCCTGCCCGCACCCGGCCTCTCTGACAATGCCCACAAGCTGAGCGCGGTGCTGGCCGTGATGGTGGTGCTCTGGATGACTGAGGCTATCCCGCTGGCGGCCACGGCGTTGCTCGGGCCCACCCTGACCGTGCTGCTCGGGGTGGCCGACACGCGAACGGCCTTCGCCTCGTTTGCGCACCCGATCATCTTTCTGTTCATTGGCAGCTTCATGCTGGCCGAGGCGATGTTCGTGCATCGGCTCGATCGCCGGATGGCGTACTCGGCGCTGGCCTCGCCATGGATTGGCACGAGTGCGCTCCGCCTCCTGGTGGTTTACGCTTCCGTCGCGGCGGTCTTGTCGGCGTGGATGAGCAACACGGCGACCACTGCGATGCTCTTTCCCCTGGGCGTCGCCGTCTTGACGGAGCTCGGGCGCGGCCGATCGAATGATCCGGCGTTTCGTCGCTTCGCGATGACCATGATGCTCGTGACGTCATTCGCCGCGTCGATCGGTGGCCTCGCCACGCCGGTCGGGACGCCGCCCAATCTCATCGGGAGAGCCCTCCTGCTGAAGAACGCCAATATCGATATTTCGTTTTCCGGGTGGATGGCGCTCGGCGTGCCGGTGGTCATCATTCTCATGGGCGCGCTGACCCTCTGGATGCTGTACCCGGCAGCGCGTAGTATCCGGCTCAGCCCGGAGGCCACGGCCGCAGTGCGCAGTGAACTCCGACAACTTGGCCCCGTCAGCCCCGGTGAACGAAATGTCATGGTGGCGTTTGGTGTGACAGTCTTCCTCTGGACACTGCCTGGCTTGCTCGCGTTGGTGCTGGGGCAGGCGCACTGGATCGCCCAGCGCGCCACGGCGCTGTTCCCGGAGGCGATCGCCGCGCTGATTGGGGCGCTCCTGCTGTTTGTCCTGCCGGTCAGTTGGCGGGCGCGGCGCTTCACACTGACCTGGGAAGAGGCGACGAACATCGATTGGGGCATCATCCTGCTGTTCGGCGGAGGCCTGGCCATGGGCGGGCTCGCCGACTCCACGGGGCTTGCGGACAGCTTCGGCCGGTGGGTGGTCAGTTACGTTCCCGGCGCCGGTGCCGTTGGCCTGACGGTGGTCTTTACTGCCGTGGCAATCCTCATGTCGGAGGCGGCGTCCAATACCGCGGCCGCGACCGTTGTGGTCCCGACGGCCATCGCCGTGGCTGTCGCTGCCGGTGTCTCTCCGCTGGAGCCGGCTCTGGGAGCGACCCTGGGCGCCAGCATGGGCTTCATGATGCCTATCTCGACGCCGCCCAATGCGATCGTCTACAGCAGCGGGTTCATTCCTATCGGGACGATGATGCGCTATGGCATCGTGCTCGACTTTGTCGGTTTCGTCGTCATCGTGTCCTCCGTGCTGGGGCTGGGCTGGGTCGTCAGATAGCGGCGCCCTGAGCTTGCGGGTGGGTGGCAGTTATTGCGCACGACTCCAAGACGAGCGCGAAAACAGGCGTCTCGCTGCTGCGCCTGAATCTTGCAGACGCGGATCACATGTCAGGGCTCGAAGGCTTGACAGCGGTCTCTCGTGAAGGCCCCAGGGAGAAACTGGAGCGCCTGGGCCTGGTGGCAATGTCCGATCTGGAGCTTCTGGCCATTCTTCTCGGGCACGGTGCCGCCGGGCTGCCGGCGCACCGTCTGGCGGGCGCCCTGCTGGATCAGGCGTCGGGCCTGCATGGGTTGACCCGGATGACCCGCGATGAATTCTGCCGGATGCCCGGCATCGGTATCGCGCAGGCGTCCCGGGTGCTGGCCGGAATCGAACTCGGGCGCAGGACGCTCACCCGGCGCTCAGCTGAGCGGCCCCAGTTTCTGCTGCCTCGGGATTCGGCGGCATTCCTGTTGCCGCGCTATGGCGCATACCCCGTCGAGCGATTCGGCGTGCTCCTGCTCGACACCAAACACCGCCTGCTCCGCGCCCACGTCGTTTCGGAAGGGACGCTGGACGCGTCGCTGGCTCACCCGCGAGAAGTCTTCCGGGCCGCTGTTGGTGCCGGAGCCGCGTGCGTGATCGCGTTCCACAACCATCCGTCTGGCGACCCCTCGCCAAGTCCCGACGATCAGACGCTGACACAACGTCTGGCCAGGGCCGGGACCGTCGTCGGCGTCCCCCTGGTCGATCATCTGGTGCTGGCCGATGGCGCCTACTGGTCGTTCAGGGAGAACGGGATGATTTGACGCGCACCGGCTACAATAGGGTTTTCCATCAGAGCCCCATGTCCCGTTTCTATCTGACCACCGCCATTGACTACGTCAACAACCGGCCGCATCTTGGCACGGCGTACGAGAAGATCGCGGCCGATGTCATCGCCAGGTTCCATCGGCTCGCCGGCGACGACGTGCGGCTGGTGATGGGGAATGACGAACACTCCCAGAACGTGTTCCGGCGAGCCAAGGATGCCGGGTTGGACCCGCTGGCCTACTGCGACCGGATGGAGCAGGAGTTCCGCAGCGTGTGGGCTGGCTTGAATGTCTCGTTCGACGATTTCATCAGGACGACCCAGCCCCGGCACAAGGTGGCCGTGCAGACCCTGGTGCAACGTGCCTTCGACAGTGGAGACGTGTACGAAGGTGTGTACGAAGGCTGGTACTGTGTCTCCTGCGAGGAGTTCAAGCCGGAAAAGGGCCTGATCGATGGCCAGTGTCCGGTGCACCGGACCAAGCCTGACTGGATCAAGGAGAAGAACTACTTCTTCCGTCTGGCGAAATACCGCGATGCGCTCCTGGAGCACTATGCGGCCAATCCGACATTTGTCGCGCCTGAGTCGAGGCGCAACGAAATGTTGCGTCTGCTCGAAGGGGGCCTGGAAGACATCTCGGTGAGCCGGGCCGGTCAGGCGTGGGGCATTCCCCTGCCGTTTGCGCCTGCCAACGTGGTGTACGTCTGGTACGACGCATTGATCAACTATGCAGCCGCGGTTGGCTACGGCGGTGACGCCGCGCTGTTTGATCGCTGGTGGACACAGACCGGCCAGTCCCGCCGGCAGGTCGTGCACCTGGTAGGGAAGGACATCACGCGTTTTCACTGCGTCGTGTGGCCCGCGATGCTGATGAGTGCCGGCCTGCCGTTGCCCACCCAGATCTTCGGCCATGGCTGGGTGCTCTTCAAGGGCGAGAAGATGAGCAAGTCGCTCGGCACCGTGGTTGATCCTCTGGCGGCGGTTGAAAGAGTCGGGCCCGACCCCCTGCGACTGTTCCTCTCGAAAGAGATCGTTTTCGGGAACGACGGCGATTTTTCCTGGGATCGGTTCGAGGAAAAATACAATGCCGACCTCGCGAATAATCTCGGCAACCTGGTGAACCGGGTGACTGCGATGGCAGAGCGGTACCGGAACGGCCGCCTCCGCGCCATGCCGATTGCCGGGGAGCTCTCTGCCGCTGCCACCGAGACCGAGGCGCGGTGGCGGGCAGCATTTGAGACCCTCTCGCTGGATGCGGCCTGCGCCGTGGCGTTCCAGTTCGTGGACCGGATTAACGAGTACATCGCCACCGAGGCCCCATGGAAGCTGGCCAAGGAGGGGGCGGACGACGCGCTGGATACCGTCCTGTGGAATGCCAGTGAGGCGCTGCGTCTTGCCGCCGTGCTGTTGTGGCCGGTCATGCCCGCGTCCTGCGAGGAAATCAGACGTCGAGTTGGCGATGCGTCGAATGACGCCCATCCGATATGGGCACGAGACGGTCAATGGAGGGTCGACGGCGAGCGGGTCGTCGTCTCAGGACCCGCGCTATGGCCCCGCTTGGAAGACAAGGAGATTACTGTGTCAGACGAGATTCCCACTCCCTCAGGGCCGCCGGCCCCGCCTTCAGTCCCGGCACCGGCTTCAGTTGCGGCTCCGGGCGCCGACGTACCGGCTCCGGCCGAGGCGGTGGCTCCCTCGAGTCCGGGCGCTCCCGAGTCACTTTGGCCGATGGAGTCGCGGATTTCGATTGAGGACTTCATGAAGGTCGACTTGCGTGTCGCCAAGGTCCTGACTGCCGAGCGAGTACCCAAGTCCAAGAAGCTGGTGCGGCTCGAGATCGACCTCGGATCGGAGCGGCGCACGCTGGTGGCGGGAATCGCGGAAGGTTATGAAGCAGAGGCGCTGGTCGGCCGGACCGTGGCTATTGTGGCGAACCTCAAGCCTGCCAAGCTCATGGGGATTGAGTCGAACGGGATGATCCTTGCGGCGAGTCCCGACGGCGGCAAGCCCATGCTTGTGGCGTTCGATCAACCGCCAGCGCCAGGGACCCGGATTCGCTAGCCGGGTTCACTGAGTTCAATTCCCCGATCCGTTTACCGATTGCCGATGTATATCGATTCGCATTGTCACCTCGCTGACGAGGCCTTCCTTCAGGATTTGGAGGAAGTGACGGCGCGTGCCCGCGCGGCAGGCGTTGTGGAGGCGGTCTGCATCGTCTCGGCAGACACACATGAGGAGCACGCGCGTGTGGGAGACGTCCGCGCCGCGTGGCCAGGCGTGGTGTTCGCCACGGCGATCCATCCCCATCGAGCCGGTCCCTACGCGGGACGCATTGACGATGCTGTGAAAGCGGTGCGCGACACCGCGGGGCTGGTGGACGCCCAAATTCTGGGGGAGATGGGGCTGGATTACCACTACGATTTCGCGCCGCGCGACGTGCAACAGGAGGTGTTTGCGGCGCAGGTGAGGTTGGCCGTGGAACTGAATCTGCCCGTGTCCATTCACACGCGCGAGGCCGGCGGCGACACGATCCGGATTCTCCGGGACGCCGGCGGAGGCCGGGTCTCCGGCGTCATGCACTGTTTCACGGGCACGGCCACTGAGGCGAAGGAGGCCCTCGATCTCGGTTTTTTCCTCTCGATTCCGGGCATCGTGACGTTTCCGAAAGCGGCACAACTCCGCGACGTCGTGGCGGGGCTGCCGCTCGACCGGGTGCTTGTGGAGACCGATGCGCCCTATCTTGCACCCGTGCCGCACCGTGGCAAGCGCAATGAGCCGGCGTTCGTTAGCGAGACCGTCCGCCAGATTGCCGCCATCCGGGGATTGTCGGTCGATTCGGTCGCCGAGCGAATGCGGGCGAAT
>JAHEFO010000147.1 GCA_024640135.1 Acidobacteriota bacterium
CCAGAAGCCGGCCAGCACGAACAGCAGGCCGAACCCCTCTCTCTGCGCGGTATTCCAGGGGCCGTATCCCTGGTAGATCAGGCAGAACAACACCGCCGCAATCAGGGCCGCCGTGCGGCCGCTCAGTCGATCCGCAATCCTGAAAATGAAATAGGCATTCGCGAGCTGGAAGGCCAGGTCGAACGCCCGGAACATGACGACGGACTTGCCCAGGACGAAGATCTGAATGGCCTGGAGAAACATGAGGCCGGGGAAATCGCTCTCCCACGTCCGGACGTACGGCCAGTCGCCCCGCAGCAGCGCGTCGCCCATGTAGGCGAACACGCCCTGGTCAACGCCCATGCGGTAGGCCAGGGTTGGCGCCAGCACCAGGGCGCAGAGGCCAACTACGAGCGCCGTACCCCTTCGGTCCTCGCCTGGATGCCCAGGCTGGCTAGCCACCGTCGCGCCCGGGATGTCGCGCGACGTCCTTGACCGTGAACTGCGGCAGCTTGTTCTGGGTGAGGAAGATCCGCCCCACGTATTCCCCGACGGCACCCAGTCCCATCAGCTGAATCCCGCCCAGGAAGAACACCGTGACAATCAACGAGGGATAGCCTTCGGGCGACTTCGCCAGCACCAGCGCCTGGATGACGAAGAAGAGCGCCATCAGGAACGAAAAGAACGAGATCACCCCGCCGATGAGCATCGTGATGCGCAGCGGGATCACCGAAAACCCCGTCGCCAATTTGAGCCACACCTTGATGGACCGGAGCACGTTGTAGTTGCTCTCACCCGCGAACCGCGTGTGGTGCGACACCGGCACCTGCGTGATCTGCGATGTGATCCCGAAAATGATGCCGTCGACGTACGTGAACGGGCCGTCGTACTTGACGATCTCATCGACCACGTCCCGCCGGATGGCCTTGAACGGTGACAGATAGACGTCGCGCGGCTTACCCAGCACCACCATCGCCACGCGATCGTTGAACCAGCTCCCGAGGTTTTTCCACCACGCCTGGTATTTATGGTCGAAGGCCGCGTAGACCACATCGACATTCGGGGCCATGGCGTCGGCCAGGGCCGGAATGTCGGCTGGGTCGTGCTGCAGGTCATCGTCCATGATGATCACGGTCGCACCTTTCGCGTAGTGCAGGCCAGCCATGATCGCATTGTCCTGGCCGACATTCTTGCGCAGGTTCAATCCCACCACGAACGGATGCGTCTCGATGAGCGTGGAAATCACCTGCCAGCTGGAGTCCGGGCTCGCGTCGTTGACGAGAATCAATTCGTACGAACCCGCGCGGCCGGCCAGGGCCTGCTCCACCCTCGTCGCCAGTTCCATCAGGCACTCGGCGCTGCGATACACGGGCACGACAATGGAAAGCTCCATGGCAGGGCGATTCTAGCAGACAGGCTGTCGCACTCAGGTCACCTCCGTGCGGCGTTCCATGACAAGAAGCATGTCCCGGCCAACCGAAACCACGCGCATCCTCAGTCCCAGCCTGCGGCACTGTTCTTCCAGGGCCCCGGTCAGCGTGGCCTCGTTGTAGCGAAAGGTGGCGTGCGCATCACCGGGATTGGCCGACCGCCTGGCCCACCATCCGATCGGTCCTCTGCTCGCGGAGAGGTTCCGCACGGGCTCTGACACGACGAATGTCCTGGTCCTGGCAAACACCCGGTCGCAGAGTTCCGCAAGCCGGCTGTGAAAGTGATACAGCGACCCGGCCATGACATAGACGTCGGCGGGCGGCAGTTCCATCGTCATCAGATCTCCTTCGATGACGTGATGTCCGAGTTGGCGTGCCCGGGCGCAAAAGGACGAGTTCAGATCAACGCCGGTCCACTCGATCCCCTGCGACCGGCACCAGCCGGCAATTACGGTGTCGCCAAAGCACAGGTCACAGACCGATCGTGTTCCGGCGGGAATCACGGCTGTGATGTCCTCGAACCGCTGCCGGTACCGGCCTGAGTACAGGACCTGCATCACGGTCCGGTAGAGCCGGATGTCGGAATAGACGAGGCTAGTCATCGTCGTTTCACGGGGAGCAGCCGATCCAGAGCCGCGCGGGCGTCGGCCAGCGCCTGCTGCCACTCGGGAAGGCCCGCCAGGTCCTCCTGCTCCCAGGGGTCGCCGGCAAAGTCGTAGAGCTCCTCGCGGCCGTCACCGTTCCGGATGTACCGCAACTGCTGATGGACAAGCGCCCCCATTTCGCCCCGGCTCGACGGGAACCAGTCCGGCTGCTGTGGCGATGGGCTGACCTCTGACAGGAGAGGGCTCGGTTCGTTTCCGACGGATGCACCGGTCGTGTTGCCACGCCAGAGTCCCCCCAGGGACCCTCCAGGAAATGGTGCGCCGTCGGTCAGCCCCAGCACATCCACGATCGTCGCGGCCAGGTCACGCAAACTCACTGGCGTCGCCACACGGCTCCCTGCCGGCGTCCGTCCAGGCGCCACGACGATGAGCGGCACGTGGACGCCTGGCTTGTAGAGCGAGTACCCATGCTCATACACGCCGTGTTCACCGAACTCTTCGCCGTGGTCGGAGGTCACCACGACGACGGTGCTGTCCAGAAGGCCGCGCCGCTCGAGATCATCGAGGAGCCGGCCGACCTGTGCGTCGAGGTAGGCCAGCGCGCCGTCGTACGCGTCGATCTCTTCCTGCTTCACCTGATCGTCCATCGGACGATGTCCGACCGAGGGGTTCCAGAGCCAATGGTGCAGCGGGCTGTGCCGCCCCTGACGGCGACCGGGCCCGAACTGCTGGTCGAACGGTGCCGGCGGCAGATAGGGCTCGTGGGCATCGAAGTAGTTGATGAACGCAAAGAACGGCCGGCCTGACTGCCTCGACATCCAGTCCATCGCCCTGGCATTGAGATCCTCGGCTGTCACCCGGCCGAGGTGCTGGTCGTTCTCGAGCAGGCGGCGCAACCTGAAGTTGTTGGCGACCGTTCGGACCAGCGTCGAGTTGGAGGCCACCTGGCCAATCGATCGTGGGTAGTCTTCGTATCGATCGAAGCCTCGATCGAGCCCGGTGGCAGCGCCCACGTACTTCAGATTGGCGACGAATCCCGCGGTCGCGTAGCCGTGGTCGCGCAGGTATTCGGCCAGTGTCGGATACGCAGGATCGAGCGCTGCCTCGTGGCCGACCGACAGTTCATGCGGCCAGCGCCCGGTGAACATGCTGGCGTGCGAGGGCAACGTCCAGGGGGCCGTCGACAGGGCCTGGTCGAACAGGACTCCGCGTTCCGCCAACTGCGCCATTCGCGGCATCGTCGGCCGCGCGTACCCGTAGGCGTCGAGGTTGCCGGCCCGAACCGTGTCGAGGGTGATCAGGAGGAGATTCGGAGAGCCTGCAGGCGACGTGGCTGCCGCTTCGATCCGACTGTCTGTCTCAGACTGCATGGAGGAACGGATGAATCCTCCTGCCAGGATGAACGCGATCGCTACCGGCAGGATCGAGCGCCGGACCAGACGCCCAGCGGCATCCTGGTGGCTGAGCACCACCCTCGTCAGTTGCGCCGCGATTCCGAGCGCGAGCAGAGCTGCCGCGTAGTGGGCCAGTCCTGGAATCAGCACGAGCACATCGAGCGCCACCAGGGTGGAGGGCACGAGCAGGATCGCCCCAGCCAGAGACAGGCGAGACAGTCGCGCGAGCACGCTCAGTGTCCCGACGACCAGCGCGACCACCGCCAGAAGCGCCATCGGCGCCATCCACACGTAGTCCGGACTGAGTACCATCAGCGGCTGCTGCTGCCGTTTGAAGTACAGAATCAGGACTTCGATGAAGGATCCGACCAGGGCCAGCCAGAACGGAAACACCTTGATCGTCCGGGTGGAAGTGTGCATTCCTGAGCGTCTACGATGGCATAATGGCCGCCTTGGCGCCAGAGACGAACCGGCCAGCTCTTCGTGTGGTGCTCTTCTCGGGAGGCCGGGGGTCAGGTGCGCTGGCCGAACTCGTTGCGACTGACGCACGCGTCGCCCTCACGGTGGCCATCAACGGCTACGATGACGGTGCGTCGACGGGCGAGGTGCGGCGGTTTCTTGGCGACGCCCTGGGCCCGTCGGATTTCCGCAAGAATGCAGCGCGATACGCCCGCCTCAGACAGACCTGCCATCCTGCGTTGATCGACCTGCTCGATCAGCGTTTCCCTCAGACGGCGACGCCGGCGGCTCTCACCGCGCTCGCTGACACCATCGAGGCCGGCTCCGCGGACTGCTCCGTCGACGCTCACCCGCTGGCGGCCGACATCCGGGAGGCGCTCGTGCGCCGACTGCGACGCATCGAAGCCGAATCCGGGAAGACCGGGCGGACCATGAACTATGGGAATGCCAGCGTCGGCAACATTGTCTTCGCCGGTGGTTTTCTGGAGTGCGGTCGGCGGTTCAATGCGGCCATCGAAGACTACTGTGCACTGATGGGTCTTCCCGCCGGACTCATTGAGAACGTCACGGACGGCACCAACGCTTTTCTCGTCGCGCTCGACTGTGATGGCCACGTGCTCGGCAGCGAAGAGGCCATCGTCGACGCCAAGCACCACAACACCATTCGCGAAATCTTCCTGATCGATCGTGCGCTCGACACCGGCGCCTGCGAGCGGCTGGCTGCCCAGGCCCCCCAGGCCAGGCGGGACGCCCTTGAGTCGTGGGCAATCCGTCCGGCGTTGAACGCGCGGCTGGCCGCGCGGCTGGCCGAAGCCGACCTGATCATCTACGCGCCGGGCACACAGCACTCGAGCCTCTTTCCTTCGTACTTGACGCCTGGGCTCGGCGCCGCGGTTGCGGACAACCTCAGGGCCATCAAATTGCTCGTCACCAACATCCAGGAAGACGCCGAAATTGCGGGTCAGAGCGCCGTCGACCTCATTGACCGTGCGGTCTTCTATCTCCGCGACAAGGACCGGCTGTCCATACCGACGCCCTGCCTGATCACCCACTATCTGCTGAACGACCCCGGACGGCCAGGCGACGAGACGACCTACGTCCCCCTGGGCCGGCTCGAATCGCTCGAGGATCCCAGGCTCGTCAGGGTCGGCAACTACGAGGCGGGCTCCAGCGGTCGCCACGACGCGTCCAAGGTGCTGACACCGTATATCCGTGGGTTCATCGCCCGGGAACAGACCGTCCAGCGTGTGGCGGTCGTGCTCAGCGAGACCTCTTCCTCCAACAAGATCGCCCAGACACTGCTCGAAATGGTGCGTGGCGGTGTGTGCGACCTGCCTGTAGAGATCACCGTATTCCATTCGAGCGGGACCGAACTGGACCGGGGGTTCCTGGAACGGCTGCCGTTCGCCGTCCGTGCTTTGGAGTCGGCCGACCCGCGCGCTCAGGACCGCGAGTTCCGTGCGATTCTGTCCGCCGGCGATCACGACTTCGTCGTCTTCTTCGACTCCTCCGGCATGTACAACGGCGAAGACATCGCCGGCCTGGCGTCACATCTCACACTTGGGCGCCTGGACGCGGTCTGGGGAAGCCGGCGCCTGTCGTTGCGGGACATCCAGGAGTCGTACCGCCTCCGCTATCGGGGAAATGCGGTCCGGGGCGCGGTCAGCGCAGTCGGGAGCCATGTCCTGAGCCTGCAATTCCTGGCACTGTTCGGGCGCTACGTGGCCGACACACTCTCGGGTGCCCGCATCGTCCGCGCATCGGATGTGCTCGCGACCCCCTGCCTGATCAGCGACAGGCATCTGAACCAGTACCTGCTGTCGGCGCTGTTGCGTCGGCGCGCCGAAATGATGGAGATCCCGGTCCAGTTCTTCGCCATCTCGCCGGATCAAGTGCGTCGCACGTCGGTCACCGACGGCATCCGGGCGATGATCATCGCAGTCGGCCAGCGGTTTGGCCGACCGCCGTCCGACTCTCTTGAACAGTGAGACCTGTCGGCTGGGACATCACCACGGGGTCCTGGCCCAACTCCGGACAAGTTGGACCAGCTCATTGTCCTGTCGCGCCGCAAGGCCAACGAAGAGGAGACACGGAACAATCGTCGCCGGCCACACCCCGGCCACAGCCGCAATGCCGGCGCCAACGACCAGACACACTGCTGTCGTCACCAGTGCCGGACCGGCGTTGGCCAGAATGGACACGGGAGCGACGTAACGATGAGACGCCAGAGCCGAAAACGCGGTGCTTGTGACGCCGCCCAGCAGAAAGGCGCAGGCGGCGCCGACGCTTCCATAATGCCGGCTCAGAATGATGCCGGCCGCGACCGTTACCACCGCGGTTGCGGCCGATACGAGGAACTCCCACCACTGCTGGCCGACGGCGATGAGACTGAATCGAAAGTGGCCGTTGAACCACGCGGCCGGAATCATCCAGATCGCGATCTGAAACGGCAGAACCGCGGCTTCAAACGGCGCGCCGAACACCGCCGGAATCAGCACAGGCGCGAAGAGCGTGCCTCCAAGGGCGATGAGACAGGCGGGCCACAGCGACGTGGTGATCGAGCGACGCATGAGGCTCCGCCATCTATCAGGGTCAACTGAGAATTCGCTCGAAAGGTTCGGCAGCAAGTTGAAGAAATACAAATAGACAAACGTGTGCAGCCCCAGCACCACGCGAATGGCGGATCCAATCCAGGCGACCTGCTCCGTTCCACCGGTTCCCACCCACCCGACGACGAGCGCCGGCGAGAACCACAGGCAGGCCCACGAGAGGTCGCTGAGTCCCATGTACCAGGTATCGCCGAAGAGCCGCCGTGTGCCGGAGACAAGTTCACGAGTATCCAGTCGCACGCGCATGCGGCCATGCAGCAGGAACGCGTTGACCAGTGCCAGCGCGGCGATGCCACCCACTTCGGCCACGGCGACCCACCGAATGTCCGAGCCGGGCCGGACCAGGACCAGCACCAGCACGACGAACGTGAGATTCCGCGCGACCGCGCCTGCGGCCACCCACGGCATCTGCCGCAGGCCCTGGAACACCCAATGCGTGAGAAACGGCGTCAGCAGGATAGCGACGCCGTTGATGGCAAGAATACCGAGGCCGACCCTGCGGTAGTGCACAGCCACCGCCAGAATCAGGGCAAATGCCGGGACGCCCAACAGCGTGCGGAGCAGCATGACCTGCGACACGAGTTGCGGCACCCGCTCGGGCTTCGCGGCCACAACGCGCGCGCCGTACAAGCCCATGCCACTTTCCACCGCGAGCACAAAGAAGACCGTGATGGCCAGCGCCTGTTCGATGATGCCGTAATCGGCGGGAATCAAGACGCGCGCCAGGTAGGCGAACGCGGCCATGACAGACAATTTGCTGAACGTCTCGCCGCCGAAAAGGGCCAGATAGCGGACGGCGAAACTGCGGTGGCGGAGGGACGTCTGTAACACGAGAGGCACTACTGTACTGCGACAGGTATCATTCCTCCAGCTGATGTCGAGTGATTCTGACCAACCGGACGTCTATCGCCGCTGGGCGTGGGTGTTTGTCGCGCTCATCGCCACCGGGTGCGTGGTCGGCATCATGGTGCCGGCCGGCCTGGGCTGGGACTTCGCGAACTTCTATGACGCCGGTCGTCGTGTGGCCACCGGGCAGGTTGCGAATCTCTACGACCCCCTGAGTCTCATCGGAGGCCAGCCCCCACAAGGGCGAACCGGCTTCTTCGGCACACCCATCTCGGCTGTGCTTTACACGCCGCTCGCCGGATTTTCTGCCGAGACAGCGCTCATCCTGTTCAAGATTGAAAATGTCCTCGCGTTTGGCGCGACCTTCGGCGTCCTCCTGGCGTTCTATCGACCGTTTGTGTCCGCCAACCGGCTGGCCCAATCACGGTTTGCTGCCCTGTTCGCCTTCCTGTTCCTGATCTACCAGCCGTTCTGGACGGTCTTTCGGGTCGGCGGTCAAACCACGCCGACCGTCCTCCTGCTCGTCACGCTCGGCCTGGTCGCTCACACAACCGGCCGCTTGTGGGGATCGGCAGGGTGCGTGGTTCTGGCCGTCCTCATCAAACCCGCGCTCGCACCGGCGGTGCTCTTTCTTGCCGGCGTCTCCGGACTTGCGTACTTGGCGCGCACAGCTGCCCTGCTGGCCGTCGTGGGCGCCGTGTCGCTCCTGCTGTGGGGATGGCCGGTGCATGCCGCGTTTCTGGATCTCATGCTGCGGAGCAGCGGGCTGGTCTCTCCCTGGCACTTCAATAGTTCGCTCTTCATTCTGATCGACAATCTCCGTGTCTACTTCGGACCGGCTGCGACGACAGGAGCGCTTCGGGTGGTCTTCGTCGGACTGCTGTATGCGTTGAGAGGCGCCGTGGTCCTGACGATCGTGTGGCTTGCCGTGCGAAGCCACCGCGAGCGCTGGTCAGTGGCGGCTCGACGTCACTTCGATTTCCTGCTGGCGGTCGTGTTGTTTCTTTTCTGGTCGCCGACGGTATGGGAGCACTATCTTTCATTGCTGTTCCCGTTTCTCATCTACATGGTTGCCGCCCGCGCGTACTTCAGTCGGCAGGCGTTGATTCTCGTCGCCCTGATTTTTCTTCTTTCGATTGGACAGAACCTGATCCTGATCAATTGGCTGCGCTCCGGAGTCGAGTTTGATTCGCTGGCTGAACTCGTGGCCGTCGCACTCTTCAAGAGCGCCCCTCTGCTGTTGACGATGGTGTTGATGTGGCGGCATTCGGCGGAACTGTTTCACAGTCACGCCGCACCGGCCTGGGAACGGTACGTCGTTCGCACCGGGAGGGCGCCGGCATGAGCCGCTTACTGATCATCCCCGCGGCGGGCCGGGGTTCCCGTCTCGGCTGGAACGGCCCGAAGGCCCTGTGCCCGGTGGCTGGCCGGCCGATGATCGATTGGCTGCTGGAACGTTACAGCGCCTTTGTCGACCGTGTGGTGGTCGTCGTCTCGCCGGCCGCAGCGCCGGCCTTCAGGCCCTATCTTGAGCGCCGGAGTCCGTTCGTCGAATGCGTGTTGCAGGCTGAGCCGACGGGAATGTTGCCAGCCATCCTCTGCGCTCGTACGGCCATCCAGAAACATCGGCCCGACGAAGTGTGGATTACCTGGTGCGACCAGGCTGGTGTCAGCCGAAAGACGGTCGAGCGTCTTGCGGCCGAGCTGAACGAACATCCCGGTGTCGCCTGTGTGTTTCCGACCGTGAGACAGGAACCTCCCTACATTCACTTCGTCCGCGACAGCGACGGCCGAATCGAGGGTGTGCGGCAGCGGCGCGAGGGCGCGACCATGCCACCCGTGGGCGAAAGTGACGCCGGGCTCTTCGCGATGCGGCGCGAGGCCTATCTCGACGACCTGGTCGAGTACGCCACGGCGGCACCGGCAGGCGACGGCACGCATGAGCAGAACTTCCTGCCGTTCCTGCCGTGGCTGGCACAGCGAACGGCAGTCCGGACATTCGATGTGCCCGATGCGCGAGAAGCCATCGGCGTCAATACGCCAGACGACCTCAGGGCGATGGAGGCGTATCTGCGTGAACGAGGCTAGTACCGCACCAACGGCCGCCTTATCCCCGCGACGCCTGTCTGTCGTTATTCCGGCCTACAACGAAGAGCGGTTTATCGCGGCACTCGTTGGCAAAGTGCTGGAGGTCGATCTCTCCAGCTTCAATGCCACCATGCAGGTGATTGTCGTTGATGATGGATCCCGGGATCGGACGGCCGATATCGCCGCGGCCCTGCCAGGCGTCACGTTGCATCGACTCGAACGCAATTCGGGAAAAGGTGCGGCGGTGAGGGCCGGGATCGCCCGCGCGAATGGCGACTGGGTGATGATCCAGGATGCCGACCTGGAATACGACCCCACGGACTACATCCCGATGATTGAGGAACTGCAGCGATCGGGCGCGGACGCAGTCTATGGCAGCCGCTATTTGACGCGTCTGAAGTCATCGGGGCTGGCGTCCAAACACGCCGGCCAGAGTTGGGGCGCGTACCTCGGCGGACGCAGCTTGAGTCTGGTTCAATGGTGGTTCACCCGCCATTACCTGACTGATACGGTCACTGCCCTGAAGCTCTTCCGCGCACCTGTCATCAAGAATCTGAAGCTCCTGACGAGCGGGTTCGAGCTCGACCACGAAATCACGGCGAAGATCCTCAGCCGGGGTGGCACGATTCGCGAGGTACCCATCCGCTACTTCCCGCGCAGCCGTGAGGAAGGCAAGAAGATCGGCGCCCGCGACTGGTTCATCGCCGTGCGGACGTATGCGCGATATTCGCGGCCGGCGGACTGAGTCGCAAACCTCTGGGGTGGATTCTCAACGAAACACCGTATATGGGCGTCGGGGTGATGCCCCCGCGTTTTCGCTTTCCGGATGAGCCT
>JAHEFO010000148.1 GCA_024640135.1 Acidobacteriota bacterium
CCGTGTGATTGCCCGGGTAGTTGACCGTCAGCGAACCGCCGCCCCCGTCCGCCCCCGTGCTCGCCCAGCTGGCCGTGCACGGCATCTGCGGCAGGCCCGTATACGGATACGGTCCGGCGCTGCAGTCAATGGTCACCGTCGAGCCGGCCTTGGCCACGTCAAACGGCGCGCTGTCGCCGGCAGTCAGACTGTCGCCGCCGCTGGTCCACGTGGCGCGGAAGACAACGCCGTTCTCGGCCTTCGAGTAGGTGACGCCAGTAATGGTCTTCGAGCTGGTCGCGCCGGTGATGGTGCCCGTCGTCGTGCCGCCGATGGTGCCAGTGCCGGTCACCCCGCTGAAACTGACCAGCGTATCCGCCGAAACGGCCGTCGGGTTACCGAACGGATCCTGGGATTCCACCGTCACCGGGAACGTCGAGCCGAACGTGGCCGGTCCAACGGAGGTGATCGCGAGTTGTGTCGCCAGTGGCTCGCCTGCTGCAAAGTCACTGAAGGCCGTGAAGCCGATGCCGGTAATGGTCTTCGTACCAGTGTTGACTGAAGAACCGCCGGGCGGCTGCGACCATGCCGAACCACTCCACTTGCGCAACACGTAGTTTGCCTCGGTCCCGGAAATATCACCGCCGACATAGGTGAACGCGGCATTGTACTGATCCGTCACGATCCCACTACCGCCGGTCAGCTTCCAGGTGCGCTTCAGATCATTGCTGGTGTTGATTCCCGATCCCGGATTTCCTGTGACAACGTTGTCGTTGTTGGTCGTGTTCGCGGTGATGCTGCCGCCGGTCGTCACGTTCAGAGTCAACAGGCTCGCCGGCGTGTAGTTCGTGCTGTCGCCGACTGGGAACAACGCGTTCTGACCAGCTCCGATGGCAAATGCCCTCTGCAGGTTGCCATTGATATGCCCCGCCGTCCGGACGACCGCGGCGTTCGCGGTGTTGTTGACAATCACGGCGTTGGCGCCCGTGGCGACGACGCTGCCCGACAGAGTGAGGATGCCGCTGGCACCCAGCGTGGCATTGCCTGCCAGTGTCTTGGTGCCCGTGCCACTCACGGTTAGGTTACCGTAGGTCAGCACGGCGACCGTCTGGCTGGCTCCACCGTATTCGACGGTGCTGACGGCACCAAGCGTGGTTGTCCCGAACCCCGTCGGGAATGAGCTCGTGCCGGTCAGTTTGAGCGTCGCGCCGTTGGCCACCTCGAGCGTCTTGCCCGCGTTTCCGACGATAGCCAAGCCGCCGTTGTTCAGTAACCCGCTCTGCACGCGGACGTTCCCTGTGACCTTCGCGGCCGCGATGGCCGCCCCAAGCGTCGCGCCGCTCGCATGGGTGTTGTTGACGCGAAGGTTGCCGTACGTCCAATTCGCGGACGCAGGCATCGGAATCGTTTGCGCGACTACGCTGCCGTTGAAGTTGAAGATGCTGCTGGTGCCTGGGAAGAGCCCTACCGACGCGACCGCGGGAAGAGCAATATTGAGCGCCCCGCCGAGGTTGATCGTACCAGCGCCACTGGACAAGTCGAGGACGTGCATCCCGCCGGTCGCGCCTCCTGGGAAGGCGCCGAAGCCACCATTCGAGCCGCAGTTGGATGTACCCTGGTTCGGATTATTGATATTCAGATCGCCGCTGATGCCGAGAGTGCCCGTGGAGATCCTGATCCGCTCGCACCTGTTGCTATTCGTGGCGGTGCTGCCCAGCGTCAGACTGCCGCCGACGCTGACCGCGCCAGCGTCGATGATGAGCTGCGTGTTATTGCCGCTTGATGGCTGCTGCAGATAGATATTCCCTGTCACGGTCAGCGATGAAGTGTTCGACGCAAGTGCCAGCGACTGTGATGCGCCACCACCGGACGGGGCGGGGGCACACTCGGTCGTCAGATTGTCGTTGCAGATGGCAACGGAGTAGGCCACAGCCGCAAAACCTGCCGGGATCGAGACGGCATGCTGCCTTGCAACCCAAACAGCATCAAGCGCCGTTGGCACATGCGCGCAGTCCCACCGCTCAGCGACGTTCCAGTCGCCGGTCGTCAGCGACACGCACGCGCCGGGTATGCTGTCAAACGCACTGCTGGTCGCTCCGGTCAATCCGCCACTCGAGGCCGCCAGCGTGTAGCCGGTGCCAAGTGCGTTCAGTGAGAGAGTGGCGAACGTAGCCACGCCGTTGACCGCGTTCGTCGGGGTTGTGCCCACCAGCACCGCTCCACCGGGATTGTTGCCGATGGCGATTCCGATCGAGGCACTGCTCGTCGTCACCCGGTCGCCGTTCACGTCCTGGACTTCCACGGTCACGGCCGGAGTGATGGCCTGATTCGCCGTGGTATTGGTCGGCTGTTGCACGAACCCGAGTTTGGACGGTACGCCGTTCGACACGTCGACGTTGAACACGTCGAGGGTCAGTGTGTTCTTCGCGTCCCTGATCAGTGTCAGCTTCCAAGCGCCCGCATTGCTGCCGCCCAGCGCCGGACAAGTCGAGCTCTCTTAGCTCGACACCTTATTCGAGGCATCAACAAATGTGTTGGCAGGCTGGTACGCAAGATAGGCGCTCGTCAGACTGCCGCTGGCATCGGAATCGGGCCGGTCGCCGCCAGCGGTGTTGGCACAGGACACACCCGGGGCCAGCCAGATCGTCTGCCAGTCGTTCTGACTTATCTTCAGTCCCTGAACCACCACGTAGGCGGTCGCACCAGCGCCGTACATCGCTGTCGACACACTCAGGGCCGGCGTCGTGTACGCCGTCGCCTGGGCGACGTAGAATACCTTGGCGTTGTCCCCGTCGGCAGCGCCTGTGCCCGCCGAACATGTCGTGCTGGCCGTTGTGCCTTCCGAGCCATCCCACTGCAGGAGTTCGACCGTCCACGGCGTCGCAGTGGATCGTGTCGTCGGCGCATAGGAGCCAACCGCAGACGTCACACCGGTGAAACACGGCCCGAGATACGCCTGAGTGCCCGCCGCGTCCAGGAACCGGAACCGATAACTACCCGCCGCCTTGAGGCTCACCGCAGCGGCGTAGAGCGTGTCTCCCACGCCAATGGTCTCGGTCTCGGAGCTCAGGCCGGCATCCCGGTAGATCTTGTCGATCTTGGCTCCGCCGTCAGTGAACCGTGTCTCTGCCTCGGACTGGAGCCCGTACGCCGTCAGGTAGAACATGATGCCGAAGTCGCCATCGTCCGGGGCAAATTCCGAAGTGACAAACGTGCCGTCTGCCTGCACTTGAGCGGTGATGGAGGGATGTTCGTCGACATAGGGCACTTCCCGCAGCGCCAACGTCACGGTTTCACCCGGTACCCAGCCCGAGCCGCTAACGGTCACGGGTTCACCCGGAAAGTAGTCATCCTTGTCCGTCTTCACCGTTGCGTAGCCGTACAACTGCGCGCTGTTGGTGCCGTCGCCGCCCGCGGCCAGCAAGGCGCCATCAAACGCGGTGGGCGCCGCCGCGGGCGTCGCACGCATCACGCCGGGCAGGCCCGTCGGCACCACTGTGTTCGACCAGGGTCGGTACAACACCGCGTCATCCACGCCGCCGCCGTTCAATGTGCCTCCGAAGATCAGTACGCTGTTGTTGTGCGGCAACAGAATCGCCGCTGGCCGCTGCCGGCCGAACGAAAGTGACCCCGCGCCGGTGAAGCCGGCGCCATCGAACCGCAGGAGGCTGGCCAGGTCCTGAAATCCGTCAGTGCCACCGACCAGGAGGACCGACCCGTCCAGGAGGGACACCGCGGTCAGGCCCGCGCGGGCCTCCGGCATCCCCGGTCCCGCGGTCATCGACAAGGTATCGGGATCGAAGATCTTGGTGGTCGCGAGCACGCTCGTCCCGTCGAAGCCGCCGAAGATGGCCACTTTCCCGTCAGACAGTTTCGCCGCGGCGTGTCCCGCTCGCGGCGCACCCATCGAACCAGCGGCATCCACGCGGCCGTTGGCGGCATCGTACATTTCGATGCTGTCCACAGGCACTCCGGCAGCCGCGCCGCCGGTGATCACTACGAAGTTGTTGTCAATCAGCGTTGCGGTGTGTCCGGAGCGCGCGCCCTGCAGGGGTTGCGTGACCGTCCAGGTGTTCTTCTGCGGGTTGTACACCTCAACGCTCGCGGTTGCCTCACCGCCTGTCGTCGTACCGCCAGCGACAAGCACCCGACCGTCGGAGAGCAATGTCGCCGTGTGTCCCAGCCGCGCCACCTTCATCGGCGCGCCGGCGCTAAAGTCTCCGCTGAGGTTAAGAAACTCAACACTGGCGAGCGGCGTGCCATCCGGCGCAACGCCACCGGCAATCAGCACCCGGCCGTTCTGCAGCGGCACTGCCACCGCGCCGTCGCGCGCCTGAAGCATGTCAATCGGCGTCTCTTCCGGATCAGGTTGAATGGCCGTCCACTGGCCGGTCGGCACCTGCGGCACCCACGCACGGAGCAGCGGGGCTCCAACAATGAAGATGAGAGCAAGCGAAAGAATGGACAGTAAAGGAAAATTCTTCTTAGTCACCGATGCACTCCCGAGGGAAGCACTGTCGACGGACTCTGCTGGTCGCCCGACTACAAACGCGACTGCCCAGTACGCGGCAAGACCCGCCTCACCAAACGAATAGACGGCCGCGGCGCGTCACTATTGACGCGACAAGGCGATCGAGAAACTAGCATGGAAAGTCCTGCGAGATTTAGAGCACTTAAGTGGGGGACGGTGCTATGGCGAGTGTCCTCAGGCCTGTCAGACCAGACGCCGAAGCTCGAGATGAATACTAAAGGTCAGTATCAGCAACCTTCGGAATGGCAGGTATTGCCTCATCAAATCGAGCAACTTGATCAACGAGTTCGTTGGGGAGTTGGACGCAGCCTCACCAGGGAATCGAAATCGCTGGCACCGTACGTGGCCGAAATATTTTTTCTGCGATCACCCGACGACCTGATGCGATGCCGCCGAGACCGTGAAAATGCATGCCCCGACCAGGGGAAGTTCACACTTTGCAGTGCGCGGGGGATCGAGAGAAACCCTCCTGCCGGGCTCTGTGTCGCCGCTCCGGGCGTCGTGGCCGGCGCAGGCGAACCGGCTCCCGCCACCCAGAACTGCCGCCCGGCATGTTCACGATCTTCGCGGCAGGTAGCGAGGGACCCGCCGACAATAGTCAATGTATTCCTGTCCGAAGCGATCGCGCAGTTCGCGCTCCTCCAGGATCACCACCAGGTGAATCCCGGGCCACCCCAACAGCCATACGATCCAGGTGCCACTGTAGTTGGCGAACGCGACGTAGGCGAGGACATACGTCATGAACTCGATGTACCGCGGATTGCGCACCCTGGCGTAGATCCCCTCGGTCAGCAGCCGGCCCTTGTCTGTCTTCGACAGTTCCGGAACACCGACCAGGATCTTCTGCGTCAGATACTTGCGCCGCTGCCTCTGAATCCAGATTCCGCCTCCAACCGCCACGACGGACAGGCCGGCCAGCCACCAGCTCTGACCAAGGTCCCGGCCGAGAAGCCAGGAACTGCGGGTCCAGAGGAGCCACCCCAATCCGAGTGCCGGCAACCCGAGAATCACGTAGGTCCAGCGCGCACCAAACGCACGCCAGAACCCAGCGAACGGATGGATGGCGTACCACAGCGCGAGGGCCGGAGGCACGGTGACGAGTGTGATTACCGCTACGAAGTAACGTGCCTTGTCCATGGAATTGCCTCTGCCCTGGCGACAAGGCTATCGCGGATGCGCACCCCGACGGCCACGACGACAACCTTCATCGCCATGGCCGTGATGTTACTCGCAGTGACCCTGTACGCCGGCCGGCAACTTCCATGGAGGACGCCAGGCGCCACCCAGGTCCTGGGCGAATCGACATTCACGACGCGCCGGGGACTGCGTCCTGGGTGCCGGGGGGCGGCGTGGCCGGCGCGGTTCCGAGGGGAATGGTCATCGTGAAGGCACTCCCCTCGCCAGGGGTGCTGATGACACTGAGGGTCCCGCCGAGGCGTTCCACGATGGCACGCGCAACCGCGAGGCCCAGACCCGCGCCCCCGGGCCCGGCCGTACGCGCCGCATCAACGCGGTAGAACCGATCGAACAGTTGCGGCAGGTGGTCCGCCGCAATCCCGACGCCGGTATCGCGCACCTCGACCTCCGCCGCGTCCGGCAGCGCGCGCACGCGAATCCAGACCTGGCCGTGGTCGACGTTGTAGTGGATCGCGTTGGCCACCAGGTTGTTCAGGGCCTCACCGAGGCGACCCGGATCGGCCCACACGCGCACCGGGGCAGCCTCGACATGGAGTTGAACATCTCGATTTCGAGCCAACGGCTCCAGCCCGCATGCAACCTCCGCCGCCAGGGCATCCATCGAACATGGCTCTGCCGGCGTCGGATCGCCAGGGGCATCCGCGCGCGCAAGCTGCAGCAACTGTTCGACACACCGCTGCATGCGCGCCGCCGCCCGCTGGCTGGATCGCAAAGAAGCCTGGTACTCATCCGGGGTCCGTGGCCGGCGAAGGGCCCAGTTGACTTCAGTCGTGAGTGTCGCCAATGGCGTACGCAGTTCGTGCGAAGCGTCGGCCGCGAATCGCTGCTGGCGCTGCAGGGAGTCGTACAGGCGGTCGAAGGCTTCGTTCAGCGCCCGGGCGAGTTGCTCGACTTCCGTCTCGACGCGATCCAGCGGAATGCGCGCCGCGAAATCCCCGCCGCTCATCAGTTGGGCCGTCTGGCTGATGGCCTCCACCGGGGCCAGCGCCCGACCGGTCAACCACCAGCCGCCCACCAGAGCCAGCAGAAGCGCGCCCGCGGCAATCGCGCCCATGGTTCCGGCCAGACTCCACAGTTCCTGCCGGACGTCTGAAAGGTCACGGCCCACCAGGACGACCGCACCGGCGGGCGTGCGGCTGACCTGTTCGCGGCCACGGATGGTGAAGGCAAATCCCTCGGACGCCGGGACGCTGGTGTCCGGGGCATCGTCCTGATCGATCAGGTGACCTCGGTCGTCCCAGACCGCGTGATAGTCCGGTGCCTCGGTTGTCTCAGGCGAGGGAAGGGTGAGGTCAAAGGTTCCGGCCTCCGACGGTTCGAGGGATTCGACCAGCGTGTCTGTTCGCCGCTGCAGGTCCCGATCGATGTCCCCCACTCTCGCCTGCCAGACGCCGAACAACACCAGCGCCGCGAAGGCGGCGACGATTGCCGCCAGCAACAGGCTGTACCAGACCAGCAGTCGCGCACGCAGCGAAGTGAACATCGATCAGCCTGGCGTCAGTCCGCGTCCGTGCGCGGCCCCTCGGCGGCATCAGCATCGAAGAGATAGCCCAGGCCCCGGCGGGTATGGATGAGGCCGGGCCCCAGCTTTCGGCGCAGTGACCCGATATGGACGTCAATCGCGTTCGAAATCAACTCGCTGTCGTCGTTGTAGAGGTGCTCCGAGATTTCGGTGCGGGTGACCACGCCGCCGCTGTGACGCGCGAGGAGTTCCAGAATGGTGTACTCGCGTGCGGTCAACTCGATTTCGCGGGTTCGATGAAACACGCGCCTGGCGGCGGTCTCAATCCGCAGCTCGCCGCAGACGATCGTCGGCGACGGCTGGTCCAATGCCCGCCGGACGAGCGCACGAATGCGGGCGAGAAGCTCTTCCGCGGCGAACGGCTTGGTCAGGTAGTCATCGGCGCCCAGATCGAGTCCGCGAACCCGATCGGCGACGGCATCACGCGCGGTCAGCAGCAGGATCGGTTCCCGGTGGCGTTCCTCGCGGAGGCGTCGCAGGACCTCCCAGCCATCGACCCTCGGGATCATCAGGTCCAGAATAATGACGTCGTACGCGACTGCGCGCGCGCGCTCCAGGGCGTCAACGCCGTCGACGGCGACATCCACTGCGCAATGTTCCTCGGTCAACTCGCGTGCCACGGCCGCCGCCAAATCGGGCTCATCCTCGACCAGCAGCACACGCATCAGTGCCGGCGCCTCTCGTCTACGCGCACATCGTCGAACGCGACACCGGCGCGACCCTCGGACAGGACGCCGATGCCCCCGGACGCCAAAGGGTCGGCGCCTTTCTCAGTTTCCTGGAGCACGCGGATGCCGCCGATGGAGACCGATATGCGCGCACCTTCGTGGACGACCTTGACGGTGTGCCAGCCATTGGTGTCGAGTTCCAGTCCGTCACGGGACTCGAGGCGCACGCGGTTGCCGTCGGTGACCCGATAGACGGCGATGCGCTGTTCGTCGAGATCAAGAACGGCCGCATGGAACGAGAGGGCGTTCTGGTAGCGCCAGACCAGACCGCCCGCGTGGGTCCCTTCAGACAGGCGAATACGCGCGGACAGCTCAACGTCTCGCAGCGGTTCGACCGGCAGCAGCGCCATGGCCCAGCCACGAACACCGGCGTCCGCCGAATGATGCAGAAAACGCCCCGCCCTGGTGTGCGCCACTGTCCACTCGCCTGGGGACGGCTGCCGGAGGGCCGCCAGCGTCACCGCGGCCGGGAGTCGGCCGGCGGGGTCGGCATCAAAGGTCCAGCGGTTCACTGCCTGCGCTCCAAGGTCCCCGGTCGCCAGGGCAATGGCCGCAGCACACCAGACGAGCCAGACGAGGCGCGGTCCGTGCATGCGGCTATTGTAACGGTGCAGCCCGTGAAGGAGAGATGAAGGCCGGCTTCATCAGGCGTTCATCCGCGATTCGGTACAACCGTGGCATGTATCCGCACGCGTCCCGTGTCTCGATCATCCTTCTGTTCCTGCTGAGTACCGTGACGCCGTCGGCCGCTGCGCAGGCGACCTCGATCCCGCCGCGGGCGGAGAATGCCTCCACGCGCTTGAGGGTCTTCCTGGATTGTGACCAGTGTTTTTCAGACTTCATCCGCAGCGAGATCGACTGGGTGGATTTCGTCCGGCAGCCCCAGGATGCCGACGTCACGCTGTTGGCAAGCAACCGCTCGACGGGGAGCGGAGGACGGGAGTACATCCTGCGTCTGGTCGGCAAGGGGCGGTTTCTCAACGTGGACCGCGAGTATCGCGCCGTGTCGATGACCGGCGATCCCGAAGATCTGCGACGTGCGGGCGTGTTGGACGCGGTCATGGTGGGCCTGCTCGGATACCTCGCCATTGACGGACTGCCCTCGACGTTGGACCTGTCGCTTCGATCCGGCGGCGAGGACCCCGGGGCCGCGGCCCCGATCGTCGACCCCTGGAATCGCTGGGTGTTCCAGTTGCGAGCTGGAGGACAGTTCCAGGCGGAAGAAACCAACCGGGAGGTTCGCTGGAACGCCAGCATCAGTGCCGATCGCGTGACCGAAGCCTGGAAGATCAGCTTTGGAACCAGCATCGATGAGCGCACGGAACGATTCGATCTCGACGAAGAAGAGTCGTTCGAAGTCACCCGAGGCAATCGGGAGCTCGAGTGGTTCGTGGCGAAGAGCCTCGGGCCGCACTGGTCGGTCGGCCTTGATGGACGCGTCAGTGCTTCGGATTTCGGGAACGTCCAGTTTTCATCCAGAGTCTCACCGGCACTCGAGTTCAGCGTGTTTCCGTATCGCGACTACGCGTCGAAACAGCTGCTGATCCAGTACCGGGCAGGCGCGGAACACGTCAGGTACAACGAGGTTACCTTCTTCGACAAGACGCGTGAAACGCTCGCCAGCCATCGCCTCAGCACGTCGTTCAATCAGAGGCAACCCTGGGGGTCGCTGAGGGGCAGCGTCGAGTTCTCGCAGTACCTCCACGACTTGTCGAAGTACCGCCTGGAACTTGACACGGACGTCTCGGTCCGTCTCTTTCGAGGTCTGTCGGTTGGATTGGAGGCCTCGGCATCGCGTATCCACGACCAGTTGTCGCTGCCGCGCCGCGGCGCCACACCGGAGGAAGTGTTGCTGCGACTGAGACAACTGCAGAGCAGCTACGAGATGGATTTTCAGGTGAACCTGACCTACAGCTTCGGGTCCCTCTTCAACAGCGTCGTCAATCCCCGCTTCGGCGGGGGCGGGGGCGGAGGCGGGCGCGGGCGCGGACGCTAGACTAGTGTCCGGCCCTCCTCTCCATTTCAAGATGAGCGACAGGTCTCTGCAAGTGCCGCGGCCGCGCGTTGCGACGGCTTGCTCGGCCTGACCTGTGCCTGTCTTCATCGTGTGAGCCCACCAAGCACTACCTCGGTTGACCGTCAATCCAGCTCAAGGCAGCCTCCAGAGCAGGGTCCCGGCCGGCCCGCAACGCCGGAACCGACAGGGCCACGATTTTGTCGGGAATGACACCGTCGCCCTCCAGCCGGCGTCCATCGGAGGTGACGAAGTCACCGACCGCGTACATC
>JAHEFO010000149.1 GCA_024640135.1 Acidobacteriota bacterium
CACCGCGCCACTTCCAGCGCCCCGCGCGCGAACACGGCCCGGTCGCGCACACTGTGTGTCAGCGTCACCGTCTCACTGGGCCCGTCGAAACCGACGGTGTGGGTGCCCGGGATCGAACCGGCTCGCGTGGACGATACATCAATCGGGCGGCCGTACCCCGCCTCTTCCATCGCCTGCTTCAGCGTCAGGGCCGTGCCTGACGGCGCATCCTTCTTGGCACTATGGTGCGCTTCGTGCACCCAGGCGCCTACTCCCTCTTGCCTGGCAAATCGCTCGGCGGCCTGCGCAACGGCCGAACGAAAAATATGGAGCCCGATGGAAAAATTCGAGGCGGCCAACACGCCGATGCCATGGCGTTCGACCAGCGCACGAAGTTCGGTCTCCTGCGCCTGCCATCCCGTCGTGCCGATCACCACGTTGAGGCCGAAGCCGGCCAGTGTCGACAAATTCGCAGCGACGGCGCCAGGGACGGTGAAGTCGATTGCCACATCGACCGAATCCCTGGCGGCGGCAATTCCCTGCGCGGTCTCCACGCTGGTGACAGTGCCGGCAATCTCGCAGCCGTAGTCCGGCGCCAGCTGCTCGACGAGTTGACCCATCCGGCCGTGACCGATCAGCAGCACACGCGTCATCCGCGTCCTCCTCCTGCAACCGCCTCAGGCTCCGAGTCCCTGAGTGGAAAGAAGGCGTCGTGCACACGGCCCAGCACTCCCGGCAACTCAGCATCTGGAATCACGACGGTGATGTTGCGCCGTTCGGAGGCCTGCGAGAGCATCCGAATCGGCACGGGTCCGAGAGCCTGCAACAGGTGACCCACGAACAGCGCGTCGCCCTGGATGCCTTCGCCGACCACGCAGAGAACGGCGAGGTCGCCCCGGCTGGTGACATCGGCGAACACCCTGAGGTCCTCGAGAATCTTGGGAAGCCGGCGCACATCGTCCACCGTGACCGACACGGAGACCTCGGAGGTGGTGACGACGTCCACCGAGGTGGCGTGCTGCTCGAACACACCGAACAGCCTGTGCAGGAACCCATGAGCCATGAGCATCCGCGTCGACGCAATGTCGACGACCGTGACATTGCGCTTGGATGCCACAGCCGTCAGCGGACGGCCGCTCGCGCGACGGCTGGCTGTAATGAGCGTTCCACGCGCACCGACATTGCGCGAGTTGAGAATCCGAACCGGAATGTTCTTCGCCATTGCCGGCTGGATGGTCGCCGGATGAAGCACTTTCGCGCCGAAGTACGCCAGTTCTGACGCCTCGGCAAACGACAGTTGCGGCACCACCTTCGCTCCGGGCACCAGACGCGGGTCGGCGGTGAGCATGCCATCCACGTCGGTCCAAATCTGGATTTCCGACGCACCCAGAACCGCGCCGACAATGGCCGCCGAATAGTCTGAACCGCCTCGGCCCAGCGTCGTGGTCACGCCGTCGATCGTGGCGCCAACGAAGCCACCCATCACGGGAACCCGCCCGACCGCGAGCAGCGGGCCCAGTACCGACGAGGCCCGACTCGCGGTCTCCGTCATCAGCGGCGGCGCTGCGGTGTGTTCGTCGGTCGTGACCAGCACCTTTCTGGCATCCACCCACGCGGCAGCCACGCCGCGTGACTCAAGGGCCGCGGCGACGATGCGGCTGCTGGCAAGTTCACCGGTCGCGGCAATCGCGTCACTCCAGCGAGGTGACACTTCTTTCAACACGGCCAGTGCCGACACGACTTTCGCCAGCGCCTCGAACTCGGCGCCGAGGTACTCCTCGACCTCAGATCGCAGGCCACGGTCCGAAATGACACCGGCCACCTGGAGGTGCCGCTCCAGCAGCACACGCACGTGCTCCCTGGCGCCATCCGCATCACCCGCGCCAGCCTGGGCGGCCAGGCCCAGCAGTCCGTCGGTCGCGCCACCAAGCGCCGACACGACAACCACCGGCCCGCGCGGATCCTGCTGGGATCCGGCATGCACATTCGGAATGGCGGCCTGCCGAGTCGCGCGAACGATTTCGACCAGCCGGACGATGGCCGCCTGGTCCGCGACGGACGTGCCGCCGAACTTCAGGACAAACATTGAAGTTCCGCCTGCATCAACTCGGCATTGAGAATGGACGCGCCGGCAGCACCGCGCACGGTGTTATGACCCATCGCAACGAACCGGTAGCTGAGGACCGGACATGTGCGCAGCCGGCCCACGGAGACGGCCATGCCGCCACCGAGGTCGGCGTCCAGACGCGGCTGAGGACGGTTCGGTTCTTCATGAAGGATGATCGCCGGCACTGGCGCCGTCGGCAGGCCCAGCTCCTGGGGCCGCCCGGAGAACCGCGTGAAGGCCTCGCGCACGTCGTCAAGCTCCGCCTTCGCCTCCACCTGAACGGACACGGTCATGGTATGACCGTCGATCACGGGCACACGACTGGTGTGAGCTGAGACCACCATGGTGTGCATCGTGCGGCCGCCGTCGGAGCCGAGGATCTTCAGGGTCTCTGTTTCGATCTTCTCTTCTTCGCCGCCGATATGGGGAACGAGGTTTCCCAGGATGTCATACGAAGGCACCCCCGGATATCCCGCGCCCGACACGGCCTGCATCGTCGAGACGACCGCAGACGTGAGGCCGAACCGTTGCAGGGGCGCAAGCGCCATGACGAGCACCACGGTTGAACAATTCGGGTTGGTCACGATGGCACCTGACCAGCCTTTCACGCGCCGCTGTTCTGCCAGGATAGAGAGGTGGTCGCTGTTGATCTCCGGTACCAGCAGCGGAACCAGCGGGTCCAGCCGGTGGTTCCGCGCGTTGCTGAGCACGATGTGGCCCGCGCGGGCAAACGCCTCTTCCACCTCGCCGGCCACTCCGGCCTCGAGCGCCGAGAACACGACCTTGGGACCGCGACCCGGCACGCATGCGTCGACCATCAGGTTCCGGACCGCCTCTGGCATGGGTGTCGGCAGACGCCAGACCGTCGCCTCCTCGTACCGCTTGCCCTCGGAGCGCTCACTGGCGGCAAGCCTCGTCACGTTGAACCAAGGATGATTCCCGAGCCGCGCCACGAACTGCTGCCCGACCATGCCCGTGGCGCCGAGAACGGCGACGTCAATTGTTGTCACGACTTTCTTGCCTCCCAAACATCAAAAACCCGCTGTGCGAGTGACGCATCAGCGGGTATCAGGTGCTCATCTATTCGAGCCGGCCGAGTCAGGCCACTGTCGTCACCGCCACTGCCAGCGGGACCCGCTTTCGCAAGTCTCGCTTCGACTTCTTCTGTTTACAGTTCGCCGTGAACGTCATGACTTCGGCCGAAAGCATAGCACGGACATGACGGTTCATTGCTTCTTGTAGTACGCCTCGATCGGGGCGAAGGGCCCGAACCGATGTTGTTGCTGGGGGAAGGGATCCGCGTAGGGGCCGTAAGGCGAGTCGACCGGCTTCTTGGAACGGTCGGGATAGTCCTGCTCAAGGCGCTCGGGAGACATGTGCGGCCGGGGCTTGGAATTCAGGTACGCCGCCACGTCGAACGCCTCATCGTCGGTCAGATCGGCACGACCGAAGGGCATCCGCGCTTTGATGAACCGCGCGGCCGTCAGGACCCGGCCCATCCCTGCGCCGTTGTTGAAACTGTAGTCGCCCCACAGCGGCGGGAAGACATAGCCCCGCCTGGGATCGCTCGATGCCAGAAGACCCTCGCCGTCGCTGCCGTGGCACACCCGGCATCGGGCTTCAAACACCGCTTGGCCCGCCTCCAGTGACGCCGCTCTGGCCGGCGGGCGCAGCGCGGCCCGCTCCAGGACGACTCGGCGCTCGGGGCTGGTGGCCATCCACTGCTCACTGATCGAACGGATGTAGGCGACCATCGCATCCATCTCGACGCTGTCGCGCGGTAATTTCCGGCCATTCATGCTGCGTTCCATGCAGCCGTCGATCCGCTCCTTGAGGTCCGCCTCCTTGCCGTCTCGCCCGGAAGGACGCGGGTAGTTCTGAAACGTCTCGGTCAACCCCAGGGTGCCTGGGCGGGTTCCGGCATCGAGGTGGCACGATCCGCAATTGAGGCGGCTCCCCGCGTACCGCCGCTCCGGGTCCGGCTGATCCGGTCCCAGGAACCAGGATGTCTGGGCGACCAGCAGCCGGCCGTACTCCGCGGTCGGCGCCCGCGCATCGTCAGGCACCAGGCGACGCTGCTGACTCAACACGAACCAGACACCCGCGATTCCCACCACTGCCACCACACCGGACACGGCCAGAGCCACGGTCCATTGGGAGCGAGCGGGCGGGGGAACATGTTCAGTCATTGTCTGTATCCGTCCTGTGGACCGGGTCCAAGTGATCGTAGCGCCGGACATTCTGCAGGAACAAGTGCTTCGGCCGTTCGATCCATTCGCGGAAGTCCGACCGGGCCGCCCAGACGCCGACGAAGACAGCCGTGAAACCGAGTGACAGGTAGACGATCAGGTCGGTGATCATCGGCGACCTCCATAGAACTCCCGCACGTAGTGGGCCACGGCTGTCAATTCGTCGCCGGACAACCTCGACCCCCATGGCGCCATTGGCGTGCCGTCGATGCCATTCCGCAGGGCTCGCAAGGCTTCGTCGAACATCGGAGTCTGACGTGTGAAATTGGTCGGGGCCACCGGCAAATCGATCGCCGCCGATCCATCCCCAGCGCCCTCGGCGCCGTGACATTGCGCACAGTTGGCGGCGTAGATGCGCCCGCCCAGATCGCGTTCCTCGTCCGTGGGCCGAATCTGATCCGCACGGAGCGGGTCTGCCGGAACGCCAGGCACCGAGATTCGCTGCAGGTGTGCGGCCAGAGCGGAGAGTTCCTCGATCGACCGGTCACGCCATGCCGGCATCGCGGTCCCGGCGACACCGTTCCACAGGACTTCCGCCACACGCTCCTGGCTGTAGGAGTGCAACGCCAGATTGGTCGGCCGTGGCCGCAACCCGACAGCGCCAGGACCATCGCCGATACCGCTCGCGCCATGACAGGCGGCACAGTGACCCGCGTACAGCATGGCGCCCAGCGCCGCGTCGCCATCTGCCTGCAACTCCGGCACCTCACCCGTTCGACGCGCCCGGGCCGGATGAACCACTTCGGCGGGGGCCTCGCCCCCGGGCCAGGCGAGGTCCCGGACGCGACCCAGCGTCTCGAGGTAGGCCACCAGATCCCGCGCTGACTGTCCCGGCTGATCGGGTGCGCCCTGAAACAGATGCCGATACGCGGGCATGACCGACGCCGGCACGACCGACCGCGGCGCGTACAAATGCGTCAGGTGCCAGTCTTGCGATCGGGTCCCGCTCACACGGGCCAGGTCCGGCCCGATGCGACGTGTTCCCATCATGTGGGGCGTGTCACCCCGTGTCTCCCACGCCATGGTCGGGGCGCCAAAGCGCGCGATATCGGCGTCAGTGAACCGGACTTGTTGCGAGTGGCAATAGGCGCAGCCTTCACGCGCATAGACGGCGCGACCGCGCACCTCGCTCGCCGTGAGTGCAAGCGGGTGTTCGGGCCCTGTGAGCCGTGCCTGTTCGGCCAGCTTCCGCGCGGGCCAGACTCCCAGCCATGCCACCGACAACACGAAGAACGCGACGCCGGCAATCGACGCTGCCAGGTACGACATGCGCAAGACGGGTCCCGGCTGCGAGGTCATGACGCCACCCCGGCTCCTGAATCCGTCCGCGGACCCGTGGTGAGTCCCACCAGGAACGCGATGAACCCGCCGGCAATCGGAACTGCCGACAACGTGCGCACGATCCAGTAAGGGCGGGCAGCCTCGAGCGACGCGGTCCACGGCGCGCCCATCTGCCACAACTGTCCTTCGACCAGTCCAGCAATTGTCAGGTCCACCACCATCGTCGTCAGGCCGCCCAGAAGAAGCCAGTAGGCCCACGTCATCGCCCTGGGGTTGTATCGCGCGCCTGGAATGTGAGGCCATGCGTGCGCCAGGCCGCCGGCCGCGGCAAAGGTGGCAAAACCGAGCATCGCCAGGTGGGAGTGTCCAATGACCCAATCCGTGAAATGCACGAATGCGTTGACTGACATGAACGCCTGCAACGACCCCTGGATACTCACCACAAGATAGAAGATTGTGGCCATCACCACGAAGCGCAAGCCATGGTCTTCAGCCAGGACTCCTGAGCCGTGCAGCGACAGCAGAAGGTTTGCGACAACGATAATCACGGTTACTCCGAGCAGGGCAGACGCAGTGATGGCCGTCACCTGCGCCTCCATCGGAATGACCGAGAGGACGTAGTGGTGCGTCCCGTTGAGCGGGTACAGGAAGAACAGGAGCCAGAAGCCAAGCATCGACAGGAAGTGGCTGAAAATAGGCTTTCGCGTCACCGCCGGAATCACGTAGTAGATGATGGCCAGCGCCATGGGCGTGACAAACAGGCCGACGGCGTCATGAATCCACAGCCCGCTGAACGCCGCCCCTGCGGCGCCGGGCACGAACTCCGGGACGATGTTCCCCATCGGATAGGCGAGCGCCGTGAACACCAACCCGCCGATCACGTACCAACTGGAGACATACAGGGAGTCGAGGCCGCGCGTGAAGAACGGCGGCACGAATTGAATGACGGCCATCACGACTCCGACGAGCACAACGGCGTCCACCACGAGCGGAAACTCCGCCCATTCAAGAGGCTGACTCACTCCGGCGAGCACAAGCACCCAGCCCGGGAGCATCACGGCAATATTCCAGAGCGCAAACAACCAGCGTCCCAGCTGCGGACTGGTCACGGGACGTCCGGTCAGCCGCGGCACGGCGTGATAGAGAAACGCAAAGAAAGCGTTGGCCAGCCAGCCGAGCATGATGCCCTGCGTGTGGGCGTAGCGAAGGCGGCCCCAGCTCAGCCACGGCGTTCCCGCGCCGAGATCTGGAACCCACAGTTGCAGGGCAATGATGATACCGAAGGTGACGGAGACGAGGAGCGTCGCAAGCGCGGCCAACCCGTGCGCCTGAACCAGACGGGACTCGACCAGCGCTGGGCTGGCGGGTGACGGAGAGCCGAGAGCCATCAGCCGGCGTAAATCAGGCCGTAGCCATACTCCTGCGCGCGCGTGATAGCGACGACCCCCGCCGCCATGATGTGGGCATTTGGAACCGTGTTGTCGGAGAGTTCCTTGAACACGGCGTCGCTATTGGCACCCCGGCCGGCAATCAGGCCGGCAAAGTATCGGGTTGCCAATCCGCACACGGCGAAATGCGCGCCACGCTTCGCGAGATTGTCCAGCTCCGGCCGCGTTCCGGAGTTCCTCGGATTCGTGACCGGAGGCTCCGCGCCGGCTGGATCCTTGTACTCCGCGCCTTCCGCCAGTTGTTTGCCGTACTTCGCCCACATGGCATTGTTGAACGCAAGCGCGGTCGCGAGGTGCCGGAGACACACCACGACAGCCAGGTCAGCGTTCTCCAGTTGATAGCCAGAGCGGTTTGCCGCGTAGAAGTTGGCTGCGTAGGCCAGCCCCGTCCCGGCGCCCGTCGCGGTCGTCGTATCGACAATCACCCGATGCTTGCCGGGCAGCGTGTCCAACCACTCATCCACGGCATGCCGGGCAGGCTGGAACGGCGCAGACTGCGGAGGCGGAGTGCCGCCCTCAACAGATTCGCCTTCAAGGGTTGCGGCGCCGAGCGCCATGCCGGCAGCGGCCGCACCCACACCTGACATCCACGAACGGCGGTCCAGCTTGTTGTTGGTCATCACGCTCAGCCTAGCGCGGCCATCCGGTTTGCGGCAACCCTGGCGTGATACGAAGGGCGTTCCTGTAGTAGATGTCCTTCAACACTTCGTCGGGCAGGTCGAGGCCGTACATCTTCCAAAACGCGTGGTAATCACGGTAATAGTCGAAGTAGTCGTCCTTGGTTTCCAGGACCCGCCAGTAGTACGGGTATTCGGTCGGCTGGTAGGAATCCTTGCCGAACAGGACGCGACTGCCGTACTTGATCAGGAAGTCATGTGCCACGCGCGGTTGCCGGCCGAGGTCGTACAGGACGGCGCCCATTTCCGCGTACACGTTCGGCATGGCGTCGAACAGCTTCCCCAGACGCGCCAGGTCGCTGCCGTGCCATCCCAGGTGCGCCGCAACAAACGTGGTCTTCGGGTGGGCGGCAAACAAACGATCGCGCTCACCCATGAGGGTCTCGAACGTGGGAAAACGATCGGCCGGGCGTGCACGGCTGGGGAACAGCGAGAGTTCCAGCCAGCGTTCGTTGTGCATGTCAATCGGCTCGAAGAACTCAGGCGGCTCTGCCGTGTGAATGAACACCGGCAGGTTCAGACGTGCGCAGGCATCGAAGATCGGGGCGATTTCGGGATCATCAAGTGTCAGCCGTGAGCCGTCCGGCTTGCGGACGCTCAGCCCGAAGCCCTTGTCCACTTCACCCACGCCGACGGCGCCGGCGGCGACATCGGCTTCAAGCTGCGCAATCGCCTGGGCAGCCCAGCCGGGCCCGACATCTCTGAAATTGATACCAGTAAAGAACGCGACCCGTCCCGCATACGGAGAGGCCTTGACGGTCGCCACGGTTGACACCAAGCGTTCGCCAGACATGTTCTCAGCACTCAGCATCAGACCGACGTTCAGAGCGTCAAGGTCCGCAAACAGACTCTCGATCCCTTCGGCGCTGCGGAGCAGACCGCCTGGATGGCCGTGGAAGTCGATCGCGGGGTATTTCGCCTTGGGCACCATGTGTGCGGGGGCGACCAGGGTGGAATCTGGTCTGTAGTCGACGATTGACGGTGCCGGAACACCGGGCGCCTGACAATTGCCAGGGCGCACCAGCGTCATGCCTGCCGGGCATTCGCCGTCGGCGCCGACAGGAGCCCCGCCTCGACCGCCTCCCCCCTGCCGTCCGGCTCCAGCCTGGCCGCCCCGGCCTTGCTGGTCCCACGCGCGTGGGGCGCCGATGGCCACCGTGCCTACCGCCAGGACCGTCAGGAGGGAGAACAACCGGTAGTTTGTGCGCATGCATGGATTCTACTCCCGGATAGAATCTCCTCGCCATGCTTACATTCACCGACATCGAAACTGCCGCCGCTCGCCTTCGGGGCGTGGCGCACAGGACGCCTGTGATTACTTCCCGCTCGCTCGACGAACTCATCGGCGCAACGGTGTTTCTCAAGGCAGAGAACCTGCAGCGAATGGGCGCTTTCAAGTTCCGCGGCGGCTACAACGCGGTCAACTCCCTGAGTGATGCTGAGCGGGCCCGCGGTGTCGTGGCTTTTTCATCCGGCAACCACGCCCAGGCGGTGGCACTGGCCGCGCAACTTCACGGCTGCGCGGCCACGATCGTCATGCCCGACGACGCACCCGCGTCAAAGCTCGAAGCCACCCGGGGCTATGGCGCCGAAGTGATCACCTACGATCGGTACACGGAAGATCGCGCGGCAGTCGCACAAGCGGTGGTGGAGAGGCGCGGCGCGGCGTTGATTCCGCCGTTCGACTACTACCCGGTGATGGCGGGCCAGGGCACCACCGCGCTTGAACTCATCAAGGACATCCCCGAACCACTCGACGCGCTCATTGTCTGCGCCGGCGGCGGCGGATTCGTCTCAGGATGTGCAGTGGCCGCCACCCATCTCAGCCCGGGAATCGAGGTTTTTGCCAGCGAGCCTGAGCAGGGCAATGACATCGAATTGTCCCTGCGCGCCGGTCGAATCGTGAGCATCGACGTGCCCCGCACCATCTGCGACGGCCAGCAAACTCAATCCTGCGGACTGCTCACGTTCCCGATCATGCAGGCCCTCCTGGCGGGCGTCCTGACCGTGCCCGATCAAATCGTCATCCAGGTCATGCGCTTCGTCTTCGAGCGGCTGAAGCTCGTCCTCGAACCGTCGGGCGCCAACGCGCTGGCGGCCTTGCTCCATCATCGTGAACGATTCGCGAACAAACGGGTCGGCGTGACACTCTCGGGCGGTAATGTCAGCGTGGAGCGCTTCGCCGCGCTCATGAACGGGACGGAGGCCTGTTGAGCCGTGACTCCCGTCTCCATGTGGGTTAGCATGCCCGACATGGCTCACCGTCCCAACCGCCGTGAGTTCGTCAAGGCCGCCGGCAGTGCGGTGGCCACAGCCGCCCTGGCGGGCTGCGGAGGCCTCGGCCAGGGCCGGCGCTCCAGGCCCAACATCATCATGATCATGGCCGACGACCTGGGCTACGGCGAACTGGGTTCGTACGGCCAGACGAAGATCCGGACGCCGCACCTCGACAAGATGGCGGCGGAGGGCATCAGGTTCACGCAGCACTACGCCG
>JAHEFO010000011.1 GCA_024640135.1 Acidobacteriota bacterium
GGCCAGGCTGACTGACCATTTCGGCAGTGTTGACCCGTACCTCGATGTCTTTCGCACCGTGTTCCCTGAGGGTGCGGGTTATCGCCACGACCAACTCGAGTTGCGCGACGAACTGGCGCCCGAGCAGAAGGCGGTTGAACCCACCAACGCCGATTCCCACCTGGCCTTCATGGGCGGCGGCCTCCGAGCCTGTGTGACCGACGATGCCCGACGGCAGGCGCCGGTGTACTTCGTTGACTTCGATGGAGTCTATCGAAACGTGCCGCGCAAGCGCGTCGCGCGCGTCGTTGGATTCAACCATGAAGAGGAAGTGGCCCGGACGAACATCCAGGTGCCGGTTTCCAGTCATCCGATCGACTCGGTGAACCTCCGCGAAACGCGTCTGGGGTTGTTCGATCAGGTGGCCGAACTCATTCAGCAGCATGGCGTGACCAAGGGCCGGGTCCGGCTGGAGTTGTCCACCGGCGAGCAGTTTGCCAGTCTCACCGTGAATGAGTACGAGACCCTGCTGATGAAGCACGATCTGGCGGAAGTGCTGAACAATCCACTCCGGTTTGCGGCCGAAAAAGTCCGGCACGCCTGGAAGGATCCGCGCGCCGTCCCGGCCAAGGCCCGCGACTATGCACAATACGACCTCGTCCAGGCGATGAACCGGATGCTTGACGCGCTGGGCTTGCGGACCTCCCGGATTGAGCGGTTGTTGGCGCGCAGCCTCGAGGCCCCGGCTTCCCGCTTCCTGCGTATGCGTCGCTCGGTGGACTTGATGGTGTCGGATGCCAAGCTCACCGGCCACGGTGAACTCGTGCAGGGACTCTATCAATCGCCGATTCTGGTTCAGTGGCGCCCCGCGCGCCGCGCAACACGCACGCTCGACGTCGCGCTCACCCGGTTCGAGTAGTCACACCTTCCGGCCCCCGGAAGGCATCGGTCCAGTTGATCCCATGATTGCGCCCGAAAAAGAAGCCGCTATCCTTCGGCGAATTCGCCAGATTCCGATCTTTGCCACACTTCGGATGGATGCCGCTGTGTTTGAGGACGGCATCTGTGAGTTGACCGTGCCTAGACAGGCCATCTACGACGGCGTGTTCGAGTCTTTTCATGGCGGCATCCTGATGACGATCGCGGATTCGGTCGCCTGTTTTGCGATCCTGACCCAGACCCCTCTGGATCAACTCATGACCACCACGGACATGAATATCCGCTTCCTGGCGCCCTGTCTGAGCGACGTGCGCGTCAAGGCCCGTGTGATCAAGGTGGGGCGGCTGATGTGCCCCGTCGCGGTCGACCTGTTCGATGCGGCCGGCAAGCTGGTGGCTGTCGCTCAGGTCAACTACATGCTGCTCGACAACATGCCCAGGCGGTAGTGTCCGGAGGCCCGGGCCGCTAGTCCTCTTCGTTTTCCTTGTCCCCTGATCCGATCCTGGGGATGGCCGATCCAGGCCCTGCAGCCAACAATCCCGTCTGCAGATAGACGCGCAGCTTGTCGCGCGTGTCCGCCACGTCCAAGTTGCGCATCGTCAACTGTCCGATGCGATCCTGAGGCGTGAACTCGCCTTTGCCGCTCTCCATGGTCAGCCGCTCGGGCTTGTAGGTCAGGTTCGGGCTTTCGGTATTGATGAGGGAGTAGTCATTGCCGCGTCGCAATTCGACGGTCACTGCTCCAGTCACGGCCTTTGCCACCCAGCGCTGCGCCGTCTCGCGCAGCATCATTGACTGCGGATCGAACCAGCGGCCCTGGTACAGGAGGCGGCCGAGACGACGGCCGTTGTCGCGATACTGCTCGATCGTGTCTTCGTTGTGAATCCCCGTGAGCAGTCGTTCGTAGCCGATGAACAGCAGGGCCATGCCCGGGGCCTCGTAGATGCCACGACTCTTGGCTTCGATGATGCGGTTCTCGATCTGGTCGCTCATACCCAGGCCATGCCGGCCTCCAATGGCATTGGCGTCGAGCATGAGTTGCACCGGATCGCCGTACGTCATCCCGTTGAGCGCGACCGGCTGCCCTTCCTCGAACTGGATGGTGACGCGCTCGGGTTTGACCGAGACGCTCTCTTTCCAGAAGGCGACACCCATGATTGGATCGACAATCGTGACGCCGGAATCGAGGTGCTCCAAATCCTTGGCTTCGTGCGTGGCGCCAAGGAGGTTGGAGTCCGTGGAATACGCCTTCTCCGTGCTCATCCGATACGCGAAACCAGCGCCCTGCATGTACTCCGACATCTCTTTCCGGCCGCCCAGTTCCTCGATGAACTTCTGATCGAGCCACGGCTTGTAGATGCGGAGGTTCGGATTGGTGAGCAGGCCGTACCGGTAGAAGCGCTCGATGTCGTTGCCCTTGTAGGTGCTGCCATCGCCCCAGATATTGACGTCGTCTTCTTTCATCGCGGCGACGAGCAGTGTCCCGGTCACGGCGCGCCCCAATGGCGTGGTGTTGAAGTACGGCACGCCCGCCGTGGTGATATGAAAGGCGCCGCACTGCAACGCGGCAATGCCTTCGGCCACGAGCTGGCGACGACAGTCCACCAGGCGGGCTTTCTCGGCGCCGTACTCCAGCGCCTTGCGGGGAATCTCGTCGTAGTCCGCTTCGTCTGGCTGTCCGAGATTCGCCGTGTACGCGTACGGGATGGCGCCCTTGGCGCGCATCCAATGCAACGCCGCGCTCGTGTCCAGGCCGCCTGAGAAGGCAATGCCGACGTTTTCGCCGACGGGAAGTGACTGCAGGATAGTGTGCTTGCTCATGATCGCAACCTTGCGATCATAGCGGAACAACGACCGAATTACTCTCCGATTAAAAAGGTCGTGGTTGGAGCGACGCCAGCCTTTGCGTTACGCTCGGCGTGTCTTTTTTGGGGGTATCGTTCATGTCTGTCGAACCCGAGTCCATGTCCTCTTCCTCTTCCGAGGAACCCGACCCGAATGCGCCCGTGGAGTTCGAGCACCCGCGGGGCACCATGGCCATCGTCGTGATTTTCGGCGTCCTCTTTGGTGCGGGTTGGCTTGCGATGTACATCTTCAGATTCCTGGCACTGGGGGCGCCTCAACACTGATGGCCCGCCCCGCCCGCCTGAAGTCCGCCGCACAGTCCAGCAGGAAAGGCCGTTAGCCATGAGTGTCAACGTTTACGAAAAGGTCTGGATGTGGGGCGCCGGTGGCCTCATTGTTCTTTTTGTGGCGGCCATCGGAATCACGGCCGTGACCCAGGCCGTGCAGCCGCCGAGCCACATCGAAACGATCGATCCGGCAACGCTCGCCGACCATCCGGAATTTGGCGACCCGCAGGTGCACACGACTGCTGACGGGAAGATCGTCGTGCCGGTTGTCGCGGAGATGTTCCAGTTTCGGCCTGATCCCATTGAGGTTCCCGCGCACACGCCGATCACGTTTCGGATCACCAGTGGAGACGTCGTCCATGGGTTCGAGATTGTCGGCACGAATGCCAACGCCATGGCGATTCCGGGTTATGTGAGTCAATTCACCGTGTCCTTTCAGAAGGCCGGCGACTACGACATTGTCTGCAACGAGTTCTGCGGCGTGATGCATCACATGATGGTGGGCACGATTACGGTCAAGGGAGAACATCCATGAGTTCGCCTGCGGTCGGCATCGCCCGAACGGCTCCGGCGCGCCTGGCTGCCGCACACATTCTCGTGGCGGTGGCTGCGTTCGGCGTGGCGGCGATGATGGGTGTGCTGCAGGGACTTTCCATTGCCGACATCGAATTCCCGATGCGCGATGAGTCCATGTACTACATGTTCGTGACGGCGCATGGTGTCCTGATGGCGCTCGTCTTTACGACGTTCTTCATCATGGGATTGGGTTATGCCCTGTGCTACGCCCAGTTCGGGCGCATTGTGGGAATGAAGGCGGCGTGGTTCGCGTTCTGGCTCGCACTCGCCGGCACGGTGGCCGCCGCGTACACAATCCTGACTGGCCAGAGCACGGTGCTCTACACGTTCTATCCGCCGATGCAGGCGCACCCGGCGTTCTACATCGGAGCGACGCTGCTGGTGATCGGTTCCTGGATCTGGGGTGGCGTGACGATTGCCAGTTACCGCTCGTGGAAACGCGACAACCCTGGCTCGCCCGCGCCGATGGCGATGCACGGCATGCTGGCGACGATCATCGTCTGGTACCTCGCGACGGCTGGACTTGCGGCGGAAGTGCTGTTCATGTTGATCCCCTGGTCGCTGGGATGGGTGGCCACCATCGATCCCGTGGTCGCTCGAACGTTGTTCTGGTGGTTCGGGCACCCGTTGGTGTACTTCTGGCTGCTGCCCGCCTACGTGCTCTGGTACACGGTGATGCCGCGAATCGCCGGGGGACGGTTGTTCAGCGAGAAACTCGCTCGAATGGTCTTCATCCTGTTTGTCGTGTTGTCGACGCCGGTCGGGTTTCATCACCAGTTTGCGGACCCCGGGATCAGCGCCAATTGGAAGTTCGTCCACACGATTACAACTTTTGCGATTCTGTTCCCCAGTTTTGTGACGGCCTTTACGGTCATCGCGTCGCTGGAGGTGGCGGGGCGTCTCAAGGGCGCCACTGGACTCTTCAACTGGATCGGCACGCTGCCTTGGAGGGATCCGTTCTTCGCTGCCATGGCACTGGCCATGCTCTCGTTTGCATTCGGGGGGTTCGGCGGCGCCATCAACGCGGCGTACGGCATGAACGCGATGGTGCACAACACCGCGTGGATCATGGGGCACTTCCACGTGACGCTGGGCACCACAGCCGCGTTGACGTTCATGGGGGCCACCTACTGGCTGATGCCGCGCCTCCTCGGGCGCGAGTTGAGACTGACGGCGCTTGCCCGCATCCAGCCGTGGTTGTGGTTCATCGGCATGGCCATCTTCAGCACCAGTTTCCACATCGCGGGCCTGCGCGGCTTGCCGCGCCGTGTCTACAGCGCATCGCTCGCGGGTGACCAGGGTGCGGCGTGGTCCGGTTTGGCGACGCTGGGCGCGGTGGGAGGCGTCGTGTTGTTCGTCAGCGCGATGGCGTTTGTCGCGGTTGTCGTGGCGACGTGGACGTCTGGTCGAAAGGTTGAGGGACCGGCGTTCGAGTTTGCCGTCGCGCTCGAACCGGTGAACACGCCAGGCGTGTGGGACCGGCTCGGGATGTGGGCCGTGGTCGGTATCGTGCTCATCATCCTCGCGTATGGCTATCCGCTGGTGACCCTGATCATGACGCCGCGCTTCGGGTCGCCGCCATTTCAGCCGTTCTAGTCCGCATTTCCTCATTTGAGGAGGTGTCCGCCTTCGTCCATGGGTCGGTGCTAGACTCCAAGTTATGCGGGCCCATCACAATGAACGTGAGTTGGCGGAGTTCATCCGGCACGGTGCCGAGAGGCGGCCCGATCAGGCGTTCGGCGAGTACTACACGGGCAAGACAGCATCCTGCGCGTTGGGCGCGGCATATGAGGCAATGTATCGCCTGCCCCCTGAGCCGGGAAAGACCCATCCGACACGCGATCTGGACTGGTTCTTCGACTGTCTCGACCGCGTGAAGCCGTGCCCGGCGGAAGGCTGCAAGAAGCGAATCTCGCTGGCGTCGATTCTGGTGCATCTGAACGACGACCATCGCTGGTCCCGCGAGGAAATCGCGGCGTGGCTCGAAACCGAGAACGGGACCTCAAGACCGACCACCTAGCCCGTCAGAATTGACTGTCGTTTTTTCGGTGGCGGTACATCCGCCTGCGCACCGACAATGACGGCATGGACGCAACCGAGTTCCCGTTACTTGAAGGCCTGCCGCTGCCGTCGCGCGACGAAATGGAGCGGGCGTTCCTTCGAGGCGACGCCTCTTATGACGGTGTCTTCTATACAGCCGTCAGGACGACCGGGATCTTCTGCCGTCCGTCGTGTTCCGCGAAGAAGCCCAAGGTCGACAATATTGAGTTCTTCGGCACGGCGAAAGCCGTGCTCTTCGCGGGCTATCGGGCCTGTTTGAAGTGCCGGCCGCTGGACGGCGGTGACGATCATCCGCCGTGGCTGGCCCCGTTGATGACACGAATCGAGTCCGCGCCCGGTGACCGGATTCGCGAAGCGGACCTGAAGACGATGGGGATTGACCCTGCGCGCGTCCGCCGCTACTTCGCCAGCCGCTACGGCCTGACCTTCCAGGCGTACTGCCGGGCGAAGCGGTTGGCCCAGGCGCTGGATTCGATCAAGCACGGTCGCACAGTGGACGACGCGGTGTTCGATGCCGGGTACCAGTCACACTCGGGATTCCGCGAGGCGTTCGCCAAGACATTCGGCACGACACCTGGCGATGCCGCTCAATCCGGCGCCGTACACCTGGGCTGGATCGATACCCCGCTCGGTCCGATGATCGCCGGTGCGTCTGACGAAGGCATCGTGCTCCTGGAATTCACTGACCGCCGCATGCTCGAGGCCCAGTTGGCGACGGTGCGCCGCCGGTTTGGAACTGCGCTGGTGCCGGCCGAACACGGGCACCTGACCAGGCTGCGCAGCGAATTGGAGGCGTATTTCGCCGGCACGTTGACAACGTTCACCTGCCCGGTCATTGCTCCGGGAACGCCGTTCGAGGAGCGGGTGTGGGAGCAGTTGCTGCGGATTCCGTACGGAGAGACGCGGTCGTATCAGGACGTGGCGGTGGCGTTGGGGAACCGCGCAGCCGTGCGGGCTGTTGGACGGGCCAACGGTCTCAATCGAATCGCGATCGTGATTCCGTGTCACCGGGTCGTGAACAAGAGTGGAGAACTCGGGGGGTACGGCGGCGGATTGTGGCGGAAGCGACGCCTCCTGCACCTGGAGAAGTCCATGCGGCAGTCAGGAACGCTGCCGGACCAAGCTGGTCTAGGGCGTCGTCACCACCATGGCTGAACTTGGAGTTGAGCCGAGCCGGCGATAGGCGTGCGGACGGCTGGAATCGAAGTACATCGCGTCACCCTCACCCAACTCGTGTTCCACATCCTCGTACGTGACGGCGACCTTGCCGCGCAGTACGAAGATGACCTCGGCGCCAGGGTGGGAGTGTGGCGGCACTTCTCCAACCTGCACAGGTTCGAATTCCACGAAGAACGCGCTCATGGCTCGTTCAGGAGCGGGGAAGTCCAGGCATTCGAACGAGTAGGAGGATGGCTGGCCATCCGGATGCTGGGGGAACCGAATCCTGTCCCCCTTGCGGACAACCGCGACGACGGGCTTGTTTCTGGCCTCGGCAAAGAAGTACTCGAGCCCAACGCCGAACACGAGGGAGATGCGCAGAAGTGTCGGCAGGGTGGGAAACAGTTTCCCGCGCTCGACCTTTGACAACAACGCCGGAGACAGGCCTGTGTGTTTGCCCAACTCGACCAGGCCCATCTTCTTCTTCAGTCGAAGGACCCGTAGTTTTGGACCGATTCCGTAACGCTCCAAACCTTCCACCAGAACCTGGGACAGCACAAATTCACCTTTCGTTTTATCGACATTCAATAATTGCCGACATGTTGTCGTGAGAGTAAATCAACTTATATTTCAATGCAACTATTACCCATGACTCAAACGTCTTTAACTTACGATGAAACGAAAGTTGGCTGCAAGGGGCGGTCCAACAACAAGCATCAGGAGTGAGAGACCAATCATGAAGACACAGATCATTCGGTTCACGGTGGCCGCGTTTGCGGCCGTGGCATTGGTGGCGGGTTCGGCAGTCCAGGCGCAGCAGCCGAAGGACATTGTGGACACGGCCGTTTCGGCGGGCTCGTTCAAGACCCTGGCAGCGGCGCTCCAGGCGGCCGGCCTGGTGGAAACGTTGAAGGGTGCCGGGCCCTTCACGGTATTTGCTCCGACCGACGCGGCGTTTGCGAAGTTGCCGGCGGGCACGGTCGAGGATCTGCTCAAGCCCGAGAACAAGGCGAAGCTGATCTCGATTCTGACCTACCACGTGGTTCCCGGTTCCGTGATGGCCGCACAGGTTGTCACGATGGATGGCAAGGAGGCCAAGACGGTCAACGGTCAGTCGGTCAAGATCTCCGTCAATGAAGGCACCGTGATGGTGGACGCGGCCAAGGTCGTTACGACGGACATCAAGGCGTCCAACGGCGTGATTCATGTCCTCGACTCGGTCATCCTGCCGAAGTAACCAGGGCAGTGTGACTCCCGGGGCGGGTGAGGATCGGACCTCGCCCGCCCCGTTTCTTTGTTCGCGGTATTATCGGCCCCGGGGGCTCACGTGATATCGCGAATGTTCGTCATCATTCTGGCTTTGGGCGCGGCCGCGTACCGGTTCAGCACCGGTGGGACCCTTGAGGCAGTTGGCCTGCTGGGTCTCGCCTCTGGATTGTTATTCCTGCGAGTCGCCGATCGGCGTCCCCACCTGCGTCGGTACGCATATCTCAGTTTTCTGGTCACGGCAGTCGTGATCGGATACGTGATGTACCGGAACTTGCAGTGACGGACCGACCACCGATAGACCCGGGCGTCACCATCGGGCATGTCCACCTCAAGGTGGCCGACCTGGACCGGGCGTTGGGGTTCTACTGTGGCGTCCTGGGTTTTGATCTCGTCATGCGGTACGGCCCCGGTGCCGCGTTTGTCTCGGCAGGCGGCTATCACCATCGCATCGGTCTCAATACGTGGGAGAGCGAAGGGGGCCAGCCGCCGGCGCCAGGAACGACCGGCCTTTTCCACCTGGCCATTCTCTATCCGACGCGGCCGGCACTTGCCGATGCCCTCCGTCGCGTCCAGGCTGCCGGCATCGCGCTCGATGGCGCCGCCGATCATGGCGTGAGTGAGGCCCTGTATCTTCGCGATCCCGATCACAACGGCGTGGAGCTGTATTGGGATCGCCCCCGGGAACTGTGGCCCCGGGATCGTGACGGACACCTCACGATGTACACGCGCGCGCTGGACGTTGGCGGCCTATTGTCGGAGCGAGCACCCAGCACGTAGCACCCAGCACTCAGCACTTAGCACCCAGCACTTAGCACCCAGCACCCAGCACCCAGCACCCAATAGCACATCTAAATCTATGTATTGACATTCATAGATGTCATATGTATTCTCTCCAGGTCTGCACAGTGTGCAGGCCTTTATCGCGAGTGGTCGAGGGATCAGGCCCGACGACACCACAGCAACCAGGCGGCCATCGCCCAGGTGCTAATTCCTGCCCGAGACCGGGGAAGATAAACACGAGGCTGATCGCGTTCGCGATCAGCAGTCACTCTCGTTCCCACGTCGTCTTGAGTCAGTCGCGCTGAAGCAGTGCCCGGTGTCGCGATCCGCATGAGGCGGGACGCCTCGGGGAGGGGGAACGTGTGTCTGGGATCGCAACGAACAGGGTTGGGGTGAGGGAACTGCGCATCGGTCTGCTGGGGTGCGGCATGGTCGGCCAGGCAGTGGTGCGGGCGCTCGAGGCATCGAGTGGCCGGCTTGCCGAAGCCGGCGTCGGCGGCAAGTGCGTCGTCGCGCTCGTGCGGGATCCCGATCGGCCGAGGGCGACATCCGGCGTGGCGCTGACCAGCGACCTGGAGACGTGGCATCAGCACGGCGTCGATGTCGTGGTCGAGGCGCTTGGAGGCGTGGAACCTGCTCGCACACTGATCGCGCGCGTGCTGTCTTCTGGAATCCCGGTGGTGACCGCGAACAAATCTCTGGTCGCCGCGCACGGATTGGAACTGCAGAGGTTGGCGGCGCAGCGTGGCACCGCACTCTACTTCGAGGCGTCAGTCCTGGCCGGAGTGCCCTGCGTGAACACACTGGCCCGACGGCCGCTCGCTTCCGGCCGCGGCCACTGGGCCGGCATCGTCAACGGCACATCACATTTCGTGTCTTCCCAGATGGCGCACGGCAGAGGTTTTGAAGACGCGCTGACAGAGGCCGTAGCGCGCGGCTACGCCGAGCCGGCGAGTGACGCGGATATCAGCGGCCGTGATGCGGCTGAGAAGCTGACCATTCTGCTGCACCTGGCTGGACATGGAGACGTCACCGTTGACGATTTCCCCAGGCGCGGTATCGGTGATCTGGAACCCTGGCACTTCGCGCTCGCCGGCCGCCTGGCCGGTGTCCTGAAGCCGGTGGTGATGGCTGACACAGCCGCAGGGGGCGGAGCGTGGGTGGGACCGGCGTTCGTAGGGCAGTCGCATCCGTTCGCACAGATCACTGGCGTGACCAATATCCTCTCCGTGGGTCGGGGAGAGGCCACAGTCACATTTTCCGGACCAGGCGCCGGCCCCGATGTGACGGCCCTCACCGTGCTGGACGATGTGGTGGAAGCAGCATCTGGGCGGGCTCCCTGCTCGTTACCGAGTCCGGAGGCGTCCGTTCCGGTAGCCAGACATCTGCGGACTCCCAAGGCCGGCGCGTGGTTTCTGGCGATTGATCGAGTCACTTCCTCGGCAGGCGAACTTGCAGAGTTCCTTTCTGGCAACCATCTGCCAGCCCTGGCGCTGGCCTGCGAGGACCAGCGGTTCGGGGTCCTGACGGCGCCTGCTCGTCACTCGACGCTGCGGGCGGCCGTTGAAGCCATTGCCGCCAGCGGTGTCCGCGCAACCTGGTGGCCGGTGCTGGAGGTGCCCCGTGGCTGATATCGCCGTGCTGAAACTGGGCGGATCGGTGCTCAGCGGCGTGGGCTCTTACCAGCGGGCCGCCGCGTTCTTGCGCGACGAACTGGCCCGTACGCGGACGGGCATCGTCGCGGTCGTGTCTGCGCAGTTCGGCCACACCGAGCGCCTGTGGAGTGAAGCGTGTTCTCTGACAGACGTTGTCGACGACGATGCGCGGGACTTGTTGTGGTCGACGGGCGAGGTGCGTTCGGTGGCGTTGCTGACGATGGCAGTTCGCGCGGCGGGTCTGACGGCGGTTGGGCTGAACGTCCACGAGACCGGTCTGCGCGTGGAGGCGCGGATGTGGACCGGCGCCGAAGGCCTGGTGTTGAATCCGCTGTCGCTGCGATCCGCGATCGGCCGCCACGACGTGGTGGTGGTTCCCGGGTTTCTGGCCACGTGTCGACAACAACTGGTGACCCTTGGACGCGGCGGATCGGATTGGTCCGCGGTCGCACTGGCCACGGCGCTCCGGGCCTCGCGATGCGAGCTAATCAAGGACGTGCCCGGGTATTTCACGGCCGATCCGCAGACCTCGCCTGATGCCATGTTGATCAATGCACTCGACTACGTCACAGCTCTGGAAATGGCCGATGCCGGCTGTCCTCTCGTGCAGCGTCAGGCGATCGATGAGGCTCGTCGCGCTCACTTGCCGCTCATCGTTCGCAGTTTTGACAGCCTTGGGACCAGAGTGGCCTGACGCACAGGAACAGCAAGAAGACGCCGGGTGTCTCTTCACAATTCGCAAAGAGACACCCGGCGTCTCTTCACAGGGAGACACGTATGGAGTTTGGAACACGCACGATTCATTCAGGGCAGCCGTCAGAGCCGAACACAGGAGCCATGGTGGCACCGATCTTTCAGACCACCACGTATCAGCAGATCGGACCTGGAGAACACCGCGGGTTTGACTACACCCGTACTTCGAATCCGACCCGGCAGCGGCTGGAGGCTGTGCTGACGAATCTGGAGGGCGGCACACGCTGTGCCGTGTTCGGGTCAGGTCTGGCGGCAGAGAACGCCATCCTTCAGGCGCATCTGAAGCCCGGAGACACGATCGTCGTGCCTGTTGATGTGTATGGCGGCACGTTCAGGCTGCTGCATCAGGTCTTTGAGCCGATGGGTGCCGTGGTGCGCCGGGTGGACTTCAGCGATCTGGCGGCATTGGAGCGGGCCGTGGACACGAAGCCGAAGATCGTCTGGCTCGAGTCGCCCACGAATCCGCGATTGCTGGTGTACGACATCGAGGCCGTGGCGCGCGTCGCCCATCGGGCTGGTGCGATTGTCGTCGTGGACAACACCTTCGCGACGCCGTACTTCCAGCAGCCCCTGTCGTTGGGAGCGGACCTGGTAATCCAGAGCGTCACCAAGTACCTGGCTGGGCACCTGGACGTCATTCAGGGGGCCGTCATCGCCAGGGAACCGGGGGTCTTCGAACCCGTCGGGTTTCTGCAGAACGCCCTCGGTGGCGTGCCGAGTCCGTTTGATTGCTGGCTCACCTTGCGCGGCGTGAAGACACTGGAACTGCGCATGGAGCGCCACGCGCAGAACGCGGCGGCGATCGCCGACGCGCTCCTGCAGCATCCGAGAGTCAGGCGTGTGTACTACCCAGGATTGTCAGATCACCCGGGCCACGAGGTGGCCAGACGGCAGATGAGCGGCTTCGGCGGCATGGTGTCCTTCGAACTGGAGGGCACGGTTGAGGACGCGTCGGCGTTTGTGTCCTCGCTCACGTACTTCGCGCTGGGTGAGAGTCTGGGAGGTGTCCGGTCGCTGGTCTGCCTTCCATGCAAGATGACTCACGCATCGATTCCCGCTGAGACGCGCGCCGAGTTGGGATTATCCGACACTCTGATTCGCCTTTCGCCCGGGATCGAACACCCCAAAGACCTGGTCGGCGACTTGACCGCGAAGCTGGACGCCCTGGTCTCGGTGCCCGACTTGGCCGCGACCCGTTGACCCGGAACTCCTGGACCTCTGGTCCCCCGTTCGGTGTCAAATGACACATGCGCATCTTCGGGGCGTTGCTGATTCTGGCCACCGTTGGGTGCGCGTCGGCGCCCATCAGGAAGGCCGATGCGGCCAGCCTTGCCGCCGCCGAGAGCCGCCTGCTCGACGGCTGCTACGTGTGCCTCCTGGAGGCCCGGGATGTCTTTGAGCGCGTGGCCGTGGGGAAGGCTCGCCCCTTGGTCATTGCCAGGTTGTTCGAGACGTACGTCCTGATTGGATTGCGCGAACGTGAACTGGCGCTTGACAGCTCCGAGGCCTTCTCGAAGGCGCGAGCGCTGGTGACGGAGTTGCCACCGTCTTACGCGGGGGCGCAGTACGTCGACCTTGCGGAACTGATGCCGCCTGATTTTGCGGGGACCCCTCGCGCCGAATCGACCCAGCTGCGACGACGTGTTCCGGCGCAGGCCCGGTTGGCCGAGCTCAAAGCCGGGCTGGCCACTGGCGAGGCGAGTGAGCCGTTTCGTGCCTACCTGTCCGCCGGCGTGGACTGTCTCGCGTCATCAAGGAATCTTGTCACCATGGAGTCGCCGGCTTCGGAGGTGCCGGCAGGAACATCGCTGCTGGTGAAATATCGCAGGGCCACGTGTCCCATTGTCCGAGCGGCCGTCCTGGAAGAGCTGTTGACCGAAGTCCCCGCTTTTGTGGAGGCAGGTCTGTTCCTGGCACGGCAGGCATCGTTGAACATCACTGCGGCGTACGTGAAGAACAGGCGCTCATGGTTGTCGAATGCATATGCGACGTTCCCTCGCTCCGCGTCCGTCACCTATGCTCTGGGGGTCTTGAACCAGACCATCGGGGATTGCAGGGCGGCGATTCGGTTCTATGAGGACACGATCGCCCTCCAGGAACGTCACGAAGATGCGGCGATGCAGCGAGTGATCTGCCTGGGGCATATCGGGCAATTCGTTCCCGCGATCGAAGGCGCGACACGCATCATCGATCGCGGCTCCTACAACCTGGCGGACGCGTTCTATTGGCGCGCCTGGAACCGGCATCGGCGTCGAGAGCTTGCCGAGGCTCGTGCCGATATCGACAAGGCCCGCTCGATCTCGTTCAACGTACAGGTCCTCATATTGGGAGGCGGCATCAAGTACGACCAGGGCGACCTGGCGTTGGCCGAACTCGATCTGACTGAGGCGGTTCGGATGGACCCGTCGCAGTGCATCGCGCAGTGGTATCTGGGCCTGGTCATGTTCAAGAAATCCGCCTGGCCAGAGACTGCGGCCCGGTTCGGCCAGGCGTCCGTCTGCTACGAGACGTCGGCGAACGAGAGCGTCAGCCGGCTTGAGGCCATGCGGGCGTCAGACCATGACGAAGATTTCAAGGCCACCCAGATCGCCGGATTCGAGGCGGTCATCAAGGAGGATCGCGACCAGCAATGGGCGGCGGTCTTCAACGCCGCGAACGCCTTCGCCTGGGCCGACCAGCGGGAGACCGCGCTCAAATGGCTCGATCGGATTCCCGCCGACGCCCTGGTGGCTCCCCAGGCGGACGAGCTTCGCAAGCTCATCGGAGGGAAGTTACAATAATGGACTATGTTGAATCCCGGCCTGTACGCGAATTTTGAAACCACCCTCGGCAATTTCACCGTCGAGCTCTTCGAAGACAAGGTGCCCGCGACCGTCGGCATCTTTGCCGGACTTGTGCAGGGCACAAAGGAGTGGAAACACCCCAAGACCGGCGAGACCCACAAGGACAAGCCCTACTACGATGGCATCATCTTCCACCGTGTCATCGAAGGCTTCATGATCCAGGGCGGCGATCCGCTGGGGATGGGTCACGGTGGCCCCGGTTTCCAGTTTGCTGACGAGTTCCACCCCGATCTGCGCCATGACCAGGCGGGCGTGCTCTCGATGGCCAATGCAGGCCCGAACACCAATGGCAGCCAGTTCTTCATCACGCTGGCCGCCACGCCGCATCTCGATCGCCGGCACTCGGTCTTTGGCAAGGTTGTGGAAGGTCTCGATGTCGTCCACGCGATCGGCCGCACCCAGACTGATGCTCAGGACCGGCCCCGAACGCCGGTTGCCATGAACAAGGTCACGATTACCAGAATCTGAGATCTGGAATCTCGAATCGTTTATCGCGACAGCGGTAATCGGGAATCAGTAATCGAAATCGGGGGAATCGCGGAATCCCGGAATCGGACGATCTACGAAGAATTTCGTTGACATCTACGAATAGGTTCGTAATCATCCGGGTATGGCACAACTCCGGGCGCGACCGACCGACGCGGAATTGGCGATCCTGCAAGTCTTGTGGGACCGCGGACCGTCCACGGTCCGGCAGGTCTTCGAGACACTCGCCGACGCGCGCGAGACCGGCTACACCACGACGCTGAAACTCATGCAGATCATGGCCGAGAAGGGCCTGGTCACTCGCGACGAGTCTGCGCGCACCCATATCTACGCCGCCAGAAGTTCACGCAACAAGACCCAGCAGCGCCTGGTCAGCGATCTGCTCGACCGCGCCTTTGGTGGTTCAGCGGCCACGTTGGTGATGCAGGCGCTCAGTTCCCATCCAACTTCGCCCGAGGAACTCCGGGACATCGAACGGCTGATTGCCAACTTCCGGGAGAAGAAGCGATGAAGGACGCACTCGCTGTCGCGCTCGTACATTTCGTCTGGCAAGGCGCCGTGCTCGCCGCAGTGGGCTGGATCCTCATGCGCCTGTCGAACGTCCCTTCGGTTCGGTATGCGATTGGTGTGGCCACGATGATGGCCATGCTGGCCGCTCCGGTTTCGACACTTGTCGTCCTTCAGTCAGCTCACCCGCTGGTCACCGCCAGCGTGGCGTCACCGCCGTTCGCGCCTGAGTCGAGGGGCATCGTTGGAAACAACGATGGTGCAGGGGCAGAGGCACGATCTGCCGACACTGCGGTGCAAGGCTTCTCGCTTCCCACGACATGGATCTTGAGCTTGTGGGTCCTCGGTGTTGGCGTGCTGTCTCTCCGCCTTGTCGGAGGCCTGGCGATGGCCCATCGTGTCGCCACCACGACGGTCGTCCCTGTTGGCGAAGACCTTCAGCGCCTGGCGTCGCAACTGGCGGCACGGCTCAAGATGAGGGGCGCGGTGCGGGTGTGTGAGTCCGCGTCCGTGGCTGTTCCGGTCATGATCGGCTGGCTGCGCCCGGTGGTCGTCCTGCCGCCCGCGGCATTGGCGGCGCTGCCGATGGCGCAACTCGAGGCTCTGCTCGCGCACGAATTCGCACACATTCGCCGGCACGACTACCTGGTGAATCTGCTTCAAACCGCGGTCGAGACAATCTGCTTCTACCACCCGGCGGTATGGTGGATTTCACGCCGGGTGCGTCTGGAGCGTGAGCATTGCTGCGACGACGTCGCCGTGAGCGTGTGCGACCGGCTGACCTACGTTACCGCGCTGTCGACGCTTGCGGCACTGACGACACCACGGCTCGCGATGGCGGCAACCGGTGGCTCACTTCGCGAACGTGTTCGCCGCCTCATCGAACCAACCACTCATTCCGTAACAGCCAAAGGAGGCTGGATGGCCATGTTACCGATTCTCCTTGTTGTGTCACTTGTCGCGCCACAGGCCTGGGGCACGCAATCCCCCGGCCAGGTCTCTACCAGCAGACCTGATGTCGTCGAGCCGGTGTCCGCTGCTGCGAAGGTCCGGATCACCGAGCCGAACGTCGCGGCTCAGAAGGCGAACCCCCTGCGAGTGACCGTGAAGCCGTCGGCCGATGCTGCGCAAGTCCGCGTCACCACGACGAACGTCACGGCTCCGAAGGCGAATCCTCTGCGAGTGACCGTGGTTCCAACGCAGGCCGCCGTTGGGCGCAAGGCCGTTCAGAGTCCGCTGCAGCCTGATGTGCTGAAGATGAGGCTGGCTCAGGTCGGCGTGGGAAGGCGGGTCCCTGAGGAAGAGGCCGCCCAGTCGGCTGAAGCGCGTCAACGGGCTGAGCGCGCAATCGCCCTGCAGAAGCTGGAGCTGGAGCAGCGGCGTCAGGCGATGGAGCTCGAGGCGGAGATGGTCACACTTGAGGCCCACCTTCGCCAGGAGGCCGCCGCCGTCGCCCGGCAAAAGGAGCTTGTCGAGCGCGGCCTGGCCACGGAGCAGACGCTCGCCGAGGCGGAAGCGCGGATTGCCGAGACCCAGCAGCGCCTTGAGGAGGCGAAGAGACGCGGAGAATCGGCCGAGCAGGGAATCGTACTGCGGCGCCGGGAGGCTGAACTCGAGCGCTCGCTGAGCAGTCGCCAGGCGGTAGTGCAAAGTGGAATGGCGGCCCGTTCGACTCCGGACATCGACTCGCCGGTGCAGCCGCAGGATCGGCTCACGATCGTCGTCGCTGGCGAGCCGGACTTGCCCACCAGCTTCACCGTGCGCGCGGACGGCTCGATTCGGTTCCCGTTCCTCGGCGTCATTCGGGTGCAGGGATCCACGGCGCGCCAGGTGCAGTCCGTCATCCAGAAACTGATTGTCGACAAGGGGCTGGCGGCGAATCCGGTTGTCACAGTCTCCATCGGGCGCACGCTCAGACGCGTACGGTAGGCCCCTCACGAAAAACAACCATCCGATCACGACTCTCTGCCGTCTAAGAGTTATGGTGGTCGGAGAGTTGAGATGATCAGGAAGTTCTTCGTCTCGGGCGTTGTGGCAGTGGTTGCGTCGGTCACGGTGTGGGGGCAGGTGCCATCGACGCAGCAGGGGCGTGACAGTCAGGCCCAGGCTCAGGTCCCCGCCACGGCCCTCATCATGGGGACTGTCGTCACCGGCGGCACCGGTCAGCCCGCCGATGGCGTTCGACTGACATTGTCCGGATCCGAACTGCGTGGCTCACGTTCAACGCTGTCAGACGACAGTGGCAATTTCGTGTTCCTGGGCTTGCCGCCCGGAACCTATACGCTCCGCGCGGCCAAGGCAGGGTATGTCAGCGCCACCTTCGGTCAGAAGTCGCCGGGGCGTCCGGGAACACCGATCGTGCTCGCTGTGGGGCAGCAACTCAAGAATGTTTCAATGGCGCTGCCGAAGGGCGGCGTCATCTCAGGCATCATCTACGACGAGAAGAATCGCCCGGCGGTCAGGACGTCGGTGCGAGTGATGAAGTGGTCGATGCAGTCGGGTGAGCGAGTGCTGACCTCGGCCGGCACGGCCACCACGGACGATCGTGGAATGTATCGCGTCTTTGACCTGTCACCCGGTGACTACCTTGTCAGCGCTGCCGCCCGGAACAATTCCAGCACGGTCATCAACCTCTCGGACCTGGAGCACCTGGAGCAGATGGAACAACTGGCTTCGCTCGGCGTGAGCGGCAACGTGTCCGTCGCCCAATTCGAGACCCAACTCGAGACGTTGACCCGGGATTTGTCGAAGCCAAGTGGGCCGGCGGTTCCCGTCTCGGGTTACGCACCGGTCTATTACCCCGGCACTCCGGAGCCGGATACGGCCCAGTTTGTCAAGGTGGGCGTGAGCCAGGAACAACTGGGCATCGACTTCCAGCTTCAACGGGTGCCGCTCACCGTCGTCACGGGCCAGGTCATTGTGCCCGACGGTGTGACAGTCAACAGCGTGCAGGTGCGTCTGCGCAATCAGACAGTGTCAGCGCCGGGCACTCAGACGTTTTCTGCCCGCCCTGACCGGAATGGCCTGTTCAGGTTTGCCTCGGTACCTCCCGGGCAATATCTGCTGTCGGCCACCGTGAGCGCGCCGGCGTCACGTCTGCCAGGGGCGGTCGTCTTTCCCCAGGCGACCCCGTCCATGCAGGTGGCTCAGGAGAGGATGGTGGTGATGACTTCATCCTCCTCCAGTGGCCGTCCGCGCCTGTGGGCCAGGGCGGATGTTTCGATAGGTGGGGGCTACTCGCCGAACCTGACGCTTTCCCTGCAGGAAGGGATGACCGTCAGCGGCAGCATGACATTCAACGGTGCCGCGCCGCTGCCGCCGCGACTCGATCAGGTGCGCCTGACGCTGTCGCCTCATGGGAACGCGATGAAGGCGCTCGGCTTGAGCTCTGTCAGCGTGAACGCCGATGCGAGCGGTCGCTTCGTTTTCAGGGGGGTCGTGCCAGGCCAGTATCGAATGCGTGCGTCCCGCGCGACTGGCTGGACCCTGAGCAGTGTCATGGCCGATGGTCGCGATGCTCTGGATTTCTGGATCGATCTCAGGCCCGGTGAGGATCTGTCGAATGTCAGTCTTGTATTCGGCGACAAGACCACAAGACTCAACGGTGTCCTGCAGAATCCAGTTGGAGAGCCGACCGCAGACTACACGGTGGTCGTCTTTCCCGTAGACAATCGATACTGGGTGCCGTTGGCTCGCCGCGTGCGTTCCGTACGCCCGTCGACGGATGGTACGTTTTCGTTCACTGGGCTTCCGGCAGGCGAGTATCGCCTGGCCGCCGTCACCGACATGGAATCAGGTGCGTGGTTCGACCCGGCGCTGCTGCAACAACTGCAACTGGCGTCAGTCCCGGTACGTGTGATCGACGGCCAGCCCGTCGTTCAGGATCTGCGCGTGCGCTAGCGGCCCGGAAGGTCGATCAGCGTCGGCGGCCTCGCCAGCCGGTAGTCGTCGTTGACGACGGCCACGTTGTGGATGATGACACCCTCGTACTCGTACCGGCCGTGGCCCCCGTGCATGTGGCCGCAGATAACCAGCCGCGGCCTGATGCGCCGGATCGCCGCCAGGAGTTCCTCGCTCCCCACATGTTCGATCGCCCCAGAGTCGACATGGTCGAAGCGATCACCATAACCATAGGGCGGCTGATGGGACACGAGGATGTCAATGTCGTCCGGGATCGCGGCGTACGCCTTCGCCAGTTCGTCAGGCGGCTTCATGAATGCCCAATGACCGAATTCGAGCGACCAGGGCGAGCCCCAGACTGAGACCGAGCCTCCAGGCATGCCCGGAGCTGGTACCCGCGCGGCAGCGTCCACGAGAATCTGGAGCCCGCCGGGGGAGGCCGCCGTGGAGGTACCGCTCTCCGCCGGGTAGGCCTGCCCGCACCAGTCGTGATTGCCCCATGTGAGGATCTTGTGCGCGGCGGGCGCGCCGGCCAGCCATGGCCTGGCGCGTTCGTCGAACCAGGCCATCTGCCGGTCGGGATGATGCTCCGCAAAGGAGTTCCCAATCCGGTCAGGGCAAACGTCTCCAGCGACGAGCAGGAGATCGCACGGCGGAATCTCCGGCAGGTAGCCGTGTTGGTCGCTCAGCGCAACAATTCTCATGGCTGTCCGCAATACGTGTCACGTGTTCCGGCGGAGCCGCGCCGATTCTCCAGTGGGCCGACGCCTACCCGCCGGCCGGCAATGTCGGGTGCCGGTCCTTCCACTCCGTGGCTTGTTCGTACGCGTGGGCGATGCGGCAAATCGTGGCTTCCTCGTACAGGCGCCCGGTTACCATCAGCGGCTGGGGCAGGTTGTTGGCGAACCCGCACTTGAGAGCGATTGCGGGGTGGCCCGTCAGGTTCGTGGCGCCCAGGCCGGCACTGTTCGAGGAAATGAATGCGTCGTACTGGCCCATGAACGCATCCCATTCACGCATCAGCAGTGTGCGAATGCGCTGAGCACGAATGTACTCAACGGCTGGGACAAAACGGGCGGAACGGAAGGTGGCGCCCCAACTGCTGTTGCTGGCGGTCATCAGGTCAGTGCCCCGAGACCGTGTCAGGTCATCAAACGCGGCTGCGGCCTCCACGCTCAGCACGAAGCTCAACGCGTTTTCCGGAAAATCCGGCAAGTCCACGGGTTCGAGTTTGGCTCCCAGTGTCTGAAGCGTCGCCATTGCATCGCTCAGATTCTTGAGGCGCTCAGCGGCGACCGCCTGCTGTTGACCTGCGTTCGCGCCGCCACGCCCGCCGCCGCGGCCACCCCGGCCGGCCGGCGCAGGCTCGAAGTCGCGGCGCACATACCCGATGCGATAACCGGACAGCGGCGCGTTCGGATTCCACGTGAACGCCGCGTCGGCAGTGCTCTCGTCGCGACCGTCCGGCCCGTAAATGGCATTCAGCACGAGTACGCAGTCTTCCACGCTGCGGCACATCGGCCCGATTTTGTCCATCGTCCACGACAGCTCCATCGCGCCGTAGCGGCTGACCCTGCCGTACGTGGGGCGAAGGCCTACGACGCCGTTGACGGAAGTCGGCGAGATGATGGAGCCGCGCGTTTCAGTGCCGATGGAGAAGCCGACACATCCTGCCGCTGTCGCGGAGCCGGGCCCGGCCGACGAACCACTGGAGCCAGCCTCAGGATTCCACGGATTGCGTGTGCGGCCTCCAAACCACCGGTCGCCCTGTGCCAGCGCGCCCATCGTGAGTTTCGCGACGAGGACGGCGCCCGCATCACGCAAACGCTCAACTACCGTGGCATCGTAATCCGGGACCTGGTCGATATAGGGCTCAGCGCCCCATGTGGTGGCGATGCCTTTGGTGGCCAGGAGGTCCTTCGCGCCCCAGGGGATGCCGTGCAGCGGGCCCTTGTACCTGCCCGCCGCGATGGCCTTGTCCGCCTCCGCCGCCTGCTGAAGGGCGAGATCCTCAGTGAGCGTCACAACGAACAGCAGCGTCGGCTGGTATCGCTTGAGCCTGGCCAGATACATCTGGGTCAGTTCAGTTGAGGTGACGAGCTTGCGTTCGATCAACGCCGCGAGTTTGGTGACCGGCCAGAACGCCACGTCCTCGAGGTTCGCCGGGCGCACGATCGACCTGGCCGCCGGTTTGGCGTACCGCTGGACCCTGCCAGGCGTGGCGGGGCCTTTGGGCTTTTCTCCAGGCAGATATGGCCTGAAGGTGAGCGCGACTTCGGTGTCGTGCGGAATCTCGATCTGTCGCAACTGCTGATAGGTCGAGAGGTTTGAGTTGAGACTGCGGGCGATGGCCTCTTCTTCATCGGTGTGAAAGTCGAGGCCCGCGATAGCCTCCGCGCAATCCACGGTTTGGCCAGAAACCGGCCCAGCCGCACCCCGCTGCGCGAAGGTCTTCGTGGCCATGGCACCGGCGACAGCCACAGGAACCGCCTTCAAGAATGTGCGTCGACTCTTTGTTTCGCTCATATCGCTCCCGTTTCGCCTGTGTCTATTTCTTTTCCTTGAAGTTGGCTGGAATGGCGACATCGGCCTCCGAAGCGGTTGTCTCGAGAGACAGGGTTTCGCTCGTTGCCGTGTACAAGAGGCTCCGCTTCTCCGGCGCGCCTCGATTGCCCATCATCCGGCGGGCGAGCGCACCGCTGAGTCCACCGCCACTCTTCGGAGCCTCTGGCGCCTGGCTCATTGCTGCCTCGCTCTTCACCGTCTCCGTTCTCTGCACGCTGAGAAGCGGCGTGCCATCCAGCTTCTTCATTTCCTCGGTTGCGCGAGTCATCAGCTTCTGGAGGCTCGGATACATCGCGGCCATGCTCATGAACTGCTGTCCCATGGCGGCCAGGGAGTCCCCGTATACGGCCATGAAGAACTTCTGGTCGAATTGCGCCACCTCGTCCAGGGCTGCGATGCGAGGGCCCAGCCAGATCTCATTGGTGATGACCATGCCGCCGCTCTCATCAAGCGTCTGGCCCTTCACGTGAGCCGCGATCGTGATGACCATCTCTCTGGCCGGCTGGCCGGCGATCTCCTTGGTCTTGCCGGTCTCCTGCACATCAAACGAAATTTCGATTTCTTTTCCGCCCTCATTGAGCTCGTCGCGGTTCTCAGTCGGCATGTCCTTGGCCGCCTCTTCCGCATCGGCTTGCACCTTCTGCAACTGTTCGCGCAGTTGCGCGAACGTCATGACCCGGTATTCTTTCTTCTTGTAGTCGATGTCGTAGATCTTCTCTTCGGCCAGATCGATGATTTGTCCGGTCTTGTCGTTGACCGTGGCTTTCCGGTCGCCCTTTACGGTCACGGTGGACGTCAGGCCATCTTTGCCCGCCGCGCCTCCCGCCATTCCGGCAATCCGGCCAAGAAAGCCCTCGAACTTCAAGACGGTCTTCTCGCGCATCCTGACGTCGGCGTGAAGAGTGGGGACCAGCGCTGCGGCCGCAAACAGGCCCAGCACGGCCATCGCGATGGTTAGCTTCTTTCGTAACATGTCAGTCCTCCCAAGGAGGCTATTCTATGGCAGCGTGGAGCGAATGAGACATCTGGTGGCGGTGATCGCGGGCCTGGCTCTCTTCGCGGGTGAGGGGGGACTGCCGATGGACCAGCGACGAGAGATCACGGCCGGGACGCCTGCCCTGGGGCCCGTGAGCCCTGCAGTCGTGGCTGGGGGGCTCATCTACGTCTCCGGGATTATCGGGACCGGCGTCGATGGAAAGCTGGTGGGCTCAGACGTCGCCTCGCAGACCAGGCGAATTCTCGACCGCCTGGGCGAGGTCCTCGAGGCTGCCGGGTCTTCGCTGGCGCATGCGGTGAGTGTGTCCGTGTTCTTGCAGGATCCAGCCGATTTTGAAGCCCTGAACACCACGTATCGTGAGTATTTCCAGGACAGTCCCCCGACACGGACCACCGTGGTGGCTGACCTTCTGGACGGCGCCCTGGTCCAAATCTCGGCGATTGCCGTGCCGATTGGTGCCACGCGCGAAGTGCTGCATCCGGCGGGGTGGATGAAGTCGCCGCGACCCTATTCCTATATTGTCCGGACAGATGACCTGGTCTTCTTATCAGGCCTCGTCTCTCGGCGTGGCTCAGACGACACTCTTGTGCCGGGCTCGGTTGGCGTCCAGACGACGACAATCCTCAGGAATGCCGCCACGTTGCTCAGGACCGCCGGAGTCAGCCTCGGAGATGTGGTGCAGTCGCGCGTGTTTGTCACTGACGACGTGGTGTTCGATACGATGAACAACACCTATCGGACCTTCTTCCCCGAGGCCCCTCCCGCGCGCGCAACCAGCGTCGCTCGCCTGATGGGGCACGACTATTTCGTGGAGATCACACTGGTGGCCACACGGGGCGACAAAGAAGTCATCGGTCCGGTCGTCTCGCCGACGCTGCCGCTCTCCTCCGCAGTGCGCGCCGGAAACCGTGTGTTCCTGTCCGGCGTCACGGGCAACACCGATGCCAATATGCGCGATTCTGCCGCGCAGACCCGTGAGGTCATGACCAGGATCGGCCGGACCCTGACATCAGCAGGCATGTCGTTCGCCGACGTGGTTGACAGCACGGTCTACCTGACGGATCTGACGCGAATGGCGGCCGTCAACGACGTCTACCGTGAATTCTTCCCAAGTGCTCCGCCCGCCAGGGCGACGGTCGGGACCAGATTGGTCAGCCGGAATGCCACCGTCGAGATCCTCATGACCGCCGTGCGCTGATGTTTGTCCCCTTGTCCGAGGCCTCTCTCACCGAAGTTCGATCGATGACGAAGTTGGCGGTGCCGGTGGTGCTGGCCGAAATGGGCTGGTTTGCCATGAGCATCGTGGACACCGTCATGGTGGGCCCGCTCGGTCCCTCGGCGATTGGCGCCGTCGGCACCGGCGGCATCCTGTTCATGACACTGATGGTCTTCGGGTTCGGCACCCTCCTGGCGCTCGATACCTTTGTCTCGCAGAGCTTCGGAGCAGGCCGGCTGGACGAATGCCATCGCTGGCTGTTTGCCGGACTGCAACTGGCCTTGATTCTGTCCGTGGTCGTCATGAGTGCGGCCGCGGCGGGGGTGCTGCTGCTGCCGCAATTCGGGTTTCATCCGGACCTGCTCGGCCCGCTCACCACCTACACAGAACGCCTGGTCTGGTCGGCGCCGCCCCTGCTGGCCTACGTCGTCTTTCGCCGCTACCTGCAGGCGATGAACGTGGTGCGGCCGGTGATGCTGGCCTTGATCGCGGCCAACCTGATGAATGCGCTCGTCAACTGGTCATTGATCTACGGCAATCTCGGCCTGCCCGCGATGGGCGTCACCGGTGCAGCGTACGCGACCGTCGTGTCGCGGTTGGTGCTGGCCGCCAGCCTGTTGGGCATCATTCTCTACAATGAGCGGGGGCGCCCGTCTGGCCTGCACGATGTCGCGTTCCGATGGGAGTGGGAGCGGGTCTGGAGGATCTTCCGCCTGGGCTGGCCGGCCGCGCTGCAGATTACGCTGGAGGTCGGTGTGTTTGCGGCCGCCTCGGCCCTGGCGGGCCGCATCGGGCCGCTGGCGTCGGCAGCCAACCAGGTGGTGCTCAACATTGCCGGATTCATCTTCATGGTGCCTTTCGGATTGGGGTCGGCCGCCGCGGTTCGTGTCGGACAAGCGGTTGGACGCCAGGATCGGCAGGGGATGCGTCGCGCCGGATGGGCCGCGCTCGGTCTGGCTTCGGTGGTCATGGCCGGATCGGCGATTCTGTTCTTCACTATCCCGGCCACACTGATACGCATCTACTCCACGGATGCGGCCGTGATCGAGGTTGGTATCGTGTTGCTGTTCATCTGTTCGGTCTTCCAGTTGTTTGACGGCCTGCAGGCGGTGGCGACCGGGGCTCTGCGTGGACTGGGCGATACCCGCACGGCGATGGTGTTGAATCTTGTGGGTCATTGGTTGATCGGGCTACCCATTGGCTTCCTGCTGTGTTTCAATCGCGGGTGGGGCGTGGCGGGACTGTGGACAGGGCTGTCGATTGGACTCATCCTGATCGGGTCGGCGCTCCTGCTGGTGTGGTCGGTCAAGAGCCGCGCGACGGTATTCGTGGAGGTCTCATGAAACAACTGGTATGGAGCCCACTGTTTGCTCTCTTCGTGTCGGCCGCAGCTTGTGGCAGTCCGGCGCCAACCACCGCCGATGCCGACGCGTTCCTGGAGGAAATGAACGACACGATGCTGACGCTGGGTATCGAAGGGGCCCAGGCGGGTTGGGTGTATTCGACCTACATTACCGACGATACCGAGGCGTTGAACGCGCGCGCGAACCAGAAGTACATCGAAGCGATTGCGAAATACGCAAAGGACGCCGTCAAGTTCGACAACGCAGCCGTGTCAGCCGACGCTCGGCGTCAGCTCGACCTGCTGAAGCTGGCGCTGGTCCTGGTGACGCCGGAAGATCCGGCTGAGGCGGCGGAATTGACGCAGATCGCCGCGCGTCTTGAAGGGACCTACGGGAAGGGAAAGTGGTGCGCTGACCCTGCAAGACCCGCGGACTGCCTGGACATCGAGCAGATCACGGAGATTATGGCGACGTCGCGTGATGAGGCGCGCCTCCGCCAGGTGTGGGAAGGCTGGCAGACGGTTTCCGTGCCGATGCGGACCGACTACGCACGGTTCGTGGTCCTGGGCAACCAGGGCGCGCGCGACCTCGGGTTCGCCGATACCGGCGCCATGTGGCGGCTGAAGTACGACATGCCCGCCGACGAGTTCACGGCTGAACTCGATCGGCTGTGGGAGCAGGTGAGGCCGCTGTATGACTCCCTCCACGCCTACGTGCGGATGAAGTTGCGGGACAAGTACGGCGACGTCGTGCCCGCCGACGGACCGATTCCCGCGCATCTGCTCGGCAATATCTGGGCGCAGGACTGGTCGAATGTGTATTCACTGGTTTCACCGGGAAGGGCGGATGCGGGTTACTCGCTGACCGACATTCTGACTGGCCGCAGGACCTCGGCGGTGGACATGGTCAAGATGGGCGAGCGGTTCTATTCGTCGTTGGGCCTTGAGCCGCTGCCCGAGACGTTCTGGGCGCGCTCGATGTTGACCAAACCGCAGGACCGTGACGTGGTGTGCCATGCCAGTGCCTGGGACATCGACTACGCCGAAGACGTCCGGATCAAGATGTGTATCGACGCCACCGAGGAAGACTTCTCGACGATTCATCACGAACTGGGACACAACTACTATCAACGCGCCTACATGGGACTTCCGACGATCTATCGTGACAGCGCCAACGACGGGTTCCACGAGGCCATCGGCGACACGATTGCCCTGTCGATCACGCCTGAATACCTCGTCCAGATTGGGCTGCTCGACAAGGCGCCCGACGCGTCACGCGATCTCGGATTGCTGATGGCCCGGGCACTTGAAAAAGTGGCGTTCCTGCCGTTTGGCCTGCTGGTGGATCAGTGGCGGTGGCAGGTCTTCTCCGGTGAAATCACCCCGGCGGACTACAACAAGGCCTGGTGGGACCTGCGCCTCAAATACCAGGGCGTGGCGTCCTCGACGCCACGTGGCGAAGAGTTCTTCGATCCTGGCGCGAAGTATCATGTGCCCGGCAACACGCCGTATACGAGATATTTTCTGGCGGCGATTCTCCAATTTCAGTTCCATCGAGAACTGTCGAAGACGGCCGGGTGCCAGTTGCCGCTGCATCGATGCTCAATCTATGGAAACACGGACGCGGGCAAGCGGCTGGACGCCATGCTGCAGATGGGGCTGTCCAAGCCGTGGCCCGATGCGCTCGAGGCGCTGACCGGCTCGCGTCAAATGGACGCGACAGCCATTGTTGACTACTTCGCACCGCTGAAGACCTGGCTCGACGAACAACTGAAGGACACACCGGTAGGATGGAAATGACGACACTGGACGAATTGCGATACCCGACAGGCAAGTGGGAAAAGCTTGTGGATGTGGACGCCTCTGGACGCGCCCGGATGATCGAGCGGGTTGCCGGGGTGCCGGCGGCGCTGAAGGTCGCCGTTGCAGGGCTGAACGATGAACAGCTTGATACGCCGTATCGTCAGGAGGGCTGGAGCACACGCCAGATCGTGCATCACCTGGCCGACAGCCACATGAATGCGTTCATCCGCTTCAAGCTCGGCATGACCGAAGACAATCCAACCATTCGGGCCTACGACGAAAGGACCTGGGCCACGACGGTTGACGCGCGGCTGGCGCCTGTTGGACTGTCCCTGTCGATCATCGAGGGCGTGCACGCACGCTGGGTGCGCCTGCTGGACTCGTTCGACGAGGCCGCGTTCGGGCGCATGATCGTGCATCCTGAAAGCGGTCCAATGAGCCTCGGAGATCTCCTCCAGCTCTACGCGTGGCACGGCCGGCACCACACGGTGCAAGTCACGCGTTTGCGCGAACGCAGGGGCTGGTAGCGGATCCGCTAGCGGCTGCTCCGTGACGCCGCCGGGACTCCTTCGGTGATCCAGTCCGGCGCGGGTTCGCCCTTCAGATAGTGCGCGAACCAGGCTCCGATTCGCCGGTGGTAGTCGACTTGATTCTTCTCGACACGCAGGCCGTGGTCCTCGTTGTTGTAGACGAGCATCACCACGTTCTTCTTTGCCCGCCTTGCGATGTTGTAGAGCTCCACGGACTGGTGCCAGAAGACTGTTCCGTCGTTGTCCCCCGTTTCCAGCAACAAGGGGGTCGTCATGGTCGGGATGCCAAACACGGCTGAATTGCGGATGTAGGCCTGCAGGTCTTCATAGACCGGAACGACCATTCGTTGCTGGCCGGTCTCGATGTGGTCTGTTTCGGCGATGCCGGAGCTCCAGTGATGGTTGCCGTAGTTGCTGATGAGATTCGAGATTCCAGCGCCTGAGACGGCGGCCGCGAAAATCTTCGAATGCGTGGCCAGATACATGGCGTCGAAGCCACCCCACGAATGACCCATGACGCCGATCTTCGCGGCGTCCACGACGCCCATGTCCACGACCTTCTTGACTGCCGCCGTCACGCATTCCACCACCGAGACGCCGGGCTCGCGCGGCTGAAAGACGATGTCGGGCTGGAAGTAGAAGTAGCCTTGCTGCGTCAGTGCCGTCCCGTTGTAGTAGTCCCGTTCGGAAGGCGGCGTGAAGCGGTGCAGGCCGTCCGACAGTTCCTCATAGAGATACACCACCATCGGGTACTTTTTGCCGGGCTCATAATTCGCCGGATAGTAGAGGGATCCCTGCAGCGTCATCTTTGACGCGCCCTTTGGCTGCACGGTGTACTCGACCAGCTCGGTGTGGCCCCATGCGTACTTCGACAAGAAGGGATTCGTGGCCGTTGCCTGCGTCGCGGATGTCAGGCCTGGGCCTCCGACGAACACGTCCGGCGAGTCGTCCGAGCCCTGCACCGTGTAGGCATACACCTCCGCATCTTCGGCTCTCGCCAGGCCGCTCACGCTCTTGTCGAGCCAGACCAGCCGTGTGACTCCGGTTGACGCGAGCCGGCCGTACCCCGACTGCTTGCTCCGCACCCCGAACAGGTTCAGGTAGCCGTCGTCCAGATTCAGGCTGTCTTCGTCGGGATCGAGACGCTGATACCGGTGGCGCACCTGGTCTGGCGCGCCGTTGGTCAGGCGCGTTCCGCCCGATCCGTCGGGGGAGACCCGCCACAAGTCGAACTGGTCGTACAAGACGACGTCAGCGTCGTTGGCGGTCCAGCCGGCGATGCCGAACATGGGGCGTTCCGCGGCGGTGCTGTCTGATGCCAGATCGGTGAAGGAGGTCTTTATCGCCCGCGTGATGTTGGTGATGGATTTGCTTGCAAGGTTGATCGTCCAGTAATGCCCACCCTGGTTATAGATGACGTATTTCCCGCCGGTGCTGATTGACGGACGGCCCGTCACACCGGTGCTGAGTGGGGTTCGCTCTGCCGTCGACATGTCGGTGAGCAGCAGATCCGCGGCTCCGCGCCCGATTGAACGCTCCATCAGGTACGGTGTGAATTCCGAGACCAGAGCCTTCCGCGTGCCGGGAATGGGTGTGACCTGCTCGTCATACGATTTGCCGAGGACGACCAGGGAGCCCTCGGTGATGTGCCACACAGCCGGCAGGGAGCGGCGCGCATCCGCGCTGACCCTCAGTTTCTGAGCCGACATGACTGTGGTGTCGTTCCAGTGCCAAACGTCGACATCCGCGGCTTCCGGTTCGCCGGCGCCACGACCGCCGCGGCCCCCGCGAGCACCCGCCGGCGGTGACGTGGGCGCTGGAGCCCAGTCCGCCACGCCCAGCAGGATTGTGGCGTCATCTCCTCCAGGCCCGGCTGGACCCTGCAGCCACGACGGCCGCCTGAATGTCACCAGCCTTTGCGTCTCCGGCAGCGCTCCTGCCGTCGGATCCAGTTGGAGGGCGCGCTCGTTGGCTTGCCCGACTGACATCCAGGCCAGGGCCACCTGTGTGGGGCCATCACGCGCGTCGTCGACCTTCGATCGAAGGGCGACCAGATCGCCAGAATCCTCGCGCCAGACCAGGGAAGAGTAGTCGGCGGCCGACGCATCCAGCACGCGAAGCACAGACGTTGCCGGGTTGAACAGGTGGATGCCGTTGCCGACCTGTCCATCAGCGCTGATAGTCATCGCGAGCAGCCTGCCGGTCTCCGACGCCTGCCAGGTGTAGTCGCTCACGTTGCCGAATGTGGTGGACGTGCCGGACGCCAGAACGCGTACGATCAATGTGGTGCCAATCGATGCTGCCGGAGCGCCGCCGCCCCCGCGACCTCCCCGGCCCCCGCGTCCCGCTGCCGGTGGCTCGGCTGCGCTCGCGGCGGCTGGCGCCGGCCCGTACCGTTTCATCGCGATGGATTGGCCGGTGGCATCAAACGCGAACGATTCAACGCCCTCGAACACGGTCTCGACGTTCGTGGCCAGATCGAGCAAGCCCAGTTTCCGCTGGATTGGTTGTCGTGCGGTGCGCAGCCGTTCCTGTTCCTCTTCGGACTGGCCGATGGCATAGGCCAGCCACTTGGAGTCGGCGCTGAAGACGGCCTGCGTTCCGAACGGCACGACGTGCGGTGTTGCCGACGACGCCGGGATCGACGCGACCCGAAGCTCATTGTCGCCGCCAACGCGACTGATGCCATGAGCCAGCCATCTTCCGTCTGGCGAGAGTCCGCCTCGCGCACTGCCCGGCGACAGACGCTCAAATTGTCCATAGTCGGCTGGTGTCACCGTGGGCTTGTCCTGGGCACTCGGCGCAACAGACCAGCCAACAAAGAATGATGTGAATGAGAGAACAAGAGCCGCGGTTCGGTGCATGGTTTCTCCTCGCAAGTGGCAGGGCCATTCTAGCAGCCACGGGCAGACCTCGGCCGTGCCACCAGGTCTGCGGTCAGACGGTGGGATACTTTCGCGCGACGTAGTCGTCCACCAGCGCTCGGAACGCCACTGCCAGCTCGCCATACGTGCCTCGTAGCGAGGTGACATGCTCCCCGTCGATGTAGATCGGGCAATTCGGTGACTCGCCCGTACCTGGCAGTGAAATGCCGATGTTGGCTGCCTTGGACTCGCCAGGGCCGTTGACGATGCAGCCCATGACCGCCACGGTCATTTTTTCCACGCCCGGGTGGCGCGTCTTCCAGACCGGCATCATCTCTCGCACATACCCCTGAATCCGTTCGGCGAGCTCCTGGAAGGTTGTCGAGGTCGTCCGGCCGCAGCCCGGGCACGCGGTAATGGCGGGCGAGAAGGACCGCAAGCCGAGGGCCTGAAGGATCTCACACGCTGCGTAGACCTCGTCGCGGCGATCGCCGTCTGGCCGGGGGGTCAGGGAGACGCGAATCGTGTCGCCGATTCCCTCCGTCAAGAGCACCCCCAGTGCCGCCGCAGACCAGGCGATGCCCTTGATTCCCATCCCGGCCTCGGTCAGTCCCAGGTGCAGCGGCTGGTGTGTTCGCTGCGCGAGGTCCCGGTACACATTAATCAGATCGCGCGGCCGCGAGACCTTGCACGAAATGATGATCTGATCCGTACGCAGGCCGCAGTCGAGGGCCAGTTCCGTCGATTGCAGGGCGGAAAGGACCATGCACTCGCTCACAATCTCCTCGGAGGACTTGCCCAGGCTGCGGTCGGTGTTTTCCTGCATCTTGGCCATCACGAGGTCCTGGTTCAGCGAGCCTCCATTCACGCCAATACGAACAGGCTTTTGGTGGTCCACCGCGACCTGGCAAATCGTCGAGAACTGTTCGTCCCTCCGGCGACCGGTGCCAACATTGCCGGGGTTGATCCGATACTTGTCCAGTGCGGCTGCCGCACCAGGGTGCCGGGTCAGCAACTGGTGCCCGTTGTAGTGGAAGTCCCCGATCAGGGGCGCGGTGCAGCCCGCATCGAGCATGCGCTGCTTGATTTCCGGCACGGCGGCCGCGGCCTCCGGTGTATTGACCGTAATCCGTACCATCTCCGACCCGGCATCAGCCAGTTCGACACACTGCCGCGCGGTCCCGGCGGCGTCACTGGTATCGGTCATTGTCATGCTCTGGACCACCACGGGCGCGCCGCCGCCGACCTGGACGGAGCCCACCCGGACGCCAAATGTCTTGTGAAGCCGCAGAGGAATGGCCATAGATGCGATCATACGACGGCCGACCCGCCGTCGCCGGAGTCTCAATAGGGTGAAGCGCTCGGGAGACCGGGCCGATAGGCCGTCAGGGAGCAGTGAGAATGCGCAAGATGAAGATTGTGGTCGTGGGGATGATGGTGATGGGCATGGCTGCAGCGTCGCTGGCTCAGGAAGTAACGGAGGCCGATCTCGCCAGGTTGGACAAGGTGGCTGCTGAGGTGGCCCAACACGCGGCCATCCTCAAGGCTTCGGACGCCACGCTGGCCGTTGAGGTCGAGAAATCGCTCGGTCTCCTGAAGGAGGAGGTTGTGTACCTCCGAGTTCGGCTGCGCAAGGAGGGTACGGTCTCGCGTACGGAGTACACCGACGTGCGTGACCGGATGGAGACCCTGCGTATCAAGGCCATTGGGCAGAAGGTCACGGCACAGCCGGTGCTGGTTGACGACCCGACTGAGGTTGCGCGCGTCTGGACCGTTCCCGTCGGTACCGAGCTCGACGTTCGCCTGCAGACTGCACTGAACTCCGGGATCGCGAAGGTCGAACAGCGCTTTGAGGCCACGACCGTCCTGGACCTGAAGGTGGAGGGCGACGTCGCGTTGCCGGCTGGCGCTGTCGTCCGCGGGTTTGTGGGATCAGTGCGTCCGGCGGGTCGTGTGGAACGACGAGGAAGCCTGACGCTGGCTTTTGACGAGCTTCTGGGTCCGAGCGGGCCCACACGACTCCGGGCGTCGGTCACGCACGCTCTTGACGGCAAGAGAAGCGAGGATTTGAGCCGTATCGGCACAGGCGCAATGGTAGGCGCGGTTCTCGGCGGTCTGCTGGGAGGCGGCAAGGGGTTGCTGGTTGGTGTGTTGGTCGGGGGCGGTGGCACCATCGCCGCGACGGATGGCACGGATGTGGACCTTCCCATTGGCACAGTCCTGCGCCTGCGCATCGATTCGCCGCTGGAGATTCGATAGATTCCACGCGTGACACCTGTCGCCGAACGCGACAAGCGCATTCGCGGCGAAAGAGTGTCTGACTTCCCCCCCGTGCGCCAATTCCGCGCTACAATCCTGGGCATGTCCCACCGCCTGATTACCGCCACCCTCGTCGCCTCGGGCATCGCCATCATTGCCACGATCGCACCCGTGGGGGCGCAATCACCGGCCCTCGTGGCGAAGGCTCGCGCCATCCACGAGCGGGTGATTACGCTCGATACGCACGATGACATCAGCGCGAACAACTTCCGCGATGACTGCAACTACACGATGCGTCTGACGACGCAGGTCAACCTGCCGAAGATGAAGGAGGGCGGGCTGGATGTCTCGTTCATGGTGGTCTACGTTGGACAGGGGCCTCTGACCGAGGAGGGCTTCGAGAACGCGTACCGTCAGGACGTGGAGAAGTTCGATGCCGTGCATCGGTTGACGGAAGAGATCGCGCCGAACGAGATCGAGTTGGCACTGACGCCGGCCGACGTGGTGCGCATCGCAAAGTCCGGCAAGAAGGTGGCCGTCATCGCCGTCGAGAACGGCTATGGGATTGGCACCGACCTGGAGCGGGTGAAGGAGTTCTGGACTCGTGGCGGGCGCTACATGTCTCTGGCGCACAACGGCAACAGCCAGTTGGCCGATTCGAACAGCACGGAAGCTGCCAATGGAGGCATTCACGGAGGGCTCAGCCCGCTCGGGAAGGAAGTGATTGCCGAGATGAACAAGTGGGGGATGATGGTTGATATCTCCCATCCCTCCAAGCAGGCGAACCTGCAGGCGATTGCCCTGTCGAAAGCGCCCGTGATCGCTTCACACTCCGCCGTGCGCGCCCTGGCGGACCATACGCGGAATCTGGATGATGAGTTACTGCTGGCCCTCAAGGAGAACGGCGGCGTCATGCAGACCGTGGCCTTTGCCAGTTACGTAAAGGTGGACGACGCGGCGGCTGACCGCCGGGCGGCAATGACGGCACTTAACGATGAGTTCGGTATCGGCGCGGCAGCCGGGCGTGGCGGTGGCGGTCGGGCGGCTGGTGCTGGTGCAGCCGGTGCCGCCGCAGGGCGCGGGGCGCGTGCCGGTGGTGGCGGCGGCCAGGCCGCTGGGCCTCGGCCGTGTTCTGTCGAAGACCCGAGTGGTGAGGCCCCACAGGCCGCCCGAGGCGGAGGCGGCGGTCGTGGAGGGGGGAATCAGGCTGCACTCGACGCGCTGACCCCGGCCCGCCGCGCGGACTACGACGCAAAGTTGGCGGCGATCGAGGCGAAGTATCCTGTGCCGGACCGGGCAACGGTGGCGGACTTCGTCAATCACATCGACTATGCCGTGAAGCTGATCGGGATCGATCACGTGGGCATTTCGTCTGACTTTGATGGCGGCGGTGGCGTCGTTGGCTGGAACAGTGCGGCCGAGAGCTTCAATGTGACGCTCGAACTGGTAAAGCGCGGGTACACAGAAGAGCAGATTGGGAAGTTGTGGAGCGGCAATCTGCTGCGCGTCTGGGCCGAAGTCGAACAGGTGGCAAAACAACTGCAGGCGGGCGGGTAACGCTCCTTTATTCCACGCCCAGCTTCTTTCGCTTCAGGAACAGACCCTTCCTCGAGATTCCGAGCAGTCTTGCCGCGTCGGACACTCGACCATGGGTTTGCTCGAGTGCCCGCTCAACAAAGGCCCGTTCAATCTCTCCGATCGCGCTGTCCAGCGGCTGATCAAGCCGCACGGTGATGGCCGGCCCCGCCGGTCGTTGATGCTGAGCGGGGCGCTTTGTGAGCCAACCCTGGGCGATTTCCGGCGAGAGATCCCGCACGGAAAGGGTCGCGCCGTCGTCGGCGAGCGCCACGACGCGGCGGATCTCGTTGGCGAGTTGCCTGATGTTGCCTGGCCACTCGTGCAACAACAGCGCGGCGATGAAGTCGTCCGCCACGCTCAGGCGCTGCCGATCCGTTTCGTCGCACGCTTTGCGGACGAAGACGGCCGCGAGCGCAGGAATCTCGTCCTTTCGCTCACGAAGCGGTGGGAGCCGGAGCGTGGCGACTTTCAGGCGATAGAGGAGGTCGCTTCTGAAGCGGCCCTGACTGACGAGTGACTCCAGGGGAGCGTTGGTGGCCGCCACGATTCGCACGTGGGTATGGGTTGGTCTGGCCTCACCGACGGGATGGATCTCGCCGGACTCCAGAAACCGGAGCAGTTTCGGTTGGACAGCCGGATCGAGGTCGCCGATTTCATCCAGAAAGAGCGTGCCGCGTTCCGCGGCGCGAAAGACACCCCCGGATGCTTCGGACGCGCCGGTAAAGGCGCCCCGGCGATGACCGAACAACTGACTCTCCACCAGGTCCCTCGGGATGGCGGACGCGTTGAATGGTACAAAGGGGCCCCGAGACCACTTGCTGTGGGCGTGTATCAGTCGAGCAACGATCTCTTTTCCGCTGCCCGTCTCTCCGGTGATCAACACCGGCAGGTTGCTCGCGGCCAGCTTCATGGCGATGCGAAGCAGTTCCTGCATCGGCGGCGACCAGAAGACCGAGTCGCCTCCGCTCGGCAGGGATACTTGCGGCCAGAGCAGTTCCTCGTCCTCCCGTCGCGCATCGCCATTCCGTCCCACGGCCGCCCTGGCGATCTCAACGAGATTCCGGACGAGTGAGACTTCCTCCAGCGTCTGAACATCACGAAAGCACAGAACCACTCGGCGGTCGGCGTCCGCCAGGACGATCTGGTGCGTGCCGTCGCCCTGTGTTTCCCACACCACAGAAGCCGGGGCAGCGCCGTCCGGGAGCGGGTCGCTCGACAGATCCAGGCGTGTCCGGAGCGGGGTATTGGACACAACAGCCGCCAGGCGTTGCGCCATCACGTCGATTGAATGACTGGCACTGAGTAGTGTCGAGATGTCGGCCAGGATGAGATTCGTGTCTTCGGTGTCGTTCCCGCTACGCCGATCCGCGAGGTGTTCTTGGACGCTGGCGGGTCCCGGGAGGGATTCGCGCTCCGTTGTCACCGCCCACTCCTGGAAGTGATGGGAGATCGCCCGGCAGGCACGGAGGGAGCGGTCGAAGTGTCGCGCGCCCCGCGCGGTTTCTCCGCGCAGCGTCAGACAGGCGCCCGTGGCGGCCTCCACTGTGATGAGCGGATCCACCGCGCCCTTCGGGCACAGTCGCAGTGCGGCCAGGAGCGTCGTGTCGGCGGCGTCATGTTGCCCCAGGTAGGCCAGGGCCCTGGCCTTGGCACTGAGAAGCGATGCATGCCAGACACGCAATTGTCGTCGCTCCAACTCCGCGTGTGCGGCATCGGCGATCTGAATGATTCCGTTCCAGTCCTGAATGTGGCTCAGGTAGAGGCACCTGGTGATTTGGTGCGCGAGGTCGTACCAGGATCGCGCTGGCACGTGGTGGCTGCGAATAAGCGTCTCAGCCTCGTTGAGGTGCTCGACACACTCGCCAAGGTCACCTTCGTACAGCGCTACATTGGCAAGGCTATCCGCGAGG
>JAHEFO010000369.1 GCA_024640135.1 Acidobacteriota bacterium
TCCGAAATCATCGCGCGCGGCGCCATGCCCCGTTCCGACGTTCTCCCGATCGCGCGCCAGATTGCCGAGGCGCTGGAAGCCGCGCACGAGCAGGGCATCGTCCATCGCGACCTGAAGCCCGCCAACATCAAGGTGCGCGCCGACGGCACGGTCAAGGTGCTCGACTTCGGCCTGGCAAAGGCGGCGGACCCCGGGACCTCTGGACTCCAGGACCCCGCCAATTCCCCGACGCTCACGGCCCGCGCCACGCAGATGGGGATGATCATCGGCACGGCGGCCTACATGGCGCCCGAGCAGGCCAAAGGCAAGGCCGTGGACAAGCGCGCGGACATCTGGGCCTTCGGCGTCGTCCTGTACGAAATGCTCACCGGCCGTCGCGCGTTCGAGGGCGAAGACATCTCGACGACCCTGGCGGCGGTCCTGATGCGCGAGCCCGAATGGACCGCACTGCCGAAGGACGTCCCGCCAGGCCTGCAGACCTTGCTCCGCCGCTGCCTCGAGCGCGAACCCAAGGCGAGGCTGCGAGACATCGGCGAAGCGCGACTGCTGCTCAGCGACCCGGTCGCGATGAGCAGTGCGCCACCGTCGGCGGCCTCCGTAGCCTCGACCGCGACACGACAACCGCTCTGGCAGCGCGCGATTCCATGGGCGCTCGCGGCTGTGTTCGCCGTTGTCGCCCTGTCGCCGTTTGCGCGGAGCTCAGCCCCGTCTGACGCGCGCCCCACGGCCCGAGTTGAGCTGGTGCTGCCCGAAGACGTCGAGTTCTACTCGGGTCCGAGTCTCTCGGCCGACGGGATGACGCTCGCCTTCATCGGCGTTCGGCAGGGCGCGCGGCAGGTGTACATCCGTTCCCTCGACAAGGGTGAAACGACTCCGATTGCCGGAACCGAAGCGGCCACCGGCGCATCGATATCGCCTGGAGGGACCCAGGTGGTGTTTACCACGACCGACCTTTTGCTGAAGCGCGTCACGCTCGCCAATGGCATCGTCGAACCATTGGCGAGCGGGGCAGAAATCTCAGGAAAACCCGCGTGGCTGGGCGATGACGCGATTGTCTGGAGTCGAGGCGCGCAGTTGGTCGTGCTCGGCCTTGGGGATAAGAAGGAACGCGAACTCGCCGCGACGGCCGGGGCAGACGACGCCTCACTGTTGTGGCCGATGGTCAGCGCCGACGGCCAGTTCGTGCTGTTCACGTCGCGTCGCCGCACCGCACAAGGCATAAGTAGTCGCCTGGAGGCCGTTCCTTCCACTGGCGGTGCGCGGCGCGTGGTTCTTGAAGACGCCGGGCAGGTGGTGTCGGCAAGCGGCGGCCGGATCGTGTTCCAGCAAGGTGACGCGCTTTTTACCGTGCCATTCGACATGGGCTCGGCGACAGTGACCGGGACACCCGTGCGCCTCGGTGATGCGTTCACTGTTGTCGCAACCGGGGCGGTTGCCGTCGCCGTTTCGACGAGCGGCGACTTTGTCGCGGCGCCGCCCAGCATCGCCAATGCACAGCTGGTCTGGGTCTCGATGACCGGCGTGGAACGGCCGGTGCCGGGCGAGGTGCGAGGCTACCAGAATCCACGAGTCTCGCCGACCGGGCAGCGGATCGCGTTCTCGGATTCTGGCGCGGTCTGGACACTCGATTCCGCGCGTGGCACGTTCGCGCGCGTGTCGGCCGGGCCCGAGCAGAATGTGGGATTCCCGGTGTGGTCGCCGGACGGTTCGCGGTTGTACTACCGAACATTTGGTGGGATCCAGGTGCGAAGGGCTGATGGTGCAGGCCAGCCCAGTGTGCTGAAGAACACGGAGTTGATGGACTTTCCCGGATCGTTCACACCTGACGGCCGCACTTTCGTGCTGCTCAGACTCACCCCTGAGACAGGAGGTGACGTGTTCGCCACACCGGCTGAAGGCGGAGACCTCACGCCGATCCTCACGTCGAAAGCGTATGAAGGTGGACCGCAGGTGTCGCCCGACGGGAAATGGCTGTTGTACGTCTCGGACGAAACGGGCCGGATGGAGATCTATCTGAGACCGTTTGGCGGCGGGGATAGCAAGTGGGCGGTCTCCGGCGACGGCGGACTGCATCCGCTGTGGAGCCACGATGGCCGTCGAATCTTCTATCGCAACGGGCAGCGGATGATGGCCGTGGACTTCCGAGCGACGCCTGACGTGGGACTCGGAGCGCCGGTGACGCTGTTTGAGCGCCGCTACGAGTTCGGGCCAAACCTCACCGTTCCCAACTACAGCCTCAGCGCTGACGGGCGCGAGTTTCTGATGGTGAAGGCCGATGCAGGCGGGCGGCATCTCAATCTCGTCCTGAACTGGCTCCAGAATGTCGGACGCACCCCATGAGTCTCGAACCCGGTACGAATCTCGGTCCGTACGAAATCATCAGCGCGCTCGGCGCCGGAGGCATGAGCGCCTGCGGCCATGCCGCGCGGGAGCGCGGTGTCAGCGTCAGTTCGCGCGGGGGTGGGGCCCCGCGCCACTGGCAACATGCAGACCTCCGAGCCCATGCTGGAGGGAGCCGATGGCGCTGAACCCTGGGGCGCGTTTGGGTCCCTATGAGATCGTCAGCGCCATTGGCGCCGGAGGCATGGGCGAGGTCTATCGCGCCCGCGACACCAAGCTCAATCGCGACGTGGCGCTGAAGGTCCTGCCTGAGGCGTTTACGACGGACGCCGATCGGCTGGCGCGCTTCAAACGCGAGGCGCAGGTGCTGGCCTCGCTCAATCACCCGAACATTGCCGCCATCTACGGCTTCGAGGACTCGCCTTCGACAGGCTCAGGCCAAGCGGCCCCGCACGCGCTGGTGATGGAACTGGTGGAGGGCGAAGACCTGTCGGCGCACATCGCGCGCGGTCCGATGCCCCTCGCCGACGCGCTCCCCATCGCGCGCCAGATCGCTGACGCCCTGGAAG
>JAHEFO010000150.1 GCA_024640135.1 Acidobacteriota bacterium
TCTGCAGACGCCGTGTGGGAGGTTCTGCGCGCGTTCGGAGATGTCGCGAAATGGGCGCCGGGCATCGCCTCCTCACGGTGCCTGGGTGACTTGACATGTGGCATCGGGGCCCGCCGCCTGATGCGGCATCTCTGGGGTTTTCGCCTCGAGGAAGTGGTCACGGCATGGGAGGAGGGGCGCGGCTACTCGTTTCTCGTCGTCAAGGCGCCGTTTCCGCTCAACATTGTTCTGGAGACATGGGCCGTGGCCGAGGGGCACGGCCACGCCCTGGTGGAAACGACCGTCGTCTATGACACATATGGTGGCGTCTTCGGCCGCCTGATCGATCGTGTGCTGCTGCGTCATCTGGTTCGACGGGAGATGCGGCGGGGGCTGGCCGGTCTCAAGAGCTGGCTCGCGGATTCACAGAGGAATTCGGCCCGCTGATGACCGACTCTGGCGCGTGCCTGGTTCGGCCGGGTCGGTGCGTGCGATGGCCGCGGGTCTCAGTCCGTTGCCGCGCGGAATTCGGTGGGCGAGATGCCGTGATGTTCGCGAAAGGCGGCCGAGAAATGGCTGCGGCTCGAGTAACCGCAGCGTGACGCCACGTCGTCGAGCGACAGCCTGTCGTTCTGGCGAAGCAGGAGGGCGGCCTGTTGCATCCGCACGTGATGGAGCAGGACCATCGGAGGCCGTCCAAACGCCGCGACGAATCTCTCAGCAAAGGCCGAACGGCTCATGGAGGCCGCGTCGGCGAGGCTGGCAACCGTGTGCCGGGCCGACGGATCCTCCAGCATGCAGTCGAGCGCTCGCCCCAGACGCGGATCATCCAACGCATCGAGCCACGGCAGCGAGCCGCTCGAACCGAGCTGACGGAAGAAGTGCACCAGGCACTGGTTCATCAGGGCCTTGGTCATGGCCGCGCTTCCCGGGGCGAGACCGGCCTGCTCGGTCAGAATCCCGTTGAACGCCGCGCTGACCAGCGGCACCCCCGACAAATCGGCAGCCAGAATATCTTTCAGGTGTTCGAACAGGTCCAGGATCGGGCCATATCGTACGTTGACCAGCCCACACGCGACGACAAGCCCCGCCGGCGATCTTGATCCGGCATCGAGGCTGCACACGGCTGAGCCGGCTGGTGCTTCCGTGATCCGCCGTTCGTGTTCGACGGGGCCGCTGGACTGCAGCGCGTGACGGACGCCGACGGGCACGACGAGCAACGACGAAGGCCCGACCTCCAGCGGCTCTCCGCGGGCGCCGCTGATGGCGCCCTGGCCTTCCAGCACGAAGTGCAGCAACGGCACCGGGGGCGGGGGAAGATGCAGCCGCCATCCTTGACCGACATGACAGATTGCAAACGGCCTCACCTCCACCGAGAGGTTCGCCAGGAGCTTGTCGAGAACCACGGCCGGATCTTACCGCCCTCTGGCTGGAACCGAGAAAATCTGCGGTTTGAGGGCCGTGATCCACTTCCGAGGCCCTGCGCGGACGATCGGGCACCCCTTCCGGACCCTTTCAGACAGGGCCCACGTCAGACTCCTTCCAATCGAGTGACCCGATGAGCGGGTCCCCATCCAAGGAGACACAGATGACACTGCGAAGCATCTTCTCACTGGCCGTTGTGGCCGCGGCGCTGACCGCGGCGAGTGCGGCCGAAGCGCAACTGCCGAACCCAGGGCTGGAGGTCGACGCCGAGCGGACAGCGCTCGTCGTGGTCGATCCTCAGAACGATTTTCTGAGTCCTGAGGGGGTGACCTGGGAGCTGGTCGGCGAGAGCGTCACAAAGAACGGAACAGTCAAGCACATTGAGCAATTGCTGGAGACTGCCAAGCAGGCAGGGCTTCCGGTGGCCGTGTCGCCCCACTACTACTACCCGACGGACCATCACTGGAAGTTCGGCGGTGCCGTGGAAACGATGATGCACGCCATCAACATGTTCGGCCGCAAGGGCGCGCTCACGCTGGACGGGTTCACTGACTCGGGCGCCGACTGGCTCGACCGTTACAAGCCATATCTGGAAGACGGGTCGACCATCATCGCAAGTCCTCACAAGGTCTACGGGCCTGAGTCGAACGACCTCGCCCTGCAACTCAGGAAGCGGGGCGTGACGAAGGTCATCCTCGCAGGTATGTCGGCCAACCTGTGCGTCGAATCCCACCTCAGGGAACTGCTCGAACAAGGGTTCGAAGTGGCGGTGGTGACCGATGCCACGGCGGCCGCCCAGGCCCCCGGGTTGGACGGCTATGCGGCGGCGCTTGTAAACTTCCGGTTCCTGGCCAATACGCTGTGGACGACCGACGAGGCCGTCGCGGCCATGAGGCCAGGTGCCAAGGGGGCGCGATAAGAAGGCGCGTGGCTGAAGGAGTCAAGCGCCCAGCCCTCGAAATGGAGAACAACGCGTATGGTCAAGCCGGTTCTGCTCACCGTCGACGACGACCGAGATGTCCTGAACGCTGTCGCCAGGGACTTGCGGAAGCACTATGGCCGCGACTACCGGGTCCTTCGGACCGATTCAGGGGCGGCCGCGCTTGACCTCTTGCGCGAGTTGAAGGAGCAGGATGATCCGGTGGCGCTGGTCCTTTCGGACCAGCGCATGCCGGGCATGGATGGCGTGACGCTCCTGTCGGAGACCATCAAGTACTACCCGACCTGCAAGCGCGCCCTGCTCACGGCCTATGCGGACACGAGCGCCGCCATTGGTGCCATCAACCAGTCGCAGGTGGACTATTACTTTCTGAAGCCCTGGGACCCTCCAGAGGAGAAACTGTTTCCGCCGCTCGACGACATGCTGGACGAGTGGCGGGCGTCCTTTCGGCCCGGCTATGGCGGCGTGCGGGTGGTGGGAGACCGCTGGTCGGCGCACGGCCATCGGATCCGGGAGTTTCTGTCGCGCAATCAGGTGCCGTACGAATTCCTCGACGTGGAGACCTCCGCGGAGGGGCGCGCCCTCGCGGGTGAAGATCCCGGCGTTACGGGCTTGCCGCTGGTCATCCTGCCAGGGGGCATGCGGCTGAACGCCCCTGAGCCGGTCGATATTGCCGCCCACATTGGCCTGGCGACCAAGGCAAAGCTGCGGTTCTACGACCTGGCGATCGTCGGGGCCGGGCCCGCCGGGCTGGCGTCGGCTGTGTATGGTGGCTCGGAAGGCCTTGGGACGGTGCTCATCGAAAAGCAGGCGCCAGGCGGGCAAGCCGGTACGAGCAGCAGGATTGAAAACTACCTGGGTTTTCCTTCCGGCCTTTCAGGCGCAGACCTGTCGAGGCGCGCCGTGGCGCAGGCTGTCAAGTTCGGGGTTGAGATTCTCACGCCTCAGGAAGTGACCAACCTGACGATCGTGGGGCCGTACAAGCAGCTGACGCTTTCAGATGGATCCGAAATCGCGTGCCACGCCCTGATGCTGTCCATGGGCGTGTCCTGGACGCTGCTGTCCGCCGAAGGCGCTGACCGTTTCGCAGGGGCCGGCGTGTACTACGGGGCGTCGCAGAGTGAGGCCATGCACACGCGGGGCGACACGGTCTACCTGGTCGGCGCCGGCAACTCCGCTGGGCAGGCGGCGATGTTCTTCAAGGATTACGCCGAGAAAGTGGTGATGCTCGTCCGGGGAACTTCGCTGGCCGCCCGGATGTCGCGTTATCTGGTTGATCGCATTGTCGCCACGCCCAACATCGAGGTGCGGTTCGCGACGGAAATCAAGGCGTGCCACGGCTCGGACCGCCTCGAGCGGCTGGAACTGCGAAACCGGACTACGGGTCAGACGGAGATGGTGCCTGCAGGCCACCTGTTTGCGTTTCTCGGGGCGACGCCCTTGACACACTGGCTTCGGGACGTGATTGCCTGTGATGCTCAAGGGTTCATCCTGACCGGGCCGGACCTTGTTGGGACCGACGCGCTGAAGGACTGGCCGCTCCCGCGGGCGCCCCATTTGCTGGAGACAAACGTTCCCGGGGTGTTTGCCAGCGGGGATGCCAGGGCCGGGTCCGTGAAACGAGTGGCCTCAGCGGTCGGAGAAGGCTCGGTCGCGGTGCATTTCGTGCATCAGTTTCTGGCGGAGCGATGAAGTTCTCAGCCGACGAGCTGCGCACGGTCGGCATTCTGAACGGTCTGTCAGATGCTGAACTTGCCTGGTTTGCCGAACACGGTGACCGCGTGCAACTCTCACCCGGCGACCACATGTTCGAAAGAGGGCAGCCCGCTGACTTCATGTTCATTGTCGTCACCGGGGCCATCGAGGGATATGAGGACGTGAGCGGGCAGGAACTGCTGGTGGCCACGACGCGGTCAGGGGAGGTGACCGGCATGTTGCCGTTCTCCCGGATGACGCACTACCCGCGCTACACGGTGGCGGCAGAAGCATCGACCGTCCTTCGGGTTCGCAAAGACGACTTTCCGGCGATGCTCGAGATCAGCCTCGACGTGGGACAGCGGCTGGTGGCCGTGATGTCGGAGCGAGTGCGGGGTGACGTTCGGCTCAGGCAACAGCATGAAAAGATGGTGGCTCTGGGCCGGCTCTCAGCGGGACTGGCACACGAACTCAATAATCCGGCGGCGGCCATCGGTCGAGCCGCGGAGGCGCTCACTGAAGAACTGGCGGGACTGCAGGGCCTCGTGGGCGGCTTGGTGCGGCACGACGTGAATGGCTCGCACGTCGAGGCCATGACGAACCTCCAGCGCCTGCCGGAGGAGCGCACGGATGAGGAAGTCTCGGCGCTCATGCGGAGTCGCAGCGAAGACGAGTTGGCCACGTGGTTCGAAGAGCATGACGTGCCGAAGGCGTGGGAGATTGCCGGGACGTTTGCTGACGCGGGCCTGACCGTGGACGACCTTGCGGCTTTCGCCGGGAAGGTCCCACAGCCGCTGTTGACCGACGCGCTGGTCTGGGTGTCGTGCGGGATCGGCGCCCAACGGATTATCGGCGACATTGCCTCGGCGGCCGCACGCATTTCAGAGCTTGTGGCATCGGTGAAGATCTACTCGCACATGGACCGATCGCCGGAACACAAGCCCACAGACGTCCGGGTGGGCCTCGACAACACGTTGACGCTGCTCAGACACAAGCTCGTCTCCAGAAACATCCGAATCGCGCGGACGTACCAGGCCGACCTGCCGCTGATTCCAGGCAATGCGGGCGAACTGAATCAGGTGTGGACCAATCTCCTCGACAACGCCATCGACGCGGTTGACGATGGCGGTGAGGTGCGCATCGAGGCCCACGCTGACGAGTCGCATGTCTCGGTCTGCATCATCGACAATGGTCACGGGATTCCGGAGGACACCGTCGACCGTATCTTCGAACCGTTCTTTACGACCAAGAGTGTTGGCGAGGGAACCGGCCTGGGGCTCGACATCGCCCTGCGGATCGTCCGGACGCACAAGGGGGACATCGTGGTGGAGTCCAGGCCGCAGCACACCATGATGCGCGTGCGGCTGCCGGCGGGGTTTCCGGCGCCCCAGCGCGGGGCCGCGCGGCAGGCGGAGGCCGCCGCCGGGCAGGCGTCACCAGGGGAATCTCCGGAGAAATAGCCCCGCGAAGTCCTTGACCGCTCACGGTCAACCGTGCCACCGTTGGCGCGATCCTTGTCACCCTTTCAGCGAGGCACCGATATGGCCAACAAATCCCGTCGCAACTTTGTCAAGACCGCCGCAATTGCGGGCGCGGGATTCACCATCGTGCCACGCTCGGTGTTGGGACGCGGATTTCAGGCGCCCAGCGATGTGCTCAACATTGCCGTGGTCGGCGTCGGTGGCATGGGCTCCAGCAATGCTGCCGCCGTCATGAGCCAGAACATTGTCGCGATCTGTGATGTCGACGATGCACTGCTCGACAGGTCGTTGATGCGCTGGAGGGACCGCGTGTATCCACTCCCTTCCGCGGCGCCGGCGGGTGGCGGTCGAGGCCGGCAGGGAGGCCGGGGGCAGGGGCAGGGGCAGGCGGGGCCTCCGCGTCCGGTGTGGCAGGACTTCGGCAAGTCGGCCCTGCAGACTGAGGCCGATGGCAAGTGGACCCCCGCCGGCGGCACCGCGGACACGAAGAAGTTCGTTGAAGAGCAGATGCCCAGACTGAAGCGGTACCGCGACTACCGCGAGATGCTGGCGCAGCAGACGGACATCGACGCCGTCGTCGTGGCGACGCCCGACCATATGCACGCCGTGATTGCCTCAAATGCCATGGACCTTGGCAAACACGTGTACGTGCAGAAGCCCATGTGCTGGTCGGTTCATGAAGCCCGTCACCTGGCCCAGAGAGCTGCCGAGAAGAAGGTGGTGACCCAGATGGGCAATCAGGGGCACTCGCAGGATGCGGCGCGGCGAGGCCAGGACTACCTGGCGGCAGGCGCCATCGGTGAGATTCGGGAGGTCCACGTCTGGACCAACCGGCCTCTGGCGTTCTGGCCGCAGGGGATTCCCCGGCCGGAGGCGATGAGCGGACAGTCGCCGACGGGGTGGAACAACAGCGCCATTACCCGGCGGTTGGCCGCGGCGATGGTTGGCGACTATCCGGTGCCGGATACCTTGGCCTGGAATCTGTTTCTGGGTGTGGCGCCCGACGTGGAGTACCACCCGGTCTATCATCCCTTCAACTGGCGCGGGTGGGTCGACTGGGGCCAGGGCGCGTTGGGAGATATGGGCGCGCACCTGATCGACCATCCGGTGTGGGGACTCAAACTGGGCCTGCCGACGGTGATCGAGACCAGTTCGACGCCGTTCAACGGGGTGTGTTATCCCAATGCGACCACGACGCGCTACGAATTTGCCGCGCGCGACGGGATGCCCGCCGTGAAGCTGGTGTGGTACGACGGCGGACTGTTGCCGCCGAAGCCGGAAGAAATGGGCGAAGAGAGCCTCAGCGGTGAGGGTGGAGTGCTCTACATCGGCAGCAAGGGCAAGATGCTGCAGGACACGTACGGCGCGAAGCCGCGTCTGCTTCCCTTGGAGATGCACGATTCATACGGTCCGCCACGGGAGCGGATGGCCCGAGTGCCGCATCAGGCTCACGAAATGAACTGGGTGAACGCGATCAAGGGTCATGACACGATCTCGAGCCCCTTTTCCTACGCGGCGCACCTGACCGAGATCATGCTGCTTGGCGTGGCCTCACTGCGGGCCAACAGCAAGCTTCATTACGACGGGGCGGCCATGCGGATCACCAACAACGAGGCCGCGAACGGGTTTCTGACCCGCTCGTATCGAACGGGATACTCGCTCTAGGAATTGGCGGAAACGGCGAAAGTGGGCGGATGAAGAGATGGCAGGGCTGACGCGGCGGGAATTTGGCGGAGTCATGGCCGCCGGGCTCGTGGTGGGACCACTGGCGGGCTTTGGGGCGCGTCAGAAGCCGGACTCGCGCATCGCCGGCGTGCGCATCGGTGCCCAGACCTACAGCTTTCGGGACCGGTCGCTTGAGGCCACGATCAAGGCGATGGCGTCGGTCGGTCTGTCGTACTGCGAATTGTGGCAAAGCCAGGTGGAGACCCCTCAGGTGGTGGGCGCACCGGAAGGCCTCAGTCGTCGCGAGGCCCTGCGCCAGTGGCGTATGGACGTGCCGCTCGATCACTTCCGTGAAGTTCGACAGAAGTTCGATGCGGCAGGTATCACGCTGACCGCCTACAACCTCAGCTTCGACGATAGCTTCACGGATGAAGAGATCGCGCGTGGATTCGAGATGGCACAGGCCCTGGGCGTGGACGTCATCACGGCGTCGTCGAATGTCTCCACGGCGGCCAGGCTGGATTCGTTTGCGAAGAAGGCCGGAGTGACCGTCGCGTTTCATAACCACTCGAATATTCGACCGAACGAGTTCGCCACGCCGGATGACTTCGCCAAAGCGCTTCAGGGCGGCTCGAACAGGCTTGCCATCAATCTCGACATCGGTCACTTCACGGCCGCGAATTTCGACGCAGTGGAATACCTGGACCAGCACCACGATCGAATTGTCTCGTTGCATCTCAAGGACCGCCGGCGAAACCAGGGGGCGAACGTGCCGTTTGGCGAAGGGGACACACCCATCATTGCGGTGCTGCGGCGGTTGCGCGATCGCAAGTGGGACATTCCCGCGCAGATTGAGTACGAGTACCGAGGTCTGGACACCGTCGATGAGGTGGCGCGGTCGCTGGACTACTGCCGTCGGGCGCTCACCGACTAGATACCCACAATCTCTCAGTCACGTGAACAGTGGAAAGTGGCGGAAATGTCTGAAGTGGCGGAAATGACAGCTATGACGGAAATGACGGAAACGGCGGTGCCTCAGTGAGCGTTCGCCGCAAACTCTTCGTGATGATGGTGCTCGAGTTCTTCATCTGGGGCGCCTGGCTTCCTCTGATTTTCGGGTACCTGCCGAGTCTGGGATTCAGTCCGCTCCAGCAGTCCTTGATCCTCACCGCTTTTCCGGTGGCGTCGATCATCGGGATGTTCTTCAGCAATGAGTGGGCCGACCAGTCTCCCTCGCCCGAGCGGGTCCTGGCCCTTTCCCATCTGATTGGCGGTCTGGCCATTCTCGGGTGCGGGTTCACCAGGTCGTTTCTGCCGTTCTTCGGCCTGATGCTGGTGCACTGTCTTCTGTACGTGCCGACGATTTCGATCACCAACTCGATTGCGTTCGCCAACATGAAGAACCCCGACAAGGAGTTCGGGATCGTGCGAATGGGCGGAACGATTGGTTGGATTCTGGCCGCCTGGCCGTTTACATTCATCTTCGTCGACTGGGCCGCGGTGGATGCGGCACAGCCGATGGGCCTGGTGAACTGGATTGGCACGGCGTTGGGCAACCCGTTGACCGGGGATGCCGCAAAGGCTGCGACCAGGTGGACGTTCATCGTTGCCGGACTGGCCTCCCTCGCCCTGGCCGCCTACAGTCTGATCCTGCCGAGAACGGCGCCGCAGGCGCGCACGGCCGGTGTGGGGCGCACGGCCTGGGCGGAAGCCTTCGGTCTCTTGAAGCACCCATTCATCCTGGTGCTGTGGCTGGTCACCCTGGTCGACTCGTTCGTGCACAACGCGTACTTCAACTGGACCGGTATTTTTCTTGGCACCGCGCGCGAGGCGGGCGGAGTGGGCATTGCGTCGAACTGGATTACGCCGGTCATGAGCATCGGCCAGGTGACGGAGATCCTCACGATGCTCGTGCTCGGCGCAACGCTGGTGAGACTCGGATGGCGCATGACGATGGTCGTGGGTGTCCTGGGCCATGCGGCACGGTTTGCCGTCTACGCGCTGTTTCCGTCAAGCGCCGGCATGATCATCGCCGTGCAGATCCTCCACGGCATCTGCTACGCGTTCTTCTTTGCCACGGTCTACATCTTCGTGGACGCGCATAGTCCGAAGAACATCCGATCCAGCGCGCAGGGCCTGTTCAACCTGCAGATTCTCGGCATCGGGGCGCTGTTGGCCAACTCCATCTGTCCCTGGCTGTTACAGAGTGTCTTCACCAGTGGCGGGGTGACGGATTTCAGAGGGCTCTTCATGGTACCCATCGCAGCCGCGTCCATGGCGGCCATCGCGCTGGCGGTCTTCTTCCGTCCGCCGACGCCAGGCCCGAAAGAGGCGTCATGATGGATGGCGCGGACCTGAAGGAGTTTGCCGGGCGCTACACCTCCGCCTGGTGCAGTCAGGATGCGGCCAGCGTGGCATCGTTCTTTTCCGCCGACGGCTCACTGACGATCAATGCGGGGCCTCCGGCCGTCGGCCGCCGGGCGATCACGGCAGCGGCGCAGGACTTCATGACAGCGTTTCCTGACATGGTCGTGGCGTGCGATGGGGTGACCATGGATGAGGGGGCCGCCATCTATCACTGGACGCTCACCGGCAGGAACACCGGACCCGGGGGCACGGGGCGCGATGTCTGCATCAGCGGATACGAGGAGTGGATCATCGGCGCGGATGGCCTCATCGCGCAGTCCCTCGGGCACTTCGACGAAGCCGACTACCAGCGACAACTCCAGGGCCGCTAGGCCCAATACGCCTCGCCCTTCGGCTGCGAGATGACGATGGGGCGCAGGAAGTCGACGGCCTTGCGAAGGCCCTCGGCGGGCGACATCAGGCTGTCTTCGTGTTCGATGCTGATGACATGGTCGTAGCCCACCAGCCGCAGGTTGGA
>JAHEFO010000370.1 GCA_024640135.1 Acidobacteriota bacterium
TCGGTCTCGGGAGCACACGAGGCCTGACAGACCATGGAGTCGGTCAGGCTTGACGCACGTGGTCCAGACACTTGCCGGCCTCAGCGAGGCCGGTCGCAAAGATGCCGGGCTGTTGTCCAATGCCCAGGCGCAGATGATGCTCGTAGCCGAACGCCGATCCCGGCGCCAGCATGACGCTGTACTCGGTCGCCAGCGTGTCAGCCAGCGTCAGCGAATCGATGGGCAGGTCGTACTTCAGCAGCGCGAGCAGGCCCCCGCGCGGCGGCGTCCACGACAGGACATCGCGCCTGGCGTCGATCCACGCCGACGCAGCCGCCAGGTTCGCCACGATGATTTCCCGGTTGCGCGCCACGATCTGATCGTGATGACGCAACGCCAGGCAGGCCAGCGCGTCGTTGAGCTTGCCCGGGCTCAGCGTGATGTAGTCCCGCATCCCCCAACACTGCTTGATCACGTCCGGGGGCCCGGCCATCCACCCGATGCGCAGTCCCGGCAGGCCATATGGTTTCGACAAAGTTCCGACGCTGATCCCGCGAGCACCCATGTCCACCACGGGCGGCGCGAACGGATCTCCCTCGGGTACGCTGAGCCAGCGATAGGCTTCATCCCCGATCACCCATGCGCCCACCGACTCCGCCAGCGAGTACACGCGCTGTGCATCGGCCGGCGACAGCATCGCCCCGGTCGGATTGTGCGGCGTATTGACGACGATGAGTTTCGTGTTCGGCGTGATCAGCCGTTCCAGCGCGTCCACGTCGTAGCGATAGCTGGTCTCGGGGCCGACGTGCCACAACGACACCTCGCAGCCAATCGCCCGCGGCACACTGTAGAGCTGTTGATACGCCGGATACGGCGCGATGACATGATCGCCCGCATCCAGCAGGACATTGAACAGCAGATAGTTGGCTTCGATCGCGCCGGTCGTGACCAGGATCTGCTCTGGCGTCACCGACGTGTACGTCGCGGCCAGCGCCGACCGAAGAGCGGCTGTCCCGCGCGCCTCGCTGTAGCCAAGCGGGAGCCGGAGGAGAGCCTCGAGGGCGGCGGCACGAGCCTCCTCGGGTTCGAACGACAAGAGGTCGTTGACGGTCAACGGCAGGATGCCGCTCTCAGCAATGTCGTACTTGACGTGCGTCTCGTGACGCGTCATCCAGCGTTCAAGGAGAAACGGTTCAATCTTCATGGCGGCTATGAGGATGTCACATCAGCCCGTCCCTCGCCTGCATTGCGGGAAGGCGACCTCAGTTCATCCCAATTCCGGCTTTGACGTTGAACGGCACCTTGATGGTCCGCAGTCCCTGCCACGCTTCGAACTCGAGCGTCAGCGCCGTGGCCTTCGTCTCGACCCTGAACCCCATCTCGGCGGCGTCGTTCATGTAGCCACTGCCCGTCCGGGAGCTCTCGACCGGCTGGTCCTTGGCGTCCAGGAACACGACGTTGCTGATCCCTGCCATCACCTGCCTGGGCAGGTTGAGCGTGAATGACACCGAGTCGTCATCGACTTCCACGTCGGTGATGGTGATCGGAGTCTTGCCGAACGTGAACTCCGCGTCGTTCTTGAGCGCGACGTTGGGCACGCGCGTCTTGCTCGTCGCGGCCGCGACCGTCATCGCGAGTGAGCCTTCCGCGGTCAACGAGATGGCGCCTTCTGCCGGCAGCCCGGTGCTTTCGATCTCGATTGTGCCGCCGCTCCCGTCCTTGAACTCATCCGGAAAACTGTCGAACCTGCCGCCGAGGTTCGTGCCCTTGTCGTCGCCGAAATGCGCCAGCACAGACGCGTCCTCGTCGATCTCGATCAACCCCTGGCCCGCGGGCATCTTCACCCACAACACAATCTTGGTCCCGTTGTCGGAGTTGAACGGCTTGGCGGAGAAGTCGTCGTTCGACACCGCCACTCTGGCGATTTGGATACCGCCGACGACGATCTCGGGATCCTCTCCGGAAGCCGTCTTGCTCAACCCGGACTCGGCCGGCTCCTGCGAACCGCCCGCCGCTGACGCCGATGGCTCCACGAACCAGCGGCCATCGATGCGCGTGAAATTCAACGTTCCGGAGTCGTTCCGCGCCGTCGCGGTGTCGCCGGTAATTTCGTACCCGGTCACCGTCCCGATGCGGACCGGGGGATCCGGCTGCGGCGGCTCCGTCATGCCGAGGAGCGGGCTCACCTTGACGATTGCGGCGTAGAGCGAGGTAATCAGGCCGAGGTTGTCGGCCTTGTCCAGCGCGGCGTTGATTTTCGTCTGCGTCGCGTCAGCCAGCACGGGCTCGTCGATCAAGGCATCGAGCCCGTAGGGCTTGAGGACGGCCGTCGCCACCCCGAGCAGTTCCTTGTACTGTTTGCGCTTCTGGTCCAGTTCGGCCTTCGGTGGCTCCGGATCACCGGGCATCCGATCGTCGGGATCGGCAAACGCCACCACCATGAACAAGCCGGTCACGCCTTCATTGGCGATCTGCTTCAGGCCGGCCGGCGAAATCACCGGCAGGGCCGCCAGCATGTCCTTGGCGTCCGCGGCCTTCTTGAGGGTGGCCACCGCCTCCTGCGGCGTGGCCGCGCCCAGGGGCGTGGCGGACTGCGCCAGCGGCGCCGCGCCCACGATCAACGCCAAGGCGGAACCAAGGAAGGTAAGAAAAACAGTGGAATGCGACTGTCGTGAATGCATGGGGCCTCCAGGAAGAGTCAGCCCGGGTATTGTGGCAGACTTTCGGCCGATCGGCGATAGCCCCCGGCACCAAGCTGAACCCGGCTCCGGGCCGCGGCCCAGCGGCGCGATTTCGTGGCAAACACCAGGGCGCACGTGACCCGCACGCGCTTGATCGCGCTGACTCCCGTGCATCCCCGATTCCCGATTCGAGATACCCGATTCGAGATACCGATTTCAGATTGCCGATTCCAGATTGCCGAT
>JAHEFO010000151.1 GCA_024640135.1 Acidobacteriota bacterium
CAACCCTGGCGGCCACCGGCAGCGCTGGGCTGAAACTGGCGCGTGCCACCCCGCCGGACGCGATTGTCCTCGACCTGATGCTGCCCGGCATGGACGGCTTGGAGGTGTGCCAGGCCCTGAGGGCCGAACCAGGCACGGCAGCCATTCCGATCATCATGCTGACTGCGCGTGGCGAGGAGTCGGACCGGATTCGCGGCCTGGAGTTTGGGGCCGATGACTACGTCACGAAACCGTTCAGCCCAAAGGAACTTGTCGCGCGCGTGGGAGCTTTGCTGCGCCGCATCCAGCGCGTGGCGGGCACGGAGAGACTCCTGACATACGGCCCGCTGACGATTGACGTGGACAAGCATGTCGTTCGGGTTCACGGCGAGACCATTCGACTGACCGCAAAGGAATTCCTTCTGCTCCAGTACCTCATCGAACATCGCGGACGTGTGCTCTCCAGGGACCGGCTGCTGACCGATGTGTGGAGCTATCAGTACACCGGTGGCACCCGAACAGTCGACGTGCACATTCGACGACTGCGCGAGAAGGCCCCCTTCCTCAGCAGAGCCATTACGACGATCAAGCAGTTCGGCTACAAGCTCGAGGAGCCAGCGCCCGCATCGTGACGTTTCGCACCAGGACGTTCATCGCCATCCTGATCGCCAGTACTCTGGCCCTGGCCGTCTCGACCGCCCTGACCACGACATGGCTTCGCAAGGCGACTCTTGCCGACATCGAGGCGTCGCTCTCGCGACAGGCGGCTCTGGCCGCTGAACTCCTGTCCGACCGCGGCGCGCTGGTCGATCCCGATGCCGAGGCCACCGTCCTTGGCGGCCTGACGGGAACGCGGGTGACATTCATCCGCGCTGACGGAGTGGTCATCGGCGACTCCAGCGTCCCAGACGGCGCGCTGGCCGGTGTCGACAACCACCTGATGCGCGAGGAGGTCCAGGAAGCCAGCCGGAGCGGCCTCGGGACGGCGGTGAGACAAAGCCGGACCACCGGCGAAGAGACGATGTACACGGCGGCCGTCGTTCAGCGGGGCGCGGTTGCCTTCGTGCGGCTTGGCTTGCCGCTGACCTGGATCGAAGGCCGCCTCGCGATGACCCGGCGTCTGGCCTGGGCCGGCCTGGCCGTCGGTTTGGCGGCCGCGTTGTTGCTGACGTGGGCCACGTCGGCGTGGCTGAGCCGCCGGGTTCGCGGCATCGCGGCGCTGGCCACCCGGTACCGCGAGGGTGACTTCTCACGGCCGACGATCGACTTCGGCCGGGACGAAATCGGTGCCGTGGCCCGGGCACTCGGCGAAACCGCCAGGGACCTGGGTGCCCGGCTCGCGGACGTCGCCCGGGAACGCGCCCACATGGACGCGGTGCTTCAGGGAATGGTCGAGGGAGCCATCCTCGTGGACAGGACCGGAAGACTCCTCATCACCAATCCGGCGGCTCGCACCATGCTGGGATTGCCTGACGACCCCGGCGGACGGCCCTTCCTCGAGGTCGTGCGGCATCCTGGCGTCGCCGCCCAGTTGACCGCCGCGCTGACAGGCAGTCGGCCGGTGCCGACGGAAGTACGGCTCGACCACGAATCGCGACGGTCGTACGTGGCCAGCGCGGTGCCGGTTGAGGCCAATCGCGAGGGAGGGGCCGTGCTCGTGCTTCACGACGTCACCGAGTTGCGCCAGGCCGATCAGGTCCGGCGCGATTTCGTGGCCAACGTCTCACATGAACTGCGCACTCCGCTCACGGCCATTCGAGGCTATGTCGAGGCACTGACCGACGACCCGCCCGGTCCGGATCAGGCGCGAGCGTTTCTGAAGATCATCGCCCGGCACACGGCCAGAATGGAGCGGCTGGTCACGGACCTCCTCACCCTGGCGCGCCTTGACGCCAGACAGGAGGTGCTCAAGAGCGAGCCTTGCCAGGTCAACACCCTTCTCGAATCAGTGACGTCAGAGATGGACGCCGCCATCACAGCCCGGGGACTCCGCGTCGTGACGCGCCTGACACAGGGCGCTCAGGTGATCCAGGGCGATCCGGCGAAGCTCCACAACGTCTTTCGGAACCTGCTCGAGAACGCCATCAAGTACAGCCCGGAAGGCGCCGAGATCGACATTGCCGCGGTCGAGTCCGGCAACGAGGTGGAGGTTGCGGTGAGCGACCGCGGACCCGGCATTCCCGACACCGAACTCAGCCGCATCTTTGAGCGCTTCTATCGCGTCGACCGGTCGCGAACCCTGGATCCGGGCGGTACGGGCCTGGGGTTGGCGATCGTCAAACACCTCGTTGAGCTTCACGGCGGCCGTGTCTCGGCTCGAAATCGGCCGGATGGCGGCGCGTGCGTCATCGTCACACTGCCTGTTCCCAACCCCCCAGGTGACCCGGACGCGTAGCGAGAGGCGCCCATGAATCCGCTGTTCCTGGCGTACCTCTCACTGACGCTCGCCCTCGCGATCACGCCGGGCGCCACGACGGCGGTCGTCGTTCGCAACACTCTCGCGACGGGCTGGACCGGCGGGATCGCTGCCGCAGTCGGCGCGGCGGTGGGCAACTCGACCCACGCGACCGCCGCGGGACTGGGGCTGGCCGTGGTCATCGGTCGCGTGCCGCTCTTGCTGTCAGCGGTCCAGGTCGCAGGCGGCCTCTACCTGGCCTGGCTCGGATCGGCCAGCGCCCGTCGACTGTGGCACGGCCGCGCCCTGCCGGTTTCCGGCGACATCCTTTCGGCCCGCATCGACATCACACACCACCACGCGGTGCGTGAAGGCATCACCGTCAACTTGCTGAACCCGGCCATCATCACGTTCTACCTGACTGTTGTGCCCTCGTTCGTGCCGGCTGCCGCGCCGCGGGGCTACTACGTGCAACTCGCGGCCGCCCACGTCGGCATGGCGTTTGTGTGCCACAGTGCGTGGGCCCTTGGTCTGGGCCGCCTCCGGCACGTCATCACACGTCCCTCTGCCCGACTCGTCCTGGAAGCGGTTACGGCCGGCGCCCTGCTCTTGCTGGCTGCGCGCGTCCTGTATTCGGCGCTGGCGTAGCCCTCACTCCCAGTCAGGCCGCCGCGACGGCGCGACACCAACTGAACCACGGGCCCCTGGCTTACAGGCCCGGTCCGAAGAAGTGAATGAGGTAGAAGCTGATCGCTCCGATCGTTGCCGAGGCCGGGATCGTCAGGATCCAGGCCCAGACGATCTGCCTGGCCACGCCCCAACGCACGGCGGACACGCGGCGCGTGGCGCCCACGCCAATGATGGCCCCGGTGATGGTGTGGGTCGTGCTGATGCCGACCCCAAGGGCCGTGGCAATGTAGATCGACACTGCCGCGCCCGTCTCGGCGGCAAATCCGCCGACGGGCTGCAACTTCGTGATTTTCGACCCCATCGTCTTGATGATTCGCCAGCCGCCGCTGAGGGTGCCCAGCCCAATCGCGGTATGCGCCGCCAATACGACCCAGAATGGCACTTCGAACGTGCTGAGGTACCCCCCGGCGACCAACGCGCCGGTAATGATGCCCATCGTCTTCTGCGCATCGTTCGCGCCGTGCATCAGGCTGAACGCCGCTGCAGAGGTCAACTGCATGCGGCGGAACCATCGGTCCACCCCGGAAGGGGCGTTGTTCCGGAAGATCCAGAAAATACTCGTCATGACCGTCAGACCAACCACAAGCCCGACGACGGGCGCCACCACGATGAACACCAGAGTCTTGGTCCACCCGGAAACAATGATCGCGCCGAACCCGGCCTTCGCGACGGCGGCACCAGCATACCCCCCGAACAGCGCGTGGGAGGAACTGGTCGGCAGCCCCCAGTACCATGTGATGATGTTCCAGAGAATCGCGCCGGTCAGCCCCGCGAGGATCACGCCATACGTGACGATCTCGAGGTCCACCATTCCTTTGCCGACGGTCTTCGCCACCGCAGTGCCGAAAAAGAACGCCGCGACGAAGTTGAAGAAGGCCGCCCAGACCACGGCTTGCCCCGGCGACAGCACGCGAGTGGACACCACCGTCGCAATCGAATTGGCGGCGTCATGAAAGCCGTTGATGTAGTCGAAGACCAGGGCGACGAACACCACCACTACGATCGTCAGGAGCGCCGTATCCATCCGCTCTACCCGTGCTTGACGACGACGCCGTCGATGACGTTCGCGACGTCTTCGCAGCGGTCCGTGATCTGCTCGAGCACATCGAGCAAATCTTTGGACTTGATGAGTCTGATGGGATCGGTCTCGGTCTCGAACAGCGTCTGGATAGCCACCTGGTACGCCCGGTCGGCCTCATTCTCAAGGCGGTTGATTTCAACCGTGTGGGGCTGGACTGGAGTCTTGGTCTCCAGGGCGTCCATCGCCGTGTGGAGCCGCGCAGCCGATTGGGTCACGATGTGGATGAGTTCCCGCGACCCGTTGGGCACGATGGTGATGCGGTAGTTTCGCACCAGCGAGGCGGCCTGATCGATGGCGTCCATCACGTCGTCGAGCGATGTCGCCATGGCATAGAGGTCCTCGCGGTCGAACGGCGTCACAAATGTTCGATGCAGCCGCTGAATCGTGTCGTGAGTCAGGGTGTCACACCGGTGTTCGGCGTCCCCGATCACATCGACCTTCGTGTCGTCCGGCACATCGCCATCGAACATCTCTTTCAGGTGCCCCGCCGCCGTCTCGATTTCGGCAGTCGTGGCTTTGTACAAGGTAAAGAACTGAACTTCTCTGGGAATCAAACTGAATCGAAAGGCCACACATCCCCCGAACTGTCAGACTCACGAAAACCCGGACTCTGACACACATCCTATCCGACCACTTCCGTCTGCCGGCCAGGCGGAACCGCACGAACCTCGGCTAGAATAACCGGGAATGCGGGATGTTCTGACGATTGTTCTCGGTGGCGGACGCGGCACCCGTCTTTTTCCCCTCACTCACCATCGCTCCAAGCCCGCCGTCCCTCTCGGGGGCAAGTACCGCCTGATCGATATTCCAATCAGCAATTGCCTGCATGCGGGGCTCAAGCGCATCTACGTCCTGACGCAGTTCAATTCGGCGTCGCTGAACCGACACATCGCACAAACCTACCGTTTGGATCTCTTTTCCGAGGGTTTTGTCGAGGTTATTGCCGCCGAACAGACGCCGGATGGCGAACAGTGGTTCCAGGGCACCGCCGATGCCGTGCGCCAGGCCGCACGACACTTTCGAAACATCGACGCGGAGTACTACCTGATCCTGGCGGGCGACCACGTGTATCGCATGGATTTTGGTGAACTCATCGAATCACACATCGAGCGGGGCGCGGATATCACCATCGCTGCCCAGCCTGTCGCACCTGATGAGGCCAGCCAGATGGGCATCCTCAAGTGCGACATCGGTCACGAAGTGGTCGGGTTCGAGGAGAAGCCCGACGCCGCCAGGCTTGACGAGCTGCTGGCCATCTCACCACCTGGGCCGGCGGGCTCGGGGCTCAGCCCGGACAAACCGTTTGTGGCGTCGATGGGCATCTATGTGTTTTCGCGCGATGTCCTTCATGAGGTCCTTGCCCGCGATCAGGCGGTGGATTTCGGGAAAGAAATCATTCCCCACGCGCTGGATACGCACAAGGTGCAGGCCCATTTCGTCCGGGGGTTCTGGGCCGATGTGGGCACCGTCGAGGCGTTCTACGAAGTGAACCTCATGCTCACACGCCGAGGGGCGCCGTTCAATTTCTTTCACCCCACGCGGCGGATCTATACGCGGCCGCGATTCCTGCCAGGCTCCCGCCTGCACCAGTGTTCGATTGACGAAGCCATCGTGGCCGAGGGCTGTTATCTGGACAACTGTGAGGTCCGGGAGTCAATTGTCGGAATTCGCACGTCCATCCATCACGGCGCAAAGGTCACCCGTTCGGTCCTGCTTGGCGCGGATTTCTACGACGAACAGCACACGGAGGCGCCCCTCGGCGTCGGCCGCGGCGCCATCCTTGATCGCGTCATTGTCGACAAGAATGCCCGCATCGGAGAAGGCGCACGCCTGGTGAACGACCGCGGACTTCAGGATGTCGATGGCGACGGGTACTACATTCGCAACGGCATCATCATCGTACCCAAGGGGGCGGTCGTCAAACCTGGCACCGTCGTGTGACCGACCCCGCCAGGGGGGTTGAAACCGTTCGCCAGGCCACGCCGAGTGAACACGGCATGTTACACAGAATTTACATCTCGGAAACTGGTGCGAAATGGAGCCCGGATAGGCTTCACCCATGAGAATTCGCCAGGCATTCCCTGTAGCCCTCTCGCTGGCCCTGTTCGGCACGGTCGCGTGCGGTGGCGGCGCCGAATCCACGACCTCCCAGGCCGCCATCATCGCCATCGACGGTTCGAGCACGGTCTTTCCCATCACCGAAGCTGTCGCCGAGGACTTCAAGGCGAGCAATGGCTCCGCCCCGGTAACGGTCGGGTTCTCAGGCACGGGCGGGGGCTTCAAGAAGTACTGCCGCGGTGAAACGACTATCTCCGACGCGTCGCGGCCGATCAGCACGGGCGAACTCGAGGCGTGCGCCCAGGCCGCGATTGGTTTCATCGAACTCCCCGTCGCGTATGACGGCCTCGCCGTCGTGGTGCATCCAAAGAACACCTGGGCCACATCGATGACCGTGGCCGAACTCAAGACGCTCTGGGAGCCAGAGGCGCAAGGCAAGATCATGAAGTGGAGCCAGATTCGCGCGGGTTGGCCCGACCAGGACATCCACCTGTTCGGCCCCGGCGTGGACTCCGGCACATTCGACTACTTCACGGAAGCGATCAACGGCAAGTCCAAGGCCAGCCGGGGCGACTACACCTCGAGCGAGAATGACAACATCCTTGTGCAGGGCGTGGCGGGAGACGAATATGCGCTCGGATTCATGGGCTTGGCCTATTACGAGGAAAACCGCGGAACTCTGGCCCTGGTCGGCGTTGATGACGAGGATCCCAGCAACGGCGATGGCCCCATTGAGCCGTCATTCGAGATCGTCCGCAACGGCACGTATCGTCCGTTGTCCCGGCCGCTGTTCATCTATGTGAACCCCGCGGAGCTTGCCCGCCCGGAAGTCCAGGCGTTTGTCGATTTCTACCTGGCCAACGCGCCCATTCTTTCAAAAGAGGTGGGCTACGTTTCGCTGACAGACGAAGAAATGGCGCTCGTCAAAGCACGCCTGGCGGCCCGCACGCCTGGAACGATGTTCGCCGAGCACCTCGCCCAATCACAGAAATCGCTGACCGAACTGCTCCAAGGCCACCAGTAGTGACGCGGACGACGCGGCGATACGTGGAATGGACGATAGAGCGCGCATTGTTCGCGTGCGCCGTCGGATCCGTCCTGGTGACCGCCGGAATCATCGGCGTGCTCCTGTTCGAAACCGTCGCCTTCCTCCGGGAGGTGCCCATCGGGTCCTTCCTCTTCGGCACGGTCTGGACACCGCTGTTTTCGGACGCCCAGTTCGGCGTGTTGCCGCTGGTGGGCGGCACGATCCTCGTCTCGGCAATTGCGATGGCTGTCGCGGTGCCGGCGGGACTGCTGTCGGCGATCTACCTCAGTGAGTACGCGAACCCGCGCGTGCGCCGGGTGGTCAAGCCCGTCCTTGAAGTCCTGGCGGGCGTCCCGACAGTGGTCTATGGCTACTTCGCGCTGCTCTTCGTGACCCCGTTGCTGCAGACGTTCCTGCCCTCGCTGTCGTCGTTCAACGCCCTGAGTCCCGGACTCGTCATGGGCATCATGATCCTGCCACTCGTCTCGTCCCTCTCCGAGGACGCCCTGCACGCAGTCCCCAATGGCCTCCGGGAAGGCGCCTATGCGCTCGGAGCCACGCGGATGCAGGCGGCGCTGCGCGTGGTCGTCCCGGCAGCGTTGTCGGGTATTTCGGCGTCGTTCATTCTGGCGATGTCCAGGGCCATCGGCGAGACGATGATCGTTGCGATTGCGGCTGGGCAGCAGCCGCGGCTCACGGCCAACCCTCTGGTCCCGGTTGAGACAATGACCGCCTACATCGTGCAAATCAGCATGGGCGACACACCCGCAGGCTCGATTGGGTACCGGACGATCTTTGCCGTGGGCATGTTGCTCTTTGTCATGACGTTTGTCCTCAACCTGGCAAGCGACTGGCTGCGGCGCAGGTTCCGTGAGGTCTACGCATGACCGCCGGTGCCCGTCGTCTGGCCGGGGATCGCCTCCTGCAGACGCTCAGTATCCTCGTGCTGGCTCTGTCCCTGGTCGCCCTGATGACCCTGCTCTATGACGTCTGGTCGGACGGATGGCAGCGCCTGGATTGGCGTTTCCTGACGAGCAACCCCTCGCGTCGCGCCGCGGCCGCAGGGATCTATCCCGCACTGGTCGGCAGCTTCTACGTCCTGCTGGTCACAGCCGCGTTGTCCTTGCCTCTCGGCATCGGCGCGGCGGTCTACCTCGAGGAATATGGCGGCGGCGGCCGGTGGGCTCGCCTGATCGAAATCAACATCGCGAACCTGGCAGGCGTGCCTTCGATCATCTACGGTCTCCTCGGCCTGAGTGTCTTCGTCCGCGTGTTCGGCTGGGGACCGTCCGTGCTGGCTGGCGGAGCCACGCTGGCCCTGTTGGCTCTCCCGGTCGTCATCCTGTCCACACGCGAAGCGCTCCGGACGGTGCCCATGTCGGCCCGCGAGGGCTCATATGCCCTGGGCGCGACGCAGTGGCAGACCATCTGGCATCAGGTGCTGCCTTCGGCGTTCCCCGGCATCTTGACCGGACTGATCCTGGCGATGTCGCGGGCCATCGGCGAAACCGCGCCACTGATTACCATCGGCGCGCTGGCCTACATCGACTTCACGCCCACCAGCGTGATGTCGCCATTCACAGTTCTCCCTATTCAGGTCTACAACTGGGTATCGCGACCCCAGGCCGCGTTTGCGGAGAATGCCGCCGCGGGTATTATCGTGTTGCTCGTGCTCCTGCTGACCCTGAACTCGGTGGCCGTCGTGCTCCGGGACCGCATCCAGAAGGCTCGCGCATGATTCGCCCTCTGCGTCCACTCACCACATTCACCTCGCCCCCAGGAGCCGCGGCGCCGCCCACCGGCGTCAAGATCGCGGTCACCGGGCTGGATTTCTTCTACAGCCAGAAACAGGCGCTGTCAGCAATCACGACGGACCTCCAGGCCAACATCGTCACAGCCTTCATTGGACCGTCCGGTTGCGGCAAGAGCACCTTCCTGCGCACGCTCAACCGCATGAACGACATCATCCCAGGGGCCCGGGTCGAGGGCCAGATCTTGATCGACGGCCACGACATCTACCATCCTGGCACCGACGTGGTCGACCTCCGGCGCAGGGTCGGCATGGTCTTTCAGAAATCCAATCCCTTCCCCAAGTCGATCTTCGAGAATGTGGCCTACGGCCTGCGGGTCAACGGCATCACCAGGAATCGGGGAGAGTTGGAGGGCCGAGTCGAGGACAGCCTCAAGGCTGCCGCGATCTGGGACGAAGTCAAAGACCGTCTGTCGGAATCCGCCCTCATGCTGTCGGGTGGCCAGCAGCAGCGGCTGTGCATCGCACGCGCATTGGCAATTCAACCGGAAATCCTGCTGATGGATGAGCCGGCGTCGGCACTCGACCCGATTGCCACCCAGCGCATCGAGGAGTTGATCTATCAACTCAAGACGACCTACACGATTGTGATCGTTACCCACAACATGCAGCAGGCGGCGCGCGTCTCAGACCGCACGGCGTTCTTCTGGCTCGGCCGGCTCGTCGAATCGGGCCCCACTGAACAGATATTTACGAGTCCGACCGAGAAACTGACGGAGGACTATGTCACCGGCCGCTTCGGCTGACCAGGCAGGACCCACTTATGGAGCGGCACGTGCGACATTTTCAGGACGAACTCGATGATCTCAAGGGACGACTCCTTCAGATGGGAGGTCTGGCGGAAGAACGCCTGCAACTGGCTGTGCGCAGCCTCGTCGACCGCGACGACCAGATGGTTCAGAACGTCCTGGCCGGCG
>JAHEFO010000012.1 GCA_024640135.1 Acidobacteriota bacterium
TTTGTTGATCGCTACATGACCTCCGGCGAGAGTATTGCAAGCCCTGAGTCCGCGCTCGCTCATCGGGTCGAGGCTCGCGGAGAGTCTTACCTGATTGTCGGCGTCGTCAAGACCACCCTTTCCAATGCGTTCGGTGAACCCGCCACGCCGGCGCTCTATTTTTCGTATCGCGACGGCGGGCCCGGCCTGGGTGAGATTCATGTGCGGACGCGACCTGGAGCCGAAACAGCCGTGTCCTCAGGCGTTCGTCAGGTTGTCAAGGCCATCGACGCCGATCTGCCGGTGTTCAACGTGCGGACGCTCTCCGATCACGTCGAGACGAACCTGGTTTTTCGTCGCGTGCCGGCACGCTTGTTTGCGGTGCTGGGGCCGCTCCTGCTGGTGCTGGCCGGGCTGGGCATCTATTCACTCGTGTCCTATACGGTCTCGCTTCGGACCAATGAACTGGGTCTGCGGCTGGCCCTTGGCGCCACGCCACGGCGCTTGATCGCAGAGGAACTGGGCGCCAGTGTTCGCGTCGCGACGGCCGGCGTGGTTGTGGGATGGCTGCTTGCCTTTGTGCTGATCGCCGCATTGTTTCCGGAGCAGCTCAGTCAGGTGCTGGTCTTCGCCGGGGTGCCCTTGCTGCTCGTCGGGGTTTCCGCGCTGGCCTCATGGGTGCCTGCGCGCCGCGGTTCTCGAGTTGATCCGCTGACGGCCCTCCGCGCGGACTGAACCGTCACGCCATCCACTAGAATAGGTGAATGGCATCCCTGATAGAGGCGATCGAGATCAAGCGGAAGTCGTACTTCGAGTACGAAAACGCGCCCTACAACTGCATTGACGTTGACGTCTCGAAGCCCACAGCCAGAGGTGGCCAGACGCTCGTGCGCGTCAAGATGCGCAACCTGCTCACCCGGGCCGTGTTCGACCGCACGTTCAAGGCGGGAGAGAAGTTCGCGGAACCCGATCTGACCAAGGTGCCGACGACGTTCCTGTACTCGGATTCAGACGGGCACCACTTCATGGATCAGGCGACGTTCGAGACCCTGACGTTGTCTGACGACATGCTCGGGGACGATCGGTACCTGCTGGTCGACAACCTGGAAGTTCAGGTGCAGAAGTACAACGGGAATCCGATTGCGGTCATGTTCCCGGCCCACGTGGAATTGGCCGTCAAGTCGTGTGAGGGGGCGGTTCGGGGCGACACCAGTAGCGGCAGTGTCACCAAACTCGCCGTCCTGGAGACGGGCCTGCAAGTGCGCGTGCCGCTGTTCATCAAAGAAGGCGAAAAGGTGAAGGTTCACAGCGAGACGCGTGAGTTCGCTGGAAGGGCGTAGGAGGGATGACCGAGCCCGCGTATCCTGTCGCGCGCCATGTCGCGGCGACGGTACACGAACACTTTGCCCGCCACCTGGCTGCCGCCCGCGCGAAGGGCCGGATCGACTTGGGCGTCGTGCCAGACCTCGCGGCCATTGAAGCGATGATCGACACAGCCTTCTGGGCCAGTCTTCGCCGCGAGGAGGGGGTCATGCCGACGATCTCGCTGGCGTTGTTGCCGCCCGGTCATGCCGGCCAGGCGCTCACGTTTTCCCAGTGGCTGCCACTGCGTCCGGCCGCGATCGCCAAATTGGCCCCGGCCGTCCAACGTCCGGGCATTCACCTGGGCGTCTGGCCCGTCGATGGAGCGCTCCGGGTCTGGGGAACCACCCGCAGCATTCCCGCATTTTGTTTCGTGCTGGAGGTGATCGGCTCAGGTCTCCTGGTGATCAAGCATCGCAACGAACCCTTCGGCAAGTTCGTCAATATTGCTGTGCTGGAAGGCGACCAGATCAAGATCGTCGACGAAGGGACGGCAGCCGGGCCGGACTGTCCGGGTCTGCTCAGGGCGCTGCTTGGCCAGAATGAGGTCAATACGAGAGGCGAGTCCGTGAGCCTCCTCGTGCACCTGGCCGCGTCGATGCGGGCGCATGGTCGCGGCGGTGCCCTGCTGATCGTGCCTGAGGGGGACGACCAGTGGCGGGAGTCCGTCGTCGAACCAGTCGTGTATGCGGTGGCCCCGCGGTTCACGGAATTGGCCGACCTGATGGGGCGGGAACACGAGGAGCGCCGCACGCACGAATGGCAGGAAGACCTGAGGCGGTCGGTTGACGCGATCGCCGGCCTGACGGCTGTGGACGGCGCGATGATCATGACGACCGCGTATCACGTGCTGGCATTTGGCGCCAAGATCAGCCGTCGGCGATCGCGGCCGCCCGTCGAACGAGTCCTGGTCACAGAGCCGATTCGCGACCACGAACCCGAGTTGGTGACTCCTTCACAGTTGGGCGGGACGCGCCATCTCTCGGCCGCCCAGTTCGCCTGGGATCAGCCGGAAGCGACCGCGCTGGTCGCGTCGCAGGATGGGCGGTTCACGATCTTCCAGTGGTCCCCGTTCGACAGCATCGTTCACGCCCATCGGGTCGAGGCCCTGCTGCTTTGAGGAGCGCGGGCGTGCCAGGGAAGTGTTTGCGGGAATGGAGGCTTCGGTGAAGCAACGATTGTATGGAGCCCTGACGCTGGTTGGGCTGGTTGCGGCCAGCGGCATCGTGTTGGCGGGCGCTTCAGCGCCCGTGTCGCAGAGCGATCTTGACGCCTTCATGAAGCAAGTGGTGGCGAAGCGAGACGACAACTGGAAGAAGTTCCAGCAGTACGTGCTCGACGAACGCGAGCAGATCGAGATTCGCGGACCGGGCAAGATTCCGCTCTGGGGTGACCGCCGCGACTACACCTGGTATTTGCGCGACGGCTTCTTTGTCCGGAGCCCGGTCAAGTCCAACGGCGTGGCCGTCTCCGAGGAGGACCGGCGGAAGTACGAGGATCAGTTTCTGGAACGGGAACAGAACCTCGAAAAGCGGCGCGCCGGCCAGAGCGGCAGCGTGTCCATTCGCGGCGGCGTGACCGTCGAGCATTCACGCCCTGGGGCAGACCCGGAGGCGGTTGTGCCGATGGACACGCAGGGGCTGATTCGTCAGTCACGCGAACCGCAGTTCATTTCCTCGGCCTATTTCCTCAGATTCAAGTTCGAGGAAGGCAAGTACGTGTTTGTCGGACGCGAAACACTGGATGGCCTTGAACTGCTGAAAGTGGAGTACTACCCGGCGCGGCTGTTTTCACATGAACAGGACGTGCGCGTGAAACGCCGCGCGGAAGGGAACATCAACAAAGAGGACAACGAGGACGCGGCACTGGAACGGATGATGAACAAGGTCTCGGTGGTCACGTTATGGATCGAACCGTCCGCCCACCAGATCGTCAAGTACGACTTCGGCAACGTGAACCTGGACTTCATGCCGGCTGCCTGGCTTGCCCGTCCGACGGAAGTGACCGCGACGATGACGATGCATCAGCCGTTTCCGGACGTGTGGCTGCCGAAGGACGTCGAGGTGTACTTTTCGGCGATGCTGGCGATCGGCGAAATGGACGCGCGATACCGGCTCGACTATCACGACTACAAACTGGCGACCACGACGTCGAGGATCAAATGACACCGCTCGTTCTGGCTGCGATCCTGACGCTGACGCCGGCCGTCCAGGCGCCGGTCGCACAACCCGCCGAGGTTGTGGCAGAAATTCGCGTGCACGGTAATCACGTCACCCCGGACGAAGAGGTTGTCGCCATCGCCGGCATCATCGTGGGGAGCCCGGTGACTTCGGAGACGATGGCCCAGGTCAGCGCAAGACTCAGGGCTTCAGGGAAGTTTGATGACGTCGAAGTGCTGAAGCGGTTCGCTTCCATTTCGGACTTGTCTCAGATCTCGGTCGTCATCATCGTGAATGAAGGCCCGGTGCGGATTGCATTCGAGGAGGGGCCGGACGGCGAGGAGGTCGCGGTCATCAAGCGCCGGACCGGCTTTCGGAACTTCATGTTCCTGCCCATCCTGGACGGCGAGGACGGCTACGGGCTGACGTACGGCGTCATGGCGTCGATTGCCGGGCCGGTCGGAGAACGCAGTCGGTTGTCGTTTCCCTTGTCATGGGGCGGAACGAGGCGGGCGGGAGTGGAACTTGAAAAGAACTTCCCGTCGGGCGTGTTGACGCGGGTGAAACTTGGTGCGTCGATCCAGCGACGCACCAATCCAGCGTTCGACGAAGACGATGATCGCGGGCGGGTGTGGGCCCGCGTCGAACACGCCTTCCGGCAGGTGCGTGTCGGCGGCGGTGCCGCGTGGGAACACGTGACGTTCGGCCCCCTTTCGGCCGAACTGCGGACAGTTGGTGCCGACGCGACGCTGGATACCCGAATCAACCCGACCTATCCGCGCAACGCGGTGCTGGCCACGGCGGCCTGGGAGAGAGTGGCGTTTACGAGCGGCGCCTCGCTTCACCGCACCCACGTCGATGCCCGGGGCTATGTCGGATTGATCGGCCAGACTGTCCTGGCGGTTCGCGTGATGCGCCAGGGCGCCAACGGGCCGCAGCCCGCGTATCTCAAGCCGTTATTGGGCGGCTGGTCCAGCCTTCGCGGGTTCGAAGCCGGCGCGTTCATCGGCGATATCGTCGTCGCCGGTTCTGCCGAAGTCTTGATCCCGCTGACTTCTCCGTTGTCAGTCGGGCGATTCGGTATCAGTGGTTTTGTCGATACCGGCGTGGCGTACGACCATGGTCAGCGACTGAAGGACCAGGTGCGGCAGACCGGGATCGGGGGCAGCCTGTGGCTGACCGCAACCGCGTTCCGGTTGAGCCTGTCGGTGGCCCACGGCAGGGGAGCAGGCACACGGATCAACTTTGGCGGGGGCTTGACGTTCTAGTGCGCGCGGGGTTTGCGGCGTTCGTGATGTGCGCCAGTGTGATGCCGCTGGCCTCGTGGGCCCAGACGCCAGCACCGTCCCCGGACACGTCGGTCCGCGCGGTCGTCGCGAAAGCCGCGTCGTACGTCAAGGCCTACCAGAAAGCGTGGGAGTTCCTTCTCGCCGATGAAGTCAATGTGCAGGAAGTCGCGGACGAGGAGGGCGTCCCGGTCGCGCGACTCGAGACGTCGGGCGATTTCTTCCTCTCGTATGTGCCGGCCGACGGTCGATGGCTCTCCGTGCGGGATGTCGCCATCGTTGACGGCCTCCCGGTGGAGAACCGTGACAACCTGCGTCAATTGCTGAGCCGTGGCTCTTTCACGCGTATCGGGCGGCAGGTGGCCGACCGCAACGCCCGTTACAATCTGGGGTCCATCGAGCGGAATTTCAACGACCCCATGCTGGCGCTGGTCATCCTCGACGACGGACATCGCAACCGCTTCAAGTTCGAACGCCGCAGCGTAGAGCGGGGGCCGGACGGAGTATTCGTGACCGTGGCGTTCACCGAGCGCGACCGGCCCACTCTGGTGCGAGGGACCGATGGCAGCCAGATCTTCGCGAAGGGCGAGTTGGTCATTGAGGCAGCCACCGGCCGCCTGCGCCGGACGGTGATTGCCCTGAAGGACGGCACGATCACTGCCCGGCTCACCACTGCGTTTGCTGAGAACGGCAAACTCGGCCTGTGGTTGCCCGCGTCCCTGACCGAGCGCTACGAGGGCACGATCAACCGGGTGCGGGAGATCGTCACGGCCGAATCAACCTACACCAACTACCGGAAGTTCGACGTCAACATTGTCATCAAGTAGGCCGCGAATGTCCTGACCTACGCTCGAATCCACTTGAGCAGTTCAGGAAGAGTCGGCGCTTTGCCCTGCATGAGGACGCCGACGCGGAAGATGCGCGACCCGGCCCACACGGTCAGCGCCGTGGAAGCGATAAGTACGACCACTGACAGCACAGCCTGCCACATGGGCGGTCCCGGCGGCATTGCCAGCCGCAGCATCATCAGGAATGGGCTCATCGTGGGAAAGAACGACGCGCCCACCGCCACGCCCGAGTCGGGGTTCTGAATGACCACGATGGAGCCCAGATAGGCGAGGACAATCAGGAGCATGGCCGGCTGCATCAGGCTCTGGGCGTCCTTGATGTCGTTGCACGCCGAGCCCAGCGCGAGAAAGATCGAGCCGTACATCAGGGCGGCGCACACCAGGAACACGAGAAACCACGCGATGAGAACCAGATTGAGAAGGTCCCAGCGGCCGCTGCTGAAGATGGCGTAGAGGCCGCCGGAAATGTAGACCGCCGCCAGAAGCAGGGAGACCGTGACGATGCCCACGAGTTTGCCCATCAACAATTGAAAGGGCGTGACCGAACCGAGAAGGACCTCGCTGATCTTGCTCATCTTTTCTTCGATAATCGCGTTGAGCAGTTGCGTGGCCACCGTCATGACTGCCATGAACATGAGAATCAGGAAGAACACCGGCAGAACGAATCGCGCCAGTTTGTCCACTTCCTTGGCTTCGGCGACGCTGCCGTCCTGTGCGCGTTCCACCAGGCCGAAGGTCGTGATGTCCGCGCGGACGTTGAGGCGGATGATCAACGCCTGATCGATGCCGGCCGCATCGAAGCGGCGCTTCGTGATCTCATCATTCAGCGTCGCACGCAGCCATGACGGCAATGCCTCGTACGAGGTGGCCTCGGCGTAGTACGCGATCGCGGGCGGATCTTCGGCGGTCGTGATGACGTCTGCTGGAATCTCGATGAACGCGAAAAGTTCCTTCCTGCGGATTCGATCGGACAGGTCCACCTTGACGTCGTCGGTCGAGCGGCCCGCCATCTCGACCAGGGTCGCGATGAACTCCGGCCCCGTGCGAGTGCCGTCCTCGAGGGTGTCCCGGTTGTGGGCGTCGGTCTCGGCCTCGAGTGCCGGGTACAACTCGCCCGTGTGATCGATGACCGCGAATCGCCGGGTCTCCACGTCGATGTGGCTCTCGGCGTAGTCCATGAAGAAGAAGAGGGCGACCATCATGATCGGCATCAGGACAATGCTGAGAATGAAGGCCTTGGACCTGATGAGGGTCAGGAACTCCGAGCGGGCAATGGTCAGGACGCGGGTCACGACTCCTCCGGCGCGGGACGCGCGATGCGGACGAAGATGTCGTGCAGCGATGGTTTGGTGATTTCGAACTGCTGGACGGTCGTCTTCTGGACGAGTTGTTGCAGAAACAGTTGAGGGTCGCCTGAGAGCCGTACCTCCTGGAAGTTTCCGTGATCGTTGATGGACTCCACCGACGCCATCCCGGTGAGGGCCGCCGCGCCGCCGCTCACGCGGATCCGGGCCGTGTCGTGGGCGTACTCCTTTTGTATGTCGTCCAGAGTGCCGTCCAGGACCTTGCGACCCTTGAAAATCATGAAGATACGCTCGCACATCCGTTCGGCAGCGTTCATATCGTGCGTTGAAAACACAATCGTCGTGCCGCGCCGGCGCATCTCGAGTACGGCGTCCCTGAGCGTCTCGGTGTTCACCGGATCGAGACCCGAGAACGGTTCGTCGAGAATCAACAGTTTCGGACGCGAGATCACCGAGGCGATGAACTGGACCTTCTGGGCCATGCCTTTGGAGAGGGTTTCCACCTTCTTGTCGGCCCAGGAGCCGAGATCCAGACGGGTCAGCCAGTCGTCGATCGAGGCGTCAATGTCCGCCAGGGCCTTGCCCTTGAGTTGTCCGTAATAGCGCAGAACCCTGTGGACGGTCATGCTCTTGTACAGTCCCCGTTCTTCCGGCAGGTAGCCGATGTCGTCGCGGACGTCGGAGGCCCTGGGGCGTCCCAGGACGGAGATTTCGCCCGAATCGGGGACCAGAATATTGATGATCATCCGGATCGTGGTCGTTTTTCCGGAGCCGTTTGGCCCGATAAACCCGTAGATCGAGCCCTCAGGCACGGTCAGAGAGACGTCATCGACAGCCTGGTGGTCACCGAACCGCTTGGAGACATTGCGAAGGCTGATGGCACTCGGTGGCAAACTCGGACCTTTTTGGACGGGGTTGACAGCCTTGTGAAAGCTTTCACATTATAGGAGGCGCTGCCCGGGTACTCCGCCCGTCCGGGACGCTTGTTCGAAGGCTAACACACTCCCGCGCGCTGCCATTGTCGCCCAATTTCGGGCCCCGGCGGTGCCCGTGTGCATTTGACTTCTGATCGAGTAGGCTAGGGGCGTTTCGCAGCCCTATGAGCCAGATTTTTCCTAAGAGCGCCAACGCCGCTGTCCGCTCGAGTCTCTTCGCCGTGATGGCCCTGACCCTGTTCGCGGGGTGGGGTGTGTTCACGCTGATGCGTTCATCGTGGCTGACCAAGCAGAGCGAGTTCGTCGATCAGCCGATTCAGTTCAGCCATGCCCACCATGTGGGCGGCGTCGGTCTGGACTGCCGCTATTGTCATACGTCAGTGGAGAAGTCTTCGTTCGCCGGAATTCCGCCGACCAAGACCTGTATCAACTGCCATTCCCAGATTTGGACGAACGCGCCCATTCTCGAACCGGTCCGGGCGAGCTTCCGAAATGACACGCCGCTGAGTTGGGTTCGTGTCAATGACCTGCCGGACTTCGTGTACTTCAGCCACCAGATACACGTGAAGCAGGGAGTTGGATGTGCCACGTGTCACGGCCCGGTCGACAAGATGCCCCTGACCTATCAGGCCACCTCGTTGCAGATGGAGTGGTGTCTGGACTGCCATCGCGCGCCGGAGAAATTCCTGCGTCCGCGGTCGGAGGTCTTCAACATGGCCTACGAAGCGCCGGCGGACCAGCTGGAGTTGGGTTTGAGGCTGAAGAAGGAATACAACGTTGCCGGGATCGCTCACATGACCAGCTGCTCGGTGTGCCACCGATGACATTCGCAGACATTCGCACTCGCCTCGCCAGCCCGACGACCCCCGATGGCCCCGCGTATTGGCGCAGCCTTGATGAGCTGGCAAACACCGAGGAGTTCCAGAACTTCGTTGCGCGCGAGTTTCCGTCGCAGGCCTCCGAGTTCAACGATCCGGCGGGCCGGCGCCAGTTCCTGAAGTTGATGGGGGCCTCGCTCGCGCTGGCTGGTGTCAGCGCCTGCACCCGTCAGCCCGAGGAGATGATCGTTCCGTACGTGCGCCAGCCCGAGGACGTGATTCCCGGCCGGCCGATGTTCTTTGCGACGTCGATGACGGCCGGCGGTTTCGGGATGCCGCTCCTGGCCGAGAACCACCTGGGCCGTCCGACAAAGCTCGAAGGCAATCCGGACCATCCGGCCAGCCTCGGTGCCACGGATGTCTTCGGCCAGGCTGCCGTACTGTCGCTGTATGACCCCGATCGCTCGCGCACGTTGCGTTACCGCGGTGATACGAAGACCTGGGCGGGTTTCACGGCCGCCCTCCAGGCGGCACTCAACACGCAGCGATCCCTCGACGGGGCCGGCCTGCGTATTCTGACCGAGCCGATCACGTCCCCCACCCTGATCGAGCAGTTGCACAGGATACTGACCGACTTGCCGGAGGCGAAGTGGCATCAGTGGGACGCCGTGTACGGCACCGTGCAGGCCGGCGGGCCCGCGGCGACCCCGCTTTATCACTTCAAGAACGCCGACGTCGTCGTCTCGCTTGACGCGGACTTCCTGGGTTTCGGCCCGTCAGCGGTGCGCTACACAAAGGATTTCTCGTCGCGGCGCCGCATCGGGACGCCGGCCGATCAGCAGAACCGTCTTTACGTGGTCGAGCCCGTGCCCACACTGACGGGTGCCAAGGCCGCGCACCGCGTGGCCGTCAAGGCCCGCGACGTGCATGGCGTCGCCAGCGCGCTGGCGACGGCGGTTGGCGTGTCGGCACCGGAGTCTGGTGCGCTCAGTGAGGCCATCCAGAAGGTGCTGCCGGTCATGGCCCAGGACCTGATGGATCACCGCGGCCGGTCGGTGGTCGTGGCCGGGCCGCATCAGCCTGCCGCGGTCCACGCGCTGGCGCGGGCGATGAACGAGGCTCTGGGGAACGTCGGGTCCACCGTTATCTACACCGCGCCCGTGGCCGCCGGCCCGGCCGATGGGGCTGCGTCCCTTTCCTCTCTTGTGGAGGACATGAACGCGAGCAAGGTGGACGTGCTGCTGGTGCTCGGCGGCAACCCCGTGTTCACGACACCGGCTGACATTGGATTCTCCGAGGCGCTCGGCAAGGTCGGGACGCGCATTCACCTGGGCCTGTACTACGACGAGACGGCGGAGTTGTGCGACTGGCACGTGCCAGAGGCGCACTTCCTGGAGTCGTGGGGCGATGCGCGCGCCTTCGACGGGACGGTCTCGCTCCAGCAACCCCTGATCGCGCCCCTGTATGACGGGCGTCAAGCCGTGGAGCTGTTGTCCGCGCTGAATGGCGCGCCGGGTCGCACGCCGGCAGAACTCGTCAAGGATTATTGGACACGCGCCTTCACATCCGGCGATTTCACGGACCCTGCGGGTGCGCCATTCGCCACCGTTGAGGCGTTCTGGCGCTCGGTCCTGCACGATGGATTCATTGCCAGCACGTCGCTGTTGCGGGACGGCGCCGAGGTGCCCATGGCGCCGGCGAACGACGCATTCGATGCGCCGCCGGCATCGGCAACCGGCCTGGAAGTGGTGTTCCGGCCCGATCCCACCGTCCTTGACGGGCGGTACGCGAACAACGGCTGGTTGCAGGAATTGCCCAAGCCCCTCTCGAAGCTGACCTGGGACAACGCGGTGTATGTCAGCTTCACGACCGCCGAGCAGAACCACCTCAAGAACGAAGACGTGATTGAGATCACGCTGGGTGGACGCACCGTGAAGATGCCCGTCTGGGTCATGCCCGGGACGGCCGACGATGTCCTGGTGGTGCATTTCGGATACGGTCGGCGCAAGGCCGGCCGAGTGGGCTCGAACATCGGCGCGAACCCGTTCGTGATTCGCACGGCGCAGGCGCCGTGGTTCGAGAGCGGCGCGTCGATGGTGCGCACCGGTGAGACGCACACCCTCGCGTCCACGCAGACCCACTTCGCGATGGAGGGCCGCAACTCGGTCCGAATCGTTGACGCGGTCGATTACCAGGCCGATCCGGCAATCGTGAAGCACATGGGCCATAAGCCTGCGGACAACCTCACGCTGTATCCGCCCCGCGAATACAACGGCAACAAGTGGGGCATGGCCATCGATCTCAATGCCTGCACCGGTTGCAGTGTCTGCATCGCCGCGTGCGTGGCCGAGAACAACATTCCCGTGGTCGGCAAGGATCAGGTCAAGCGCAGCCGCGAAATGCACTGGATCCGCGTGGACACGTACTTCGAAGGCGATCCTGCGGAGCCCTCGGGCACGTATCATCAGCCGCTGCCGTGCCAGCAGTGTGAGGACGCGCCGTGCGAGGTGGTCTGTCCGGTCGCCGCCACGGTTCACAGCGATGAGGGCCTGAACGACATGGTCTACAACCGCTGCGTCGGCACCCGCTACTGCTCGAACAACTGTCCCTACAAGGTGCGTCGCTTCAATTTCATGCTCTACTCCGACTTCACGACGCCGGAGTTGAAGGCGCAGCGGAATCCCGACGTGACGATCCGCAGCCGCGGTGTGATGGAGAAGTGCACGTATTGCGTGCAGCGCATCAACCATGCGCGCATCGACGCGAAAACTGGCGAGCGGCCGATTGCCGATGGGGAAATCCAGACGGCGTGCCAGCAGGCGTGCCCGGCCGACGCCATCGTCTTCGGAGACCTCAACAGTCCCGACAGCCAGGTGTCGAAACTGGCCGCGCAGGACCGCAACTATGGGCTACTGGAAGATCTGGGCACTCGTCCGAGGACGACATACCTGGCGGTAGTCCGCAACCCGAATCCGGCGCTGCCGAGTGAAACGTCGTCGGGCAACAAGGCTTCCGGTCATTAGAGACCGGACGAACGGAGATAGTCGGTGGACGTGAGCCACAATACCAAGCAGGACCCGCTCGGCGCGGTGCCGGTGATTACACCCGGCTACAGCTACAGCGGCATCACAGACAAGCTGTCTGCGCTTGTCCTGACGCACAACACGCCCGCCGCCTGGTTTGCGTTCATGGGCGTCGGGCTCGTCTTGTTGATGTGCCTCCTCATGTCGTTGACCTACTTGCTGTTCAAGGGCGTCGGCATCTGGGGTAATCAGGTTCCAGTCGCATGGGCCTTCCCGATCATCAACTTCGTCTGGTGGATCGGCATCGGTCACGCAGGCACGCTGATCTCGGCCATTCTGCTGCTCTTCAAGCAGGACTGGCGCACGTCGATTAACCGGTTTGCGGAGGCCATGACCCTGTTCGCCGTGGCGTGCGCGATGATCTTTCCCATCTTCCATACCGGCCGGCCGTGGCTGGCGGTCTACTGGTTGTTGCCGTACCCCAACGTGATGGGGTTGTGGCCGAACTTCCGCAGCCCGCTGATCTGGGACGTGTTCGCGGTCTCCACCTACGGGTCGGTCTCGCTGCTGTTCTGGTACATCGGCCTGATCCCCGACCTGGCCACCTTCCGCGACAAGGCGGAGAAGCCGCTGATCAAGAAACTCTACGGCGTGCTGGCGATGGGCTGGCGCGGGTCCGCGCGGCACTGGTACCGCTACGAGACCGCGTACCTCATCCTGGCCGGTCTGTCGACGCCGCTGGTCCTGTCGGTGCATACGGTGGTCAGCTTCGACTTCTCGGTCTCGAACCTGCCCGGCTGGCACGCGACGATCTTTCCGCCGTACTTCGTCGCCGGTGCCGTCTACGCCGGCTTCGCGATGGTGCTGACGCTGGCCATTCCGCTGCGGGCGATCTACAAGCTCCACGACTTCATCACGATGCGGCACCTGGAGAACATGGCCAAGGTGACGCTCGTGACCGGGCTCATCGTTGTGTATGGCTACGCGTGCGAACTGTTCTTCGGCTGGTACAGCGGCAGCCTCTACGAACGTGAGATGCTGCGCCTGCGCATCTTTGACGGCTTCTATCCCTGGGCCTACCCGGCGCTGCTGTTGTGTAACTTCATCGTGCCGCAGCTGCTCTGGGTCAAGAAGTACCGCCGGAATATCGCGGTGCTCTTCACCGTGGCGATGTTCGTGAACGTCGGGATGTGGCTCGAACGATTCGTGATCATCGTGACCAGTCTGAGCAGCGACTTCCTGACCTCGTCCTGGGCGTCGTTCAGTCCGACCCGATGGGATTTCCTCACGTTTGCCGGAACGATCGGCTTGTTCGTGACGCTGTTCTTCCTGTTCGTGCGAGTCCTGCCGGCGATTTCCATTTTCGAAATGCGCACGCTGCTGCCTGAGGCTGCCACGAAGCAGACGCCAGAAGGAGGGTCGCACTGATGGATCATCAGGCGCAGTCATCGTCGCAGGTCTACGGTCTGATGGCGGAATTTGATTCCGCCCAGGCCCTGCTCGAAGCCGCACAGAAGGTGCGCGGCGCGGGCTACACGCGGACCGACGCGTACTCCCCCATGCCCATTCACGGCCTCGCCGAAGCCCTTGGCATGACCGAACGCAAGGTGGCGCCCTTCGTGCTGGCTGGCGGTCTGATAGGGTGCATGACTGGATACGGTCTTCAGTTCTGGACCTCCGTCATCGACTACCCGATGAACATCGGTGGCCGGCCCTTCCACTCGTGGGTGTCGTTCATTCCGGTGACATTTGAGTTGACGATCCTGTTCGCGGCGTTCTCCGCCGGGATTTCCATGATCGTGTTGAATGGATTGCCGCAGCCCTACCATCCCGTCTTCAACGCGAAGCGTTTTTCGACGGCCAGCCAGTCATCGTTCTTTCTGGCGATCGAGGCCGCAGATCCGAAGTTCGATGCCGGACAGACTGCTGCATTCCTGGCGAGTCTCCATCCGCGCGAGGTGGTGTCCGTTGATGAATAGAACCATAGCGACGTCGGTCGTCTTGCTGGCCCTTGTTTCGGTGACCGCTGCCGGCTGCCGTCAGGACATGCACGACGCGCCCCGATACGACCCGCTGGAGAAGTCGGATCTGTTCCTCAATGGCAGTTCCGCCCGCCCGCTGGTCGAGGGCACCGTCGCGCGCAGCCAGTTGAACGATGACACGTTCCTGCACACAGGCAAGGGGCCTGACGGCAAACCGGTGGCCGCGTTTCCATTCGCGATCACGCACACGGAACTGAACCGGGGACAGGAGCGCTTCAACGTGTACTGCGCGCCCTGCCACGCCCGCACCGGCGAAGGGAATGGCATGGTCGTGCAGCGCGGCTTCCGGCAGGCGCAGTCGTTGCACATCGACCGCCTGAAAGCAGCGCCCGTTGGCTACATCTACGACGTCATCACGAATGGATTTGGCGTGATGCCGGACTATCGCGACCAGATTCCGGTGGAAGACCGCTGGAAGATCATCGCCTACGTGCGAGCGCTTCAACTGAGCCATCAGGCGACGACGGCCGATGTGCCGGCTGACATGCTCGAACAGTTGCTGAGGGGCGGGCAGGCGCCCGCGGCGACCGACGCCCCTGTGGAGATTCACCGATGACAAGCGACTGGAAGCCGGCGGAGATGCTCAAGGAGCGTCCGACAGCCGATCTCAGCCGGCTCAGCAGCCGGGGGTTGCTGCTGGGCGGCGTGGGGGCCGCAGCCTGCGCGGCGGGGTATGTCATGGTGGACAGTTTGCAGTTCCTCCAGTCGTATCTGATCGCCTACATGTTCTGGATTGGCCTGTCGCTCGGTTCGTTGGCGCTGCTGATGATCCAGCACCTGAGCGGCGGCGCCTGGGGTCTGGTGGGCCGGCGGGTGTTCGAAGCGGCGACGCGGACACTGCCGTTGATGGCGGTGCTGTTCATTCCCATCGCGCTGAACCTCGAGACGTTGTTCCTCTGGGCGCGGCCGGAAGCAGCCACCGACCCGGTTCTCGTCGCGAAGGCGGCCTATCTCAACCCGAATTTCTTCTACGGACGCGCGGTTTTGTACTTCGCCATCTGGATTGGACTGGCGTTCACGCTGAGCCGATGGTCGAAGGCGCAGGATGAGACGGCGCCAGTCGGGCCGGGGCCGCTGGACCGGCGGTTCCGCGTGTTGTCCGGCCCAGGGCTCGTGTTGTTCATGTTGACCGTGACGTTCATGAGCGTGGACTGGGTGATGTCGCTCGACCCGCATTTCTATTCCACGATCTTCGGCGTGCTGACGGTGGGCGGACAGGGACTGGCGACCCTGGCATTTACGATTCTGGTCCTGCAGGGGCTGTCTGGCTCCAAGCCCATTTCAGACGTGACCAGCGCCGAGCGGTTCCACGACTACGGGAAGTTGATGCTGGCGTTCGTGATGTTGTGGGCCTACTTCAACGTTTCACAGCTGTTGATCATCTGGTCAGCGAACCTGCCTGAGGAAATTCCCTGGTATATCGAGCGACTGCAGGGGCACTGGGCTCCGTGGGCCGTCGTTGTGCTGCTGGGCCATTTCGTGGCGCCGTTCGTGCTGCTGCTCTCGCGTGATCTCAAGCGGCATGGCCGGATGCTGTCGCGGGTGGCGCTCTTCGTGCTGGTCATGCGCGTGGTGGATCTGGTGTGGACCATTGGTCCGGTGTTCCGCCACGAATCCACGGTGCACTGGCTGGACTTCGCCATGGTACTCGGGATGGCCCTGCCCTGGCTGTTCTTGTTCTACCGCAACCTGGGAAGCCGTGCCCTGGTTCCGGCGAACGACCCGTATTTCGAGGAAGCAGTGATCAATGAAGGACATTAATCACCCGGATTCCGGAACGGTCCGCACCGAGGGCGACGGTGTTCACTACCGGGGCCTTGCCTGGTCGATGATCATTCTGACGATTCTGACGCTCGTGTGCTACGCGATCGTCGTCGGGCTCTTCAAGTTCATGGAGTCACGGGCTGTGGCCGGTGATACCGATCGCGCGCCGTTGGCGGCCGCCCCCGTGCAGCCCACCATTGTGGATGGTCGGGTGGAGAGCGGGAGTATGGCGCCGGTGCCGTCTCTGCTGGTGAACGAGCCCGTCAACTTGGAGAAGTTTCGATCGCACGAAGAACAGATGCTGACCACCTACGGGTGGGTGGATCAGAACGCCGGTGTCGTCCGGCTGCCTATCGAACGAGCGAAAGACCTGCTGCTTGAGCGGGGCCTTCCGGTCCGAGAGCCACAACGATGAACGGACGTCAGGGATTCTTCATGGTGTGTGTGACAGCCGCAATGGTTGCCGCCGCCGTGGTGTCGCCAGCCGCGCAGCGGACGGCGCCAGGGTCGAGCGCGCCAGGGCAACCCGCGATGGCGCCGTTGCCGATTCTGAAGGACGTGCGGATCGACCAGAAGCTCGATTTCCCGGTGCCCCTCGACCTGGCCTTTGTGGATGAAGCCGGCAAGGATGTGACGCTGAGCCAGTACTTCGGGACTCGGCCGGCAGTGCTCGCGCTGGTGTACTACGAGTGCCCGATGCTCTGCACGCAGGTGCTCAACGGGTTGTTCTCGTCGATGCAGCCCTTGACGCTCGACGCAGGCCGCGACTTCGACATCATCGTGGTGAGTTTCGATCCGGGCGAGACGCCGGCGATGGCGCAGGCCAAGAAAGCCAGCTACCTGGCACACTATCAGCGGCCGACGGCCGAAGCCGGTATCCACTTCCTGACCGGCCGCCAACAGGCCATCGACGCGCTCGCCGATGCCGTCGGCTTCCGGTATGCCTACGACGAAGCGATCGACCAGTATGCGCACCCCGCGGCCGTCACGGTCCTGACACCGCAAGGGCATGTGTCGAAGTACCTCTACGGTGTCGAATTCGCGCCGATGGACTTTCGTTTTGCGATGGTGTCCGCCGGCGAGGGCCAGATTGGCACGCTGGTGGACCAGGCACTGCTCTACTGTTTCCACTACGACCCCGCCACAGGCAAGTACAGCGTGGCAATCATGAAGTTTGTGCAACTGGGCGCAATTCTGACGCTGCTCGGCATCGGGGCCTTCGTGTTCGTTCACCTGCGGCGCGATCGCCAGCAGAACAGGGCGGTGGCCTCCACCGCAACGGGTAATCGGTAATGCAGAGTAGTTTTCCTCTGTTCCCGCAGGCGGCATCCTCGATCGCGAGTGAAGTTGACCTGCTGTACTTCTTCATTCTGGCGGTCGCCTCGTTCTTCGCCGTGCTGGTGTCGGTGGCGGTGGTGTTCTTCGCGATCAAGTTCCGTCGGCGCCATGCGGATGAGATCGGGCACGATATCCACGGCTCGATCGCGCTTGAACTGATCTGGAGCATCATCCCCTTCGTTCTCGCGATGGTGATGTTCTTCTGGGGGGCCGACCTGTACTTCCGCATCGCGCGTCCGCCCGCTGACGCCATGGACGTGTACGTGGTGGGCAAGCAGTGGATGTGGAAAGTGCAGCATCCCGAAGGCGTCCGTGAAATCAACGAACTGCACGTGCCGTTGGGCCGCCCCGTGCGCATCACGTTGGGTTCCGAAGACGTCCTGCACGACTTCTACATTCCGGCGTTCCGCGTGAAGATGGACGCGGTCCCGGGCAAGTTGACGACGCTGTGGTTCACCGCGACGAAAACCGGCAGCTACCATGTCTTCTGTGCGGAGTACTGCGGCACCCAGCACTCCGGAATGATCGGCCAGGTCATCGTGATGGAACCCCACGACTACGAGGCCTGGCTGGCCGGTGGCAGGTCGACCGGCACGGCCGTCCAGAACGGCGAGAAACTGTTCACCCAGTTGGCGTGCATCACGTGCCACAAGACCGATACGTCCGGCCGCGGTCCCGTGCTGACCGGCGTGTTCGGGTCAACCGTGCAGTTGATGGACGGCCGGCAGGTGATCGTCGACGAGAACTACCTGCGCGAGTCCGTCATGAATCCGCAGGCCAAGATCGTGCTGGGGTACCAGCCGATCATGCCGACATTTCAGGGCACGGTGAGCGAGGAGAATCTTCTCCAGCTCATCGCCTACATCAAGACGCTGAAGGCGACGACCCCGGAGAGTCCTGAGGGCGGGCAGTAAGGCGCAAGGATCGCTATGAATCACGACATCAAAGCCGGCAGCTATCTGGACGCTCCCCACGGGATCGCGTCGTGGCTGTTGACCAAGGACCACAAACGGATCGCGTTGCTCTACCTCATCTCGATCACGGTGTTCTTCATCATCGGCGGGATTTTTGCCGCCGGCATTCGCACCGAGTTGATGACCCCTGAGGGGGATCTGTTCACGGCGGACATGTACAACAAGGTCTTCACGCTGCACGGCGTCGTGATGATCTTCTTCTTCCTCATTCCGTCGATTCCGGCCACGCTGGGCAACTTCCTGGTGCCGATCATGTGCGGCGCCAAGGACCTGGCATTTCCCAGGATCAACCTGCTGAGCTGGTATCTCTATGTGGCCGGGGCGTCGCTGACGATCGGCGCCGTGGCGCTGGGTGGCGTCGACACGGGCTGGACGTTCTATACGCCGTACAGTTCGATGGCCTCGAACACCAACGTGACGCTGGCGGCCCTCGGTGTGTTCATTGCCGGGTTCTCCTCGATTCTCACGGGCTTCAATTTCATCGTCACGATCCACCGGATGCGGGCCCCTGGCCTGACGTGGTTCAGGATGCCGCTGTTTCTGTGGGCGCACTACGCGACCAGCCTGGTCATGATCCTGGGCACGCCCGTCGTGGCGATCACCATCCTGCTGGTGGGCGCGGAGCGCGCGCTCGGTTTCGCCATCTTTGACCCGCGCGTGGGCGGAGACCCGGTGCTCTTCCAGCACTTGTTCTGGTTCTACTCGCATCCGGCCGTCTACATCATGATTCTGCCCGCCATGGGCGTGATCAGCGAACTCGTCGCCGCCGTGTCGCGCAAGCAGATCTTCGGGTACAGCTTCGTGGCCTACTCGAGCCTGGCCATTGCCATCATCGGCTTCCTGGTCTGGGGCCACCACATGTTCGTCAGCAGCCAGTCCATCTATGCCGGCCTGGTGTTCTCGATCATCACGATGATCGTCGCCGTGCCCTCGGCCGTGAAGACCTTCAACTGGACGGCGACCATGTACAAGGGGTCCATTACGTGGGACTCGCCGACCTATTGGGTGCTCGGCTTCATGGGATTGTTTCTCATCGGCGGATTGACCGGACTGTTCCTGGGCACGATGGGGCTTGACGTCCACCTGCACGACACCTACTTCGTGGTGGCGCACTTCCACTACATCATGGTCGGTGGCGGCGTGATGGGGTTCCTGGGCGGCGTCCACTTCTGGTGGCCGAAGATGACGGGCCGCATCTATCCGGAGACCGCGGGCAAGATCGCCGCCGTGCTGGTATTCGTCGGCTTCAATTTGACGTTCTTCCCCCAGTTCGTAGTGGGGTATCTGGGCATGCCTCGCCGGTACCATGCCTATCCTGAGGAGTTCCAGATTCTCAACGTGCTGTCAACGGGCGGCGCCGCGGTGCTGGGTGCCGGCTACCTGTTGATCCTGGCCTATCTGGTGGCTTCATTCTTCAAGCCTCGAAACGCGCCGGCGAATCCGTGGGGCGCAACGGGTCTGGAGTGGGACATCCCGTCGCCGCCCACGACTTTCAATTTCGAACACGACCCTGTCGTGACCGAAGACGCCTATGACTACGTTGGCCGTGCCCGGAAGGCGAGGGAGAACTAACGTGGAAAACCCGAACGCTCCGCACGAACATCACCCGGCGCTGCAGCATCACTTTCACAGCATGGCGCAGCAGCTCGAGGCGTCCGTCCTCGGGATGTGGGTGTTCCTGGTCACTGAAGTCATGTTCTTCGGTGGCCTGTTCATGGCCTACATCCTCTACCGCTCGCTGTACCCCGATGCGTGGCTGGCGGGGAGCCAGGAGCTCGATGAGTTCCTCGGTGGCCTGAATACCGTCGTCCTGATCTGCAGCTCCCTGACGATGGCGCTGGCCGTGCGTGCCGCCCAGGTCGGATCGCGAAAGGGACAAATCGTCAATTTGATCCTGACGATCGTCTTTGGAACCGTATTCCTCGTGGTGAAGTACTTCGAGTACGCCAAGAAATTCGAACACCATCTGGTCCCCGGGGCGCACTTCGACCCGGCTCGCGACCCGGCGCAGCAGCTCTATTTTTCCCTGTACTTCATGATGACCGGCGTCCACGCCCTGCACATGGTGGTGGGGATTGGGCTGATGCTGGTCATGCTGCACATGGCCTGGAAGGGTCGTTTTTCAGCCGAATATTTCGCCCCAGTGGAAATCTCCGGTCTCTACTGGCACTTCGTCGACATCGTCTGGATTTTTCTGTTCCCGCTGCTGTACCTCATCGGGAAGCATCATTAGCGCGCTGAGAGACCATGTCCCACATAAGTTCCAAACGTCTCTTCTATACGATCTTTGTCTCATTGATCATTCTGACGGGCCTGACAGTTTTCGTCGCCCGACAGGATTTTGGTGCGATGAATACGCCGGTCGCGCTCGCGATTGCAGGACTCAAGGCCACGCTCGTCATTCTCTATTTCATGGGCGTGCGGTACAACACGCCGCTCACGAAGGTGGTGGCGGCGTCGGGATTCGTCTGGCTCATCATCCTGTTCGGTATGACGATGGGCGACTATCTGACGCGAAGCTGGCTCGGATTCCCGGGCCGCTAGCCGAAATCTGCGCCTGGATTTCCGGTTCTCGACTGCAATCTGAGATTGCCGGTTACCGACCAGGCACCTCCACCCGCCGATTTCGCACCTCACGCCGCGCCGCTCGTGCGTCACAATTGCGGTAACGATGAGCGATGAGCCCCTGGACACCTGCCTTCCGCAGTCGGCCTCCGAAGGCCCGTGGGCGTTAGAATCAGGTGTTAGCCGTGACTGAGCTCAAGGACGATCTGTCGGCCCTCCGTATCGAACGCACCCCCATGGCCCCCGAGGGGCGGGGACGCTGGATCAAGTGGGTGGTGCTCCTGGCGCTATTGGGCGGCGGTGGGTACTACGGCTGGGCCTGGTTGACGCGGGAACGCCCCGCGGAAGTCGAAGTGGTTGCCGTGCTTGAGCGGGCTGCGGGAACCCAGGCCTCGGTCTTGAACGCCTCCGGCTACGTGACCGCGCGCCGGAGGGCGACGATTTCCTCAAAGGTCACCGGCAAACTGGTTGAAGTGAACGTCGAGGAGGGCATGGCCGTGCGGGAAGGGCAGGTGCTGGCCCGCCTGGACGACGCAACTGCGCGCGCCGGTCTCGCGTTGGCCCAGGCGCAGTTGGTGGCTTCGCAGGGCGCGATGCGAGAGACCGAAGTGCGTCTGGCGGAGGCGCAGTTGACCTTGAAACGGCGGATCGAGCTGGCCGCTGAGGGTTTTGCCCCGCAGTCCGAGGTGGACCAGGCCCGGGCCGAGGTGGATTCCCTGGTGGCCCGGATCGCATCCTCCCGCGAACAGATCAATGTCGCGGAGCGACAGGTGGCCCTGCAGCAGACCGATCTCGACAACACGATTGTCCGGGCGCCTTTCAGCGGTGTGGCGATTTCCAAGGATGCGCAGGCCGGGGAAATGGTGTCGCCGGTGTCTGCCGGTGGCGGCTTCACGCGGACCGGGATCAGCACGATTGTTGACATGAACTCCCTGGAGATTGAGGTGGATGTCAATGAGAGTTACATCAATCGCGTGAAGTCGAACCAGGACGTCACGGCTGTGCTGGATGCCTATCCTGATTTCCAGATTCCCGCGCGGGTGATCACCACTGTTCCCACAGCCGACCGGCAGAAGGCCACCGTGCTGGTGCGCATTGGTTTTGTCGCGCTTGATCCGCGCATCTTGCCCGATATGGGCGTGAAGGTGACGTTCCTGCGCGACGCCGCTGAGGCGGACGCCCAGGCGGCTCAGCCGGTCTCCCTCGTGCCGAAGAGCGCGATCGCCACAATGGGCGACCAGACGGTCGTCTTCGTCGTGCGCCCCGACAGCACCGTGGAGCGCCGGCCTGTGCGCACGGGAGGCGTCGACGGCGACCGGCAGGAGGTTGTGGCCGGTCTTCGAGCTGGCGAGCGCATCGTCGTCGTACCGCCTCCGGCGATGGTGGACGGTGCGCGCATTGTGATCAGGTAGGAGCGGAGCCTAAGGATGAACCCACTCGTTCGCGTCACTGGCGTCCACAAGTACTTCTCTCGGGGCAACGAGCGCATTGATGTCCTGCAGGGCGTCAACCTCGATATTCCCGAGGGCGACTTCCTGGCGTTGATGGGGCCGTCGGGCTCCGGAAAGACAACGCTTCTCAACCTGATGGGCGGCCTGGACCAACCGTCGGCCGGACAACTCGAGGTGGCCGGGGCCAACATCGCCGGCATGTCTGGCGCCCAGTTGTCACGATGGCGCTCGCAGCATATTGGATTCGTGTTCCAGCTCTACAACCTGTTGCCCGTGCTGACGGCGGAGAAGAACGTCGAACTGCCGCTCTTGCTGACGACATTGTCCAAGGCGGAGCGGCGCAAGCGTGTGGCCATCGCGCTCAAGGTCGTCGGCCTGAGCGACCGGGCACGGCACTATCCGCGCCAGTTGTCCGGAGGTCAGGAGCAGCGCGTGGGCATCGCGAGAGCGATCGTCACCGACCCGACGTTGCTTCTGGCCGACGAGCCGACGGGCGATCTCGATCGCAAAGCCGGCGACGAGATCCTGGACCTCCTCCAGACCTTGAACCGCGACCACGGCAAGACCATCGTCATGGTGACGCACGATCCACATGCGGCTGAGCGGGCGAAGCGGACGTTGCACCTGGAGAAGGGTCTCCTCATCGGAGCGGACGCATGAAGTTTCTTCCGCTGCTCTGGAAGAGCCTCTGGCGCAAGAAGCTCCGGACGATCTTTACCCTGCTCTCCGTCTTTGTCGCGTTTGTCCTGTTCGGTCTGTTGATGACCATCCGGACGGCGTTTTCGTTCGGCGTGGACATTGCGGGCATTGATCGCCTGGTGTTGATCCACAAGGTCAGCCTGATCATGCCGCTGCCCGTGTCGTATCAGGGCCGTCTGCAGAGCACCCCTGGTGTCGAGGTGGCGACGCACAACACGTGGTTCGGCGGCGTCTATCAGGACCCCGCGAATTTCTTCGCTCAGATCGCGGTGGAACCTGAACCCTTCTTGAAGATCTACCCGGAGTACCAGTTGCCACCGGAGCAGATGAAGGCCTGGCTGGCCGACCGCCAGGGGGCCATCGTGGGCGCGGACCTGGCGAAGCGGTTTGCGTGGAAGATTGGTGATCGGATTCCCATTGGGGGCACGATCTGGCAGCCGAAGGGCGGCGGGCAGACGTGGGAATTCAACATTGCCGGGATCTATGACGGGGAACAGGGCGTAGACAAGACCCAGTTCTTCTTCCGCTACGACTACCTCGACGAAAATCGCGCTGGTGGCGAAGGCCTCGTGGGGTGGTATGTGGTGAAAATCAGTGATCCGTCGCAATCGCAGGCGATGGGGGCAAAGTTCGATGCGATGTTCGAGAATTCCGACGCCGAGACGAAGACGACGACGGAAAAGGGTTTCGTGGAGGGGTTTGCGAACCAGGTCGGCGACATTGGCGCGATGATGGTCGCCATTCTGGTGGCCGTGCTCTTCACGATACTGGTGGTGGCGGCCAACACCATGGCGCAGTCGGTGCGCGAACGGACGAGCGAAATGGCCGTCATGAAGACACTCGGATTCTCGAACGGGTCCATCCTCACGCTGGTCCTCGGCGAGTCGGTGTTCATCTGCACGCTTGGCGGCAGCCTTGGGTTGTTGCTGGCCTGGTTGTTCGTGCAGGGCGGCGATCCAACTGGCGGGATGCTTCCGATCTTCGTCCTGCAACCACGAGCCCTGGCGATCGGGGCCGCACTCATCGTTGGGATGGGAGTGGCGGCAGGGTTGTGGCCCGCGCTGTCGGCCATGCAGTTGAAAATCACCGACGGCTTGCGGCGAAATTAGCGTGGCGCGGGGTGTGAATCCCGGGGGAGTCAGAACGTGTTCAGCTGGATTAGTCAGACCGCGGCGGTCACCGCCCTCAACCTGAGGACCATTCCCCAGCGCCTGGGTTCGTCCGGTGTGGCCATCGTGGGTATCGCCGGCGTAGTGGTGGTGTTCGTCTCGGTGCTCTCGATTGCGACGGGGTTCACGGCGGCGATGGAAGGGACCGGTTCACCCTCGCGGGCCATCGTCATGCGGAGTGGCGCTGACAGCGAGATGACGAGCGGCATCGGCGGCGCGGCGGCCACGATCATCAAGGAGGCGCCGGGCTTGCGTCGCGATGGCCAGACGGCGTTGGCGTCGGCTGAACTGTTCGTGATCATCGACCTGCCGAAGCGGTCGACGGGAACGCCGGCCAATGTGCCGATGCGGGGTGTCGAACCGGCGGCGTTCCAGGTCCGGGACGAAGTGAAGATTGTCGACGGACGCCCGTTTCAATTCGGGACGAACGAAGTCATTGTCGGTCGTGGCGCGCGCGGCCAGTTCTCCGGATTGACGGTGGGCGACACGGTGACGTCCGGGAAGGCCACCTGGCAGGTGGTCGGTGTATTTGACGCCGGCGGTGGTGTGTCGGAGACCGAAATCTGGGTGGACGCTCGCGTGTTGCAGGGCGTGTACAACCGCGGCAATTCGTACCAGACCGTTCTGGCGCGCCTGGAGTCGTCCGAGAGCTTCGACACTTTTCGTGACTGGCTGGTGACCAATCCTCAACTCAACGTGCAGGTGCGTCGCGAGACCGAGTACTACGCGCAGCAGTCGCGGGCGCTCAGCGGTCTCATCCGCGGCGTCGGATTTGGTATCGCCGCGCTGATGGGGATCGGTGCCGTCTTCGGCGCCATCCTGACGATGTATACCGCTGTGTCGACGCGGTCCCGCGAGATCGCCACACTTCGGGCGCTGGGGTTCAACACGGCGTCCGTTATTGTGTCGGTCCTGGTGGAGTCGCTGGCTCTGGGCGCCATCGGTGGCGTGATTGGGGGGCTGGGCGCCTACTTCGGGTTCAATGGCTATCAGACGTCAACGATCAACTTCCAGACGTTCAGCCAGGTGGCGTTCGCCTTTCGGGTGACTCCTGAGCTGCTCGTGACCGGGTTGGCCTACGCTCTGCTGATGGGACTGGTCGGCGGACTCCTGCCTGCCCTCCGTGCCGCGAGCCTCCCCATTCCCTCGGCCCTGCGCGAGCTGTAGCCGCCCTCGGCTGGGTCTCCGGCCATTCTGGGAAGGATGAGGACGCTCCGGAGAGGCAGGATCTGAGAGCCGCCACCTGGAATTGGCGGCACTGAGAACCGCTGCGTATGACCTGGTAGTGATAAGGTGAATCGGATGTCTCACAGATCAATGTCACCGGACGTGACGGTCGCCCTGTTCTCGGGGGTTGCGGTGTTCGTGCCATGACGCTGCGAGGACTGCCCGGCCTGATCCTGCTGGCCGCGGTGTTGCTGTTCGCCGTGCCCTCGGTCGCGGGCTTCTACACCGATTGGCTCTGGTTCCAGGAACTGGGTTATCAGGGTGTCTTCCTCCGCACACTGAAGGCCCAAATCCTGGTGTTCGCGGGCACGTTTACGTTTGCCTTCGTGTTTCTCTTCCTGAATCTGAAGGTCGCACGAAAAGCACTCTCACGCCCGCAGTTCGTGCTCGGCACCACCGAGGACGGCCGGCCGATCGTGGTCGAGAGCCGAATGCTGGCGAATCTGATGCTGCCGGGCGCCCTCATCGTGTCGCTCGGTCTGGCGGTCACCGCGTCGACGAACTGGCTCGAATGGCTCAGCGCACTCAACGCCGCGCCGTTTGGTGATACGGACGTCCTTTTCGGGCGCGACGTAGCGTTCTACGTGTTTCAGATGCCGGTGCTCGACCTGGTCCGGCAGCAGGCGTTGGTCTTGACCGTGCTGGCCCTGGGCGCGTCCGCGTTCCTGTACCTGCTGTCGGGCAACGTGGTGATGGAGCCTCGGTACGGGGTGGCGTTCTGGCCCAAGCTCAACCTGGCATCGACGGCCCGGCGCCATTTGTCACTGCTGCTGGCCGTCCTTCTCGCGCTGATGGCCTGGGGCACCTGGCTTGAACTGCCGCGCACGCTCATCACCGGAGCTGTGACGAACGTGGTGTACGGCGCGTCCTATACGGACGTCTACGCACGCGTGCCGTTCCTCCGTGTCAGTCTGGTCGTGATGTCGCTGGCCAGTCTGCTGTCCTGCTGGCAGGCGTTTTCACCGAGGCGCTGGCTGCTGCCCGTGGCGATTGGTGCGTACGTGCTGGTCTCGACGGCCGGAGGCGTCTACGCGAGCATCGTTCAGCGGTACGTCGTCGAGCCCAATGAACAGACGACGGAACAACCGTTCATCCTCAACAATATCGCCGCGACACGAAAGGCGTATGCGCTGGACCGGGTGGAGGAGCGGCCGCTGTCCGGCGATGCCGCCTTGTCCGCGGACGACATCATTGCGAACGCCGGCACCATTGAGAACGTTCGCCTGTGGGACCATCAGCCCTTGCTCCAGACCTTCGGGCAACTGCAGGAAATCCGCTCCTACTACGACTTCGTCAACGTTGATAACGATCGGTACACGCTCGACGGCAAGTATCGGCAGGTAATGCTCTCGCTGCGAGAGATGAATACCGAGTCGCTGTCAACCCGCTCCTGGGTCAACGAACGCCTGACCTACACGCACGGCTACGGCCTCACACTGGGTCCGGTCAATGAAGTCACGTCCGTCGGCCAGCCCGTGCTGTTCGTGAAGGATCTGCCGCCGAAGACGACCGTGGATTTGCGTATCGACGAGCCCAGCATCTACTACGGTGAGCGGTCGAGTGACTACGTGCTGGTGAAGACGCTGAGCCCGGAGTTTCACTATCCGCGGGGCGAGGACAACGTCACGAATACCTACGACGGCACTGGTGGAGTGCCCGTTGGTGGATTGTTCCGGCGGCTGCTGTTCGCCATTCGATTCGGGGCCACCAATATCGTCGCGACCGGGCAATTGACCGGCGAGAGCCGGATCATGTTCTACCGGCAAATCGGTGAGCGCGTTCGCAGAATTGCCCCGTTCCTGCAGTACGATTCGGATCCGTATGCGGTTGTCGCTGACGGACACCTGTTCTGGATTCAGGACGCCTACACGACCAGCACGAACTATCCGTACGCCACGCCGTTTGGCGCGCGCGGCATCAACTACCTCCGCAACTCCGTCAAGATCGTCATCGACGCGTACCATGGCTCCACGGCGTTTTATCTCTGGGAACCGACCGATCCCATCGCGTTGACCATCGATCGCATCTTTCCCGGGATGCTCAGGCCGATGGACGAGATGCCGGAGTCGCTGCGGAGTCACGTGCGATACCCCGAGGAAATATTCCGGGTGCAGGCTGCGGCATTCGCCACGTTCCACATGACCAATCCGCAGGTCTTCTACACCAAGGAAGATCAGTGGCAGGTGCCAATCATTGACGACGATGGAGGCGCCGCGCCGATGCAGCCCTACTACACAATCATGAGGCTGCCTGGTGAGACGGGGACGGAGTTCATCCAGATGTTGCCGTTCACGCCGCGATTGAAGGACAATCTCGCCGCCTGGATGGTGGCCCGAAGCGACGGCGAGCACTACGGCCGGCTCTTTGTCTTCCAGTTTCCGAAGCAGAAGGTCGTGTTCGGTCCACGTCAGATTGTCGCGCGGATCAATCAGGATCAAACGATCTCTCCCCAGATCACTCTCTGGAATCAGCAGGGGTCGCAGGTCATCCAGGGCACGCTGCTCGTCATTCCGATTGAGGAGTCGCTGCTCTACGTACGGCCGCTGTACCTGCGATCGTCGGGCGGCAGGATTCCGGAGCTCAAGCGAGTGATCGTGGCCTATCAGGATCAGATCGTCATGGAAGAGACCCTCAATCAGGGCCTGGTTGAGATTTTCGGCAGATCAGTGGCGAGTGCGTTGACGCCGGACCTGCTTCAGGTCACCGAGGGCGGCGTGCCGGTGGAGACGGCTCCTCCATCAGCAGAGGCAGCCGTGTCTGTCAGTCCAGACCTGGCGGCGCTGGCCCAGGAGGCCAACGACCACTTCGAACGCGCCGCGGCCGCCCAGCGCGCCGGAGACTGGGCCCTCTACGGCGAGGAGATGAAGAAACTCGGCGAAGTGCTGGCGCAGATGGAAAAGATCAGGAGATAGTCCTTCACGCCTCGTGTGATGTTCTGGTTCTCCAGTACCGCGCCAGGCCGGCCCACGAGAAATCGAAACGGCCGGCGCGCGCGTAAGCCTCAGCCTCAGCGCGGCTCGTGGCCCGTTCCAGTTCGTCAACCACGGCAGCGGTGAACGCGTCGGACCGCTTCTGGTCGGAGCCGTCGTTGGCGAGCGATGCCCTCACCCGGCGACTCCAGTCATCCATGAGACGCCACATGTCCTGCAGGTGCACACGCGGCGACGGTTGCGGTCCGAAGTGCGTAAGGAACAACACGTCAGGATTCCATCCAAGGATTGTCTCGGTGCTGGTCTGCCACGCCTCGAGGTCGATGTCCGGCGGAGGCGTGGCGGGCAACACGACCCGACCGCTCGGACGGCAGATACCGGCCGTGTCGCCGACGAAGGCAAGACCTGCCGAAGGCAGGTAATAGCTGACGTGGTGCCTGGCGTGACCAGGGGTCCAGGCGGACTCCATCTCGTGGCCGACGACTGAGAGTCTGTTTCGATCGCCCAGCACCTGGATGCGGTCGGCGGGGACCGGCAGTATCTCGCCCCAGAGCCGGTCCATGTCGTCCTGGTAGAGCCGTGTCGCGCTGGCGATGAGTTTTGACGGATCCACCATGTGGCGAACACCGTGTTCGTGGACGTAGACCCTGGCGGAGGCTGCGGCCTTCAGCACGTGGCCTGTCGCGCCTGCGTGGTCCAGGTGGATATGTGTCAGCAATACGGCCCGGACGTCCGGCCAGTCGAATCCCCTGGCGTGAAGGGCGGCCTCGAGCGCGTGTAGCGAGGTCGTGGGGCCTGGGTCGACAATGGCCACGCCGTCGTGGCCGTGAATCAGACCCGTGGCGATGATGCCCGCCTGGCCGGCAAAGTTGAGGTCGGCGTAGTCCACGCCCGGGGCAAGCGGAATCGGATAGGCTTTAGTCATGCAGACGCTATTGTTGACGATTCTCGCCCTGGTTGCCGTTCCGCAGGCGCCACAGGCGATCGACGGCGCCGCCATGTTCGAGCAGGGACGGGCGTACGAGGACTTCCTCGGTGCGGCTGACGCAAGAGTCGAGGTCTGGCAGTCCAACACCAGGAGGAGTCGTCCGCCAGTGGCCCTTGTGGACCGCCTGAAGAAGGCAAGCGACGGTCTGCGGTTCGTGGTGGTGGCAGTGGCGGCGTGCAGTGACTCGGTTCATACGGTGCCCTACGTGGCAGCCCTCGCCCGGGAAGCCGGCGTGCCGCTCCGGATTGTCGACGCCTCGATTGGTCGCCCCATCCAGAACGCGTTCAAGACGCCGGACGGCCGCGGCGCGACGCCGACCGTGGCCATTCTCCGCGGTGACACCGTTGTTGGCGCGTGGGTGGAACGACCCGGGGCGCTGCAGACCTGGATGCTGGGGCCTGGCTCGGTCCTGTCGCAGTCTGAACGGCTCGACCGGAAGTTCGGCTGGTATGAATGGGACCGCGGCGAGTCCACGGTCACGGAATTGGTGGAACTCGTCGAACGGCTCCGCTGACGCTGTCGTGAGCAAGGATCAGTCACAGACCGGCGACGTCGTCAAAGAACGCGTCGAGACGGAGAAGGACGAGCCAAAACTCTACAAAGTCGTCCTGATGAACGACAACTATTCGACGATGGAGTTCGTCCTGCATGTGCTCGAAAATGTGTTCCAGAAGTCACCGGCTGAAGCCTACCGGGTGATGATGCAGGTGCACCAGCAGGGCTCGGGAGTGGCTGGTGTTTATCCCTGGGAAGTGGCCGAAACGAAGGTCGAGACGGTGATCAAGATGGCGAAGGATGCCGGCTTCCCGCTGCGCGCCGTCATCGAGGAGGCGTGATCGGGAACGTGGCGGCCAGTTCCGCAATCAGCGCCTTCCGAATGTCCTGCAAGTCCTGTACGTGACCGATCAGCGGATGCGTGCGCGTCAGGAAGTCAAGATTCGCCTCGCGTCCGGTCATCAAGAACTCTGGCATCGCCACCGTATACCGCGTGGACGGGTTCAGCGGCTTGCCTTGCACCAGCCACTGATCACCTTGTGGCGTGATGCCCCATGTGTGTAAATAGCCGCCGCCGCCCCGATTCCTGATTCCGGCCTCCAGCACCTTGATCAGCATGGAACCAGGCATCGAGACACGGGTCACGGCGCCCCCGAACGGCAGGACGCGAATGACGTCGTACTCGGTCACCGGTCCGGCTGGCAGTTCGTCGTCAATTCTGATGCTGCCGCCGTTGACAATCGCAACATCCACCGGCGCGGCCTCGCGCGCCAGAGCGTCTGTGATCACCTTTGTGAGCGCGCCAGAGCGGTTCCGCACCGCGGATTGCCGGCCATCCAGGCTGGATGTCAGGGTGGCGACGACCCGCGCGGGCTCGAAGCCGGCGCTCCGGAACGCGTCGAAGGCCGCGGTGGTCCAACGCGCCACTTCAGCGTCCACAGCCGGGTCGGAGGCGATCTCGCTGGTGATGGATCTGAGGCGAACTGACACTTCGGGCCGCCGGTCCGGCGGGAAGGTCATGCGGATAATGGCCAGTGTGCGCACGTTGGCATCGGCCTTGACGATCGGAGTCAGGTTCGCGCCACGATGGAGCAGCCAGTTCTCGTGCTCGTGGCCACCGAGCACGAGATCAATCTCCGGAATGGCTGTCACCAGTTCCTCGTCGCCAGTCAGGGCCATGTGCGTCAGTGCGATGATGGCGTCCACCGGTCCGGTCGCCTGGATTTTCGCGATTGCCGCGCGTGCCGAGGCCACGGCTGGCGCGAACCGCACCCAGGCCCTCGGTTCCTCCATGGTCAGGCCAATGAGGCCAATTCGAAGCGAGCGTCCTCCGACGGAAACCGGGACGACGGCAAAGTCTTCTGTATGCGGAAACATGGCGCCGGTCGCATCCGTGACGTTCGAGATGACGATGTGGAAGGCGGATTGCTCCAGCCGGGCGCGGAACGCGGGCTCAGGCAGGTCGAATTCATGGTTGCCGAGAGTGGCCCACTCCAGGCCGAGAGCATTCAGCACGTCCACCATCTGGCGTCCGCCAATCGGCTCGTTGTCCACGATGGGGATTGCGAGTGCGGAAGGCGAGAGATAGTCACCCCCAAGGGTTGAGATGACCGGCGCGGTGGTGCGGCGCAGGTCGTTGAGGACGGTCGCCACCCGTGCCAGGCCTCCGACGCGTCCCCCTTCGACGGGTCCAATCTCGTAGATGTCATTGAAATGCACGATGGTCAGGGCGGCCGGGGCGGGGCCCCCGCAGGCCAGCGGCGTCAGAAGGAGGACCAGCGGCAGGAGACGAAACCGGGACATGAAGGAAAAATACTCCATAATCAGATCATCGTGTTTTCTGCTTCTGTCGAGATCGTCCTGACCATTGCGTACCGGGAGGCCGTGACGCGGCGTCACGCCTACCTGACCCTGGAACATCTCCTGTTCGCGCTGGCGCACGACCAGGATGGCGAGCGAATCCTGAGCGCCTGCGGCGCCGATCTGCAGAAATTGCGTGAAGACCTGGGACAGTATCTCCAGCAGTCAATCGAGGAGACCAAACGAGGCGAGGAGCGCGATCCGGAGCAGACCGCGGCGTTTGGGCGCGTCTTGCAGACGGCTGTGCTCCATGTGCAGAGCGCGCAGCGACCCGAGGTGGAGGCTGGCGACATTCTGGCGGCAATGCTCCAGCAGCCGCGAAGCCAGGCCGCGCGGCTGCTGGCGGCGCAGCACATTACCCGACTCGACGTGCTCGAGTACATCTCGCATGGCATTTCGAAGGCACACGTGCCCTCGGGGCAGCCGGAGGAGACCCTGGGAACGCCGGAGCCAGCCGAAGGGGCCCAGGCATCCGCGTCACGAGATCCGCTGGCTGCTTACTGCACCAACCTCACTGAACGGGCCCATCTGGGGCGTCTCGACCCGCTGGTGGGACGTGTGGCGGAGTTGCAGCGCACCATCGAAGTGTTGTGCCGCCGCCGAAAGAACAACCCGGTCTTCGTCGGCGATGCGGGGGTTGGCAAGACGGCCATGGCCGAGGGCCTGGCGACGCGGCTGCTGGAGCCGGACGTGCCGTCGATCCTGAAGGGCGCAGAGGTCTTTTCACTGGACACGGCCGGTCTTCTGGCCGGCACGCGGTTTCGTGGAGACTTCGAGGAACGCTTCAAGGCGGTCATCAACGCGCTGGCTGAGCGCCCGCGGGCCATTCTGTTCATCGACGAGATTCATTCGGCCGTCGGCGCCGGCGCGACGACCGGCGGGACGATGGATCTGGCGACATTGATCAAGCCGATCCTGACCGCCGGCGATCTTCGGGTCATCGGGTCGACGACCTTCGACGAATTCAAGCACGTCGAGAAGGACCGCGCGCTGGCGCGAAGGCTGCAGCGCATTACCATCGACGAGCCTTCTGTGGAGGAGACCGTGCGCATCCTGTCCGGCTTGAAGAGCCGGTATGAAGCGCATCACGACGTGGTGTACGAGGAGGCGGCGCTGGAAGCGGCGGCCAAGCTCGCCGCGCGGCACCTGCGTGATTCCCGGCTGCCGGACAGTGCGATTGATGTGATTGACGAAGCCGGCGCCGTGAGCCGGCTCAGTCGGGGGGACGGAGATGCGAGTGGCCCCGCCACCATCACGCCGGCCGAAGTGGAGGCTGTCGTGGCGAGGATGGCGAGAATCCCCGCGCGGCAGGCGTCGGCGTCCGATCGCGAGCGCTTGCGCACGTTGCAGGAGTCACTCGAACGGGTCGTGTTCGGGCAGTCCGAGGCCGTGACGCTGGTGGCGCAGGCGATCAAGCGATCGCGCGCCGGGCTCGGGGCGCCGGAGCGACCAGCCGGGAGCTTCCTGTTCACGGGGCCGACGGGCGTGGGCAAGACCGAGCTGGCGAAACAGTTGGCGCTTCAGCTGGGCAACGAGTTCGTGCGGTTCGACATGAGTGAGTACATGGAGAAACATGCCGTGGCCCGGCTGATTGGCGCGCCTCCAGGATATGTCGGGTTTGAGCAGGGCGGGCTGCTCGTGGACGCGGTGCGCACGCATCCGTACAGCGTCGTGTTGCTCGACGAAATCGAAAAGGCGCACCCGGATGTGTTCAATATCCTTCTGCAGGTGATGGATCACGCCACGCTGACCGACAACACGGGCCGCAAGGCCGATTTCCGGAATGTCGTTCTCATCCTGACGTCGAATGCCGGCTCACGGGAATTGAGTTCGTCCGCCATCGGGTTCACGGACAAAGGCGGAGAGTCGGGGCAGCGGACGGCAGAGGGCCGGTCGAAGAGTGCGGTCGAGCGTGTGTTTTCCCCGGAGTTCCGCAACCGGCTCGATGCCATCGTGACGTTCAAGGCCCTGGCGCCAGCGGCGATGGAGATGATCGTCGAGAAGTTCATTCTGCAGCTCGAGGCGCAGCTTGGCGAGCGGCGCGTAGCCATCACCCTGGAGCCCGCCGCACGCGAGTGGCTGGCGAAACGGGGCTACGATCCCGTGTATGGCGCCCGCCCTCTGGCGCGAGTCGTGCAGCGCGAAGTGCGCGACAGGCTCACGGATGAGATCCTGTTTGGCAAGCTCGAGAATGGCGGAACCGTGGCCATCGGCGCCGAGGATGATGCCCTCACGTTCAATTTCGAGGTGCCATGATTCCCCGATTGCCGATAGATTCCCCGATTGCCCGATAGATTCCCCGATTGCCCGATAGATTACCGATTGCCCGATTGCTGATTTGTCGATAAACGATTACCGATTCCAGATTCCAGATTGCCGATTTAACCAACATGCCTGACATGAAAGTGACTGACCGCCGCTGGTGGGTACGTGGCGAGGGCGAGGCGCCATCCGAGACGCCTTCGCTCAAGCCGACATACATCGAGGAGCTCGAGGCTCGCCTTGCCGAGAAGGATCTCGAAATCCAGCAGTTGCTGCAGAAATACCGTGGCGCATCGGACGAGTTTGAGCAGGCCCGCGCGCGGTTGCGCAAGGAAGTGGGAAAAGACGTGGAGCGCGGCCGCCGATCGCTCATCGTGTCGTTCCTCGAGGTGCTGGACAATCTCGATCGCGCGCTGGAGGTGGGTGAGGACCGGGGTGACGATCCCTTTGTGCAAGGCGTGGCGCTGGTGCGACAGCAGTTCATTGCCACGCTCGAGGGCCTCGGCATCACGCGCGTGAATCCGATAGACCAGTTGTTCGATCCGGCCATGCACGAGGCGGTCTCGACCGCGCCGGCCGAGTCGGCCGATGTGGATGGCCGCGTGATTGGTGTGGTGCGGCCTGGCTACGTGATGGGCGAGGACGTGCTTCGACCCGCCCAGGTGGCAGTCGCGCGATTACCGTAGGGCGGCGCGATGTTCTACCTGAACTAGCCAGCTGAGCTCTCGGGAGGGTCCCCAGGCTGGTCAAGAACAGCGGTTATGTCGACTGGAAAGGCCCTCAGTAAGGCCTATCTTCGGGCTGTTATATGCTTGCAGCCGCCGAGGAGCGCATGCCGCGCGACCGGCTGAGGTGCCCATGACAGCTTCCAAACCCAGTGCGAAACTGAGTGTTCCAAACACAGGTCAGTCGGAGTTGCGCCGCTTCGCGACCCTGAGCACGTCAGAAATGATCGTCGGGCTCACACTGGCCGCCGTGCTGGCCGGCCTGTGCTGCGTTCGCTATGGCAGCCGGTACGCTCTCAACGAACTCTACCTGGGCGCTCCGCGCGAAGCACTGGTTCGCCTGTCGCTCCGCGAGGCGATCGGCCTGACCACGACCAACGCTCAGTTCACGCAGGACCTGTGGGTGATGTACGCGGTGTATCCAGACGTCCGGGACGGCTTCTTCGTGGACGTCGGGTCGGCTGATGGGGTGCTGCTCTCCAACTCGAGGCAACTCGAACATCGAGGCTGGCACGGCCTGTGTGTCGATCCCTTTCCGACCAACATGGAGTCGCGCACGTGCAAAATGCTCAAAGAGGTGGTCTACAGCAAATCCGGCCAGCAGATGGAGTTTCGCGTTGCCGGAGTGCTCGGCGGACTCGACCAGGAGGCGGGAACCTGGCAGGAAGCCACGAAGGATGTACCAACGGTGAGCTTTACGACGACCACCTTGGACGACATCCTGACGGCTAATCAAGCACCGGCGTTTATCCACTACGTCAGCCTGGATATCGAGGGCGCGGAGTTGGAGGCGTTGCGCGGCTGGACTCCCGAGAAGTACCGGGTCGGTGCTTTCACGATCGAACACAATTTTGAAGAGCCGAAGCGCACGGAGATCAAGGAGTTCCTTGAGGCTCTGGGGTATCGTCGCGTGCGTTCTGTCGGAGTCGACGACTGGTACGTGCTCGGGGAACTACCGGCCAGCCAGATCGAGTATGCCGCCATCTATCGGTATTTTCCTCCCTCAATGCAGTAGTCTGGACCACCCGGAACGTCGCCGCCGTGTGGTGCAGCGGCATCCCCAGTGGGGCTCGCTGTGGATGTGCAAGAGGTTGATTGTCGCGTGAAGCCAGCTCGTCTCATTCTCACCGTGTCATTGCTCGCGGGCGGCGCCATTCGCGTCTGGCTCGCGCTGAATGACGATGGCATCTACTGGCCGGATGAAGTGTACCAGAGTCTGGAACCGGCGCACTGGCTCGTCTTCGGGTACGGACTCCTTCCCTGGGAGTTCATCGACGGGATG
>JAHEFO010000371.1 GCA_024640135.1 Acidobacteriota bacterium
GCGAGGGCAACTCCGCCTCGGCGTACCGCTCTACGGTTGGTTTGTGCTGGCCTGAATCGCTCATGTGAACAGCCTCGGTACCACAGGCGGCATCCCCGTTCCATCCGCCCCCGCACGCTTGATCCTCAGCCCTGCGCAACTGCCGGGACCGAAGCCCCATGGACGGCGCACGGCGTTGACTTTGCGGGGTGACCTAGGACGGCGCATGGGCCTCGGAGAGCTGTGCCAGCAGGGACGCGACCGACTCGGTGACGAGGCTCACGCGCTCCTTGACATCGCTCGTCTCGAGGATGTGTTGACGCTCCTCCGGGCTGACCACGAGTTGATCGGCGACGACGTCAGCCGCGCGCCCTGGCCGGAGCTCGGCCGAGACCTGCAAGGCGAAATCAGGCTGCCGCTCCCGAACCTTGGCGGCAACGCGCGTTGCGCAAGCCATCATCGCGAGAACGTCGGAAGACGACGCAGCACCAAAGTCGTCGATCGGTTCTGCGCGGGCGCAGCGATAGGCGTGGCCTTCGTTCAGGAGCTCGTGCAGGCGGACTCGGTTGAGCCCGTGCAAGATGACGTCGTGTGTACCGTCGGGTTGGCGTTGGTGCGCAACGATGCGACCCGCGCCGGCGATTTCATAAATCGCCGGGTTCGCCTCGTAGTCGTCCTCCCATCCTGGCGCGAGCAATGCCACCGCCATTGCAGTGCAGCCGCTGTCGAGGCAGTCCTCGATCATCTCCGTGTACCGTGGCTCGAACAAATGTAGCGGAAGCGCCGTCCCCGGAAAGAAGACGACACGCGGCAGGGGAAACACGGGAAGCCTCCCCAACTCCTCAGCCGACAGCGGAGTGCTCGGTTGCCATTCCATTCGAGCCTCTACTCGGACTCATGCCAGAGCACTTGCAGTGCTCGCGGCAACTGCGGGCTTCCGAGCACGTCGCACTTCTCGCAGGCGAGGGGGAAGTTGCCCTCATCGCAAGACTGGCATTCTGTCAGGACGGACACCATCGCGGTCAGCTCCTCTCGCAGCTTTCGGAGCTTCGCAATCTTTTGTTGCATTGTGTCGATCTGTTCGGTCAACACGTGGGACATCCGTTGGCTGGCTTCTTCAGGACAGTCACAGTCGGACTTGAGGCAAAACAGATCCTTGATGTTCTGCAGCGACAGCCCGGCCTCACGGAGGTCTAGGGCCAGTTGCAGTTTCATCAACTCACGTCCCGAAAAGAGTCGGTGGCCGCAGGCGCTGCGGCGCTCGGGCTCGATCAGCCCTTCCTGCTCATAGAACCGAACCGTGCGCAGTGTGCTGTCACTCAGGCGCGCCATATCACCGGTGGTGAGTAGCTCGCCACAGGCCGGTTGCTCGATTGCTGATGTTAGTGAATCCGTCAAAGGCCAGGCTCGAAAACGCGTGTGTTTCCAGGAGCTTGGGCAAATATGGAGGCCGGCCGTCCCATGTCAAGGCTGTGGGGCCATGCCTGCGGGATTATTCAGCAAACCTAGATACGCCTGCTCGATGGCTTCGAAGCGCATGGTGAAGGTGTAGTAATCGCGATCGCGCACATCCCCGAACACTTCGAGCGCCTTCTGGACGCGGAGCTGATCCTCCGGGGCGGCTTGCAGATGGGCGCCCCAGTCGGGAACGTCTTGTCCGAGAAGCACCTCCAGGGCGACGCCGATCGGATTGAACGTCAGCGAGTTGCGCTCGAAGCGCAGCCGCCAACCGCTGTAGTCGTCCGGGTCGGTCACCCACTCTCCGTCTTCGAGTTGGCGGACCAGGAGCTCACCGAAGTAAGCGCCGCTCATTGGGGCCATGAGCGACACGATCTCGTCGCGGGGCGAGTCGATGAGCTCGGCATAGTGGTCGAGAATCGGAAGGGTGTCCTGGGTCAGGTCGAGCTCCATTCCGGAGGCGTTCTTGACCGAGGTCACGCAGGCCACTGTGAGGTCCACCACGGCGGTGTTGGTCGTCATCGTGAACCCACAATAGCCCGGTTCGGCAAACTGGCCATAGGTCGATGAATGCGTTAGTTCGGGGGTCGGGTGCCTCGTTGACTCATCAGCCTTACACGGGGCCTTCGGCTTACACAGGGCCTTCGGCTTACACAGGGCCTTCGGGCCAGACCCGTACAGAGCGGGTTCGCGTTTTTCGTGCCGGTCGGGTGCCTCTCGAGGTCGAGGTTTTCCGCGTCGTCAATGTCGGGGAGTACCCGGAGCTCCGCCAGCCGGCACTCGGGGGCAGCTTGCATCAGCTGGATGATGGCGAGGTCGTCGATGTGCCGTTCATCTACCACGACCCGGAGGCACAGCAGTTCGTCCTGGTAGTTCCGCACGGGGCCCGTGGTCGCGAGCTGTCGGAGCGCGCCAAGCTGCTCGATTCGCTCATGAAGGAGCACGAGGAGGATGTCCCGGACTACGTGCGGCATTTCGCCATTGTCTACGGGTGCCGCGGCCTTGCGAGCCACCTCGAAGACTCGGAAGCCATCGAGGTCGACGTCACCGAGCTCGAGCCGGTGGACGCGTCACCGGTCGTAGCCAGCTACTACCCTCGGCTCGCGGGGCTGCTGCCACCGGCTGAGTTCTGGGATCGCGCGTCCACCGAGCTCGCGCCGCTGATCGACGACGAGGAGCTCTGGATTTTCGTTCAAGTCGGCGAGGAGGACCACGACGCGTTCTCCGAGGCGAGCAGCGACCTTCTCGTTCAGCTCAAGACGGTCGATCAGCTGCCGGTTTGCATCCTCGTCCTGACCGATACGAGGGCTGATGCAGTGCGACGCGCTTGTCTCAACCCGGTTCGCTCCGTGGATGGCCGAATTCTGGAGCTCCTTGGGCGCGACTTCCATGCGACAGTCGTCGTCTACAGTGATCGGCATCAGCCTCT
>JAHEFO010000152.1 GCA_024640135.1 Acidobacteriota bacterium
GGCGAGAAGGTGCTCGATGACGAATTGTGGAATCGGCTGAACAACGTAAGCCTGCGCGTTCACGCCGGCCGCCGCGGCGTTGAACCCGTGTGCCGCCACAAGACGCGCAGACGGGATCGTCGCGGTCACGAGGGACGCGCAGGTCAGCAACACTTGAAGCATCGGCGCCAGCTATCCTCCGATGCCGCAGGGGGCAATCTCGACTCTGGCACCCCACTTGTTGCCCTCCGCCGCATCGGTGGGTACTTCAATCTTCGCGGAGCCGGAGGCAGCAAGATCTGTCGCCTTCGTGGGGCCGAACGTGGCGCCGTTCTCCAACCGAACCGTGACGCGGACCCCGCAGACCTTGTTCTTCGTCGCGTTCGCGATGGTTCCGACGAAGGCACGCTTCTTCACATCCAAAGCCAGGATGACGCGGACATCCGCCTGAACCTTGTCCAGGGTGGCGGTGTCGGCGATCATCGGCCCGTCGCCTTCGTCGCTCGACACGGGTGTCAGTACGGCATCTCCACTCACCGGCACGCCATCTCCCGGCGTCGGCGGTGGGGCATTCTCGGGTATCGGCGGCGCATCCACGGGCATCGGCGGAGGGGCCTCCCCAGGTGCCAGCGGAGGGGCTTCTCCAGGCGCCGGTGCCGTGACGCTGCCCGGCGGCTGCGGCGGCGGATCCTCGGACGTCCCGGCACAGGCCGCCATCCCGACCGACAATGCGACCACCAGGGCCGCGGCAAGAGAGCTCTTTCTGGCGAAGTGTTGCCCGTTCATCCGACCAGTTTATACGGGGACAGATCCGCGATTTCAACCCGAATGGAGTCTCGCCACTTCAGCGGACGGGTCACCAGGGCCGAAGCAGGCCACTGATTTCAGGCTCGGATCTCGCCTTGCTGGCCTGACTCGAGTTCCAGCGCCGTCCGGCGAAGCAGGTCGATCGTCAAGTCGATGGTTTCGAGATGCGTCCGGAACGCGAGCACCGCCAACCGGATGATGAACCGGCCGTCCACTTGCGTCGACGAAAGGAACACGCGACCGTCGTCGCGAATCCGCCGCACGAGACGTTCGTTGAATGCATCCGCGTCGCCGTGTTGCGGCACATACCGGAACGTGCATACCGACAGCTCCGGATCCGGGCCCACCTCGAATCCCGGAATGCGCCCCATCGCATCCTGAAAATATCGCGCGAGGAGCAGCTTTTCTTCCAGTGCTGCCCGGAACGGCGCCAGGCCGCACAATTTCAGCGGCAGCCACACGCGAAGGCCGCGGAAGGGTTTTGACAATTCGGGTGACAGATCCGCCGGCGAGTCCTCTTCGCGCGCGTCCCTCGCGTCCTGCATGTAGTGCGCGTGATAACGATGCGCGTGAAGCACCGCGTTACGGTCCTTGACCAGCACCGCGCCGGTGCCGTAGGGGAGGAAGAGACCCTTGTGCGGATCCATCACGATTGAATCCGAGCGGTCCATCCCGCGCAGGAGGCGGCGCCCCTCGTCGCACAAGGCGAAGAACCCGCCGTAGGCCGCATCGAGGTGGAACCAGAGGCCATGTCTGGCGGCGATGTCGCCGATGGCCGGCATCGGATCAATCGCGCCGATGTCGGTGCTGCCCGCTGACGCGATCACGAGCCAGGGCCGCAGCCCCGCGGCGATGTCGGTGGCCACGAGACGATCGAGCGCCGCGGCGTCCATGCGGTAGCCGGTGTCCATCGGGACGTGTCGAACAGGACACTCGCCGAGGCCGGCAATGCGGATTGCCTTGTCCAGCGAGTGATGGGCGTGGTGCGTCAGGTAAATCGGGGAGCGGTCGATCGCCTTCGATGAAATACCCTTCGCATCTCTTGCCGAGACGATCCCGATCAGGTTGCCGAGGCTGCCACCGGACGTGAGGTTGCCCACGGCGGCAGGGGGATAGCCGACCAGGTCGCCCATCCACCGCAGCAGCCGGTTCTCCATTCGCACCGCTCCCGGTGATGCGAAGAACACGCCCGCATAACGATTGGTGACGTCAGCCAGGAAATCCCCGAGGGCCGAGTGGAAGAGCCCGCCGCCGGGAATATAGCCAAGGTGGCCGGCACTGGCCGGATTCAGCCCCGGTGTATCCACCTCCGCGTCGATGGTGCGCAGCAGGTCGTCGATCAGGACCGGCGCCTCATCGAATGGCGCGTCGCGCAGAGCGGCGCCGTCGGTTGACGGTCCCACGAACATGGGACGCGTGACGAGGCCGTCAAGGAAACGGTTGGCGTAGGCCACCACCGGATCCACCAGCGCGGCGCGTTCAGCCGGCTGCGGATCCAGACGGCGAGCGACAGCTTCGAGCGATCGGATTCGGGTTTCGAGAGGATTCACCTTGAGGTGCGTTGCCGCCGTCCCATGTCAGATCGGCTTGACCTTGAGCACGCCGGCCGTGACGAGCGCGCCGGTGAAGTCAAACAGGTGCCGGACGCTGATGATGCCATCAGGCGAGAGGAGGAATTCGCCGGCGCCGTCGAACTGGACGCGTGTGCCCGGCCTGACATCGCCGAAGAACTGCCCTGCCACGGTTCCGGAAAAATGCCAGAACAGTGCCACACGGTTGCCTTCGACGATCGGCGGCCCCCACGTGAAGGCCAGATCGGGAAAGGCCTTCAGCCAGTATTCGTAGACCTTCAGGATATTGTCACGCCCTGTGACCGAGCCGGCGGCCGGGCTGTAGAAACTGCCCTCCGCAGTGTGGTCAGCAGCCAGGGCCGCGGCCGAACGACTGGCGAACGACTGTTGATGTCGGGCGAGGAACGCATCGATCTCCAACCGGGTCATAGCTGCCTGTCCTTCCGTCTTCGAGCCCATCATACAAGGGAGCGGGGCGCGATGAGCCAAATGTCCCTTACGGCGGGCTGCTGTCCAGGCCTCGCAGCGCCGCATCAATCACCCTCGCTCGCGTCCATCCCGCCGCCCGGAGGTCACGGACAGCCGTGTCGCGATCCGATTTGCTGAGCTTCTGCGTCGGCGACTTCATGATGAGCCCGTGGTGGGCGAAAGTGGCGGGTGTGCGGCGGCCGATGAGGCGGCCCAGCAGGATCTGGCGGCCAGTTGAGGAGAGGAGATCAACACCGCGAATCACGTCCGTGATCCCCTGCCGGTGGTCGTCTACCGTGGCCACGAACTGGTAGGTCCAGTGGCGTCGTCGATCGCGGATGAGGAGGTCGCCGCACTGGTCACGCGGCGTCTGGGTCTGCGGTCCGCACCAGCGATCGTTGAACGTGACCGAATCGGGCGGGATCCGCACGCGCCATCCCACATCGGCCTCGAGGGGCAGCCCCAGGCTGGCACAGGTGCCGGGGTAGGGGACCTCAGAACTTCCGGACTCCGGGATCTCCGGACTCCTGGACCCCTGGACCTCCTTCCGACTGCATCGGCACGCGTACACCAGACCTTTTGCGTGCAACTGACTGGCCACGTCGGTGTAGATGTCGCCCCGGTCGCTCTGCCGCGACTCGCAGCGGCCGGCCCGGAAGGCGCCGGTCGGATACAGGTCCGGCACGAAACCGAGCCAGTCGAGATCTTCCAGCAACGCGGCCTCGTACTCCGGCCGGCACCGGTCCCGGTCGTGATCCTCAATGCGCAGGAGCACGGCACCGCCGGCGGCCTGGGCCTCGCCCCACACCCGGATCGCGTTGGCGACATGGCCCAGATGCAGGTAGCCGGTGGGCGCAGGGGCAAATCGGGTCAACATCTCTCAACGGTCTCGTGCTGCCGTGCTCTTTGAAGATCGGCCCCTTCGGTCTTTCGTGCCTTGGTGCGAGAGTACGGCCTCCAGGTCAACCGCCTTGCCTGACCGGATGGGTTCCCACAGGTCGCCCACCTGCCGAAAGCGGACGGGCGCCGTCCGAATGGTGAACGCACGTGGGTCCACGCCCTCGGCCACCTCGGCCCAGGTCAGCGGCGTGGAGACGCCGGCGTACTCGCTCGCCCGTGCCGAATAGGCGGCCGCCAGCGATTTGCCGAGGATGTTCTGCAGATAGTCCACGTACACCGTGCCTTTCGGACGATTCTTCACCATGCGCTCGATTGTCGCCACCCTCGGGTGCGCCGACGACACCATCGTCGCAATCACATGGCACAACAACTGTCCGGTTTCATAGGTCGTCTTCTTCGGCAACTTGATGTAGATGTGCATGCCGCTGGCGCCCGACGTCTTGGCCACCGCCGGTATCTTCAGTCGATCCAGTTCATCCTTCACCCAGCGCGCCACGTCCAGCACTCGCGCGAACGGCGTCCCCTCGCCGGGATCGAGATCAATCGCCGCGAAGTCCTGATGCAGCGGATCGCTGACTCTGGAGAACCAGGGGTCGAGGGAAATCGATGCGAGCTGCGCCATGTACAGCAACGTGGCCAACGACCCGCCAATCAGTCGCTCGCGCCCGCCATCATCGGGATCGATGGGATCAACTGCAGCGTCGAGCTCCAGACGTCTCACCCCCGCAGGCGCCGGGTCCGGATGCCGCTGCTGGTAGAACGCGTGCTTCGCAATGCCGTTCGGGAACCGCCGCATGATCATCGGCCGGTCCGCGATGACCGGCAAGGCGAACGGCGACACTTCCACGTAGTAACGCAGGAGGTCGCCCTTGGTCAGCTTGAGCGCAGGCCAGAAGACCTTCGCCAGATTCGTCACCCGAAGCGACCCTCCGCCGGGCAGCTGCAGTCTGCCGTCCTTCCGGGCATCTTCAAGGACATGCAAGCGCGCCACCAGTGCCGTCAAGGGATCGTCCGGTGGTCTTTCCGCATGGGGCTGCCCGATCTGAATGTCGTCGCGCTCGCCGACGTAGACGGGGTGCCGCAGCATGCCGTCTTCGGTCAGTTCGGTGAATTGCACTTCGACAGCCATCTCGGGCCGGACCCAGTGGGCTTTGGCGATCGCCCGCGGCGGGTTGGCGAAGGGGCAGTCGTCCGCCGACAGCGTCTTGAGTCGCGCCGCCACGCGGGCCAGCTCGCGCTGGTCGAACCCCGTCCCCACATTGCCGACCCACCGCAGTCTCCCCCCCTCGGGCTGTCCCACGACAAGAGATCCGAAGTGATGCCGGCTCTTCTGCGGGGCCGTCCAGCCGCCCACCACGAACGTCTCGGTCTTGAGCAGCTTCAACTTGCGCCATGCGGGAGACCGCCGGCCCGAGTGGTAGACAGCCTGGCCATCCTTGCCGATCAGCCCCTCCCATCCCTCGCGCCTGGCTCGCGCCAGCATCTTGCGCCCATCGTCCGCGACGATCTCACTCAGTCGCACCAGGGCCTTGCCGCCGGCTTTCACCGGCAGCGCGTCCTGCAGGCGAAGGCGCCGCGCGGCCAGGGAGAGGCCGCGCACATCGCGATCGCCATCCCGCAACAGATCGAACACCACCAGTGCCGCGGGCTGGGCCTTCTCGGCTCGCGCGATGTCGGTTGCCCCGGTCAGGTGGATGCGGCTCTGGAGCCGCCCGAACGGCAGCGGCCGTCCCTTCGCGTCTGTGGCGACAATCTCGCCATCAAGCACCAGGGGACCCTCCAGTTTTCGGGCGACTCTCTTCAGGGACGTGACAATGGCCGGGAACTGATGGTGTTTGGGAATTCCGTTCCGCGAATAGATCGCTACGTGCGCCGGCGCCTTGCCGGCGCCAGGTCGCAGATCGACGATGGCGCGAATGCCGTCATACTTCGGTTCGTAGACCATCCCCGCCTGGACCACCGGCGGCGGATCCAGGGAGGCCAGCATGGGCCGGACGTTCGAGGGGTCGTCTCGCCACTTCGGCACGCAGCCGATCATCACATGAAGGCGTGAGCGCGCGAAACCTCAGGCAACCCTAGCGCGTGAACACGAATTGCTGGTTGGCAGCCCACTGGCACAGACCCCCGCCTTGCAGGGTGCCAAGTGTGAGTTGCACACGGGTGGCGGTCGCCGTGCCCGTCACTGTCGTCGAGGCGTTGCAGCTCTGTCCGCTGAGCAGCAACTGGGTGATGGACACTGAGCCGGAGACGGTGGATCCGACCTTGAGGCTCAGCTGGCCCCCCGGTCCGCCGGCCGAGGTCCACGGACCGCCCGCCACCGTCCCGTTCTGCTGAAACGTCACTGAAACCGTGTCGGTGACGACGACGCCGGCGGTGAGGAACGTCCAGGTGCCGGTCCACGCGCCACTGATGTCGGGTACCACTGGCGTCGGTGCGCCAGGCGACCCTCCGCACGAGAGGCTTCCTGCCAGGAGGAGGCCGCCCAGAATGGCTGCCAGCGGGCGATGCCGCAAGGTCAACGGCTGAACCTGTTGGAGATGGCCCACACGCCGCGGCCGTAGGTGGCTGCCAGCAACTGTCGCGTGGTGGCGTTGTAGGCCAGGCGGTTGACCACCACCGGGGGCAGACCGGTGCCGAACGGCTGCCAGGTCATGGTGCCGGCCAGGGTGACACGGAAGACGCCAATGTCCGTGCCGGCAAACAGGACCGGTGCGGCGGACCCTTGCGAATCCGGATCGAACAACAGCGTATTCACGGGAACATCGGGGAGGTTGCCGGTGATGTCCACCCAGGTGACGCCGGCGTCCGGGCTGTGGAACACGTGTCCGCGCCCGGAACCTCCCGAATCAAATCCCGAGTACGACACGTAGACGGACAGGGCGTTCAACGGATCGACCTGAATGTCGGTGACCGCCCGCACGGGGAGGGGGCCGGCGTTCGGCCCGGCGATACTGGTCCAGGTGAGTCCCCGATCGGTGGTGAGCCGGACATCGCCGTTCAGCGTTCCGCCGTACACCGTTTGTGAGGCGGTCGGCGCGACGGCGGCCGCCGTGAAGTAACGCGATCGCGCGCACTTCGTGCCGGCGTCCTGCCAGCAGCGCAGGTCGTTGCCGACCGATGGTGACGCAGCCGTCCAGGACTCGGCGCGATTGTCCGTGCGGAAGAGTTTTTCGGCGGTCAGCCAGATCGTCGAGGAGTTCGACGGGTCCATCGCCATACGGGGCGCAAAAGGACCCTCGAGGGAGAGGTCAATACCCGTTGAGCGTGCCAGGCAGCCGCCGAATTGACAGCGGTAGAACTGAAAGACGTTCTGGTTTCCACTGACAATCCACTCGACCTCCGCGTAGAGGGTGGTCAGGCCCGGGTTCGGATCCCAGACCGTGTCGCCGCCATCTCCGCCGGTGATGAGCGACCACCCGACGTTGCCCTGAAAGACCAGCGTGCCATTGTCCTGTGTGCCGCCTGCCAGCAGCAGCGCATTCGACGGGTGTGCCGACACGGAGTAGAACTCCGTGATTGGCAGTCCGTCGTGGAGGACCGTCAGCGAGTTGCCGGTCGTGCCCGCGTACACTCCGCCGTCGCTGCCGATGAGCACCCTGCCGTCGGCGGTGAATGTGATCACGATGTTGTCGGCATGCGTGGGAGAGAGTGTGGCCCACGACTGGCCGCCGTTGGTGCTGCGATACACCCCGCTGCTGCCGACGTACATCGTGTTCGCGTCGGTGGGAGAAAAGGCCAGCGCCAGCGGCCACGTCAGGTTGTTGGCCGGCGGTGGCGTTTCGGCCCACGACTCGCCGGCGTCCTTGCTGATGAACACACGCGGCCGGTTGAGCAGCAGGTCTCGCACGGCGACCGCCATCGTGTCCGGGGCCGACGGCGCGACGGCAACCCGGGCGCGCGGGACGTACACGGCGCCTGGGTCTGCATACCGCACGGCGAGATCTGCCGTCAGGTCGTAGGGACCCAGCGTGGTCAGCAGTGCCGCGCTCCAGCGACTGCCCGCATCAAACGACTGGTACGCCGAGACCGCGCTCTCCATCAGGGTGCAATCGTTGTCGAGGCATCGCGGTTGCGCCACCACGGCCAGCAGCCGATCGGGGCGTGTGGGGTCGAGTGCCGCATCCCGGAGGAACGGCGCCTCGGGATTCAGGGTGGGCGCCGCCGAACCGGCGAAGTCCAGATCCACCGGCAGCGTCAGGACCGGGCGGAATGTCTTCCCGCTGTCATCCGACCTCAGCAGGTGGCTGGCGCCGACGTAGTAGAGCGTGCTGGTGGACGCCGAGCCCGCCCGGACCGGATCGATCAGGATGCGGCCTGATGACGGAGGAATGCAGGCCTTGAACAGGTTGACCGTGCACAGCGCGGGTGAAAGCGTGCGGCCATCCGTGGTGGTGATTGATGACACGGACCAGGTCGTGCCGCCGTCCGTGGACGCGAGCCACCGCGTGGGGTAGGTTCGCTGAATCGTGGTTGCGTACATCAGCTGGGGATTGACGGGATCGATCGCAATCGACTGAATCGCCGGAACCGGCAGGCTGTCGGTCAGCGACATCCACGTCCCGCCGCCGTTGGTCGTTCGCCAGATGCCGCCGCTGTCTGCGCCGATGTAGATGGTCGAAGGCAAGGTCGGATGCGTCGCGACCGCCGTGACCCGTCCGGCGTACGGCAACCCGTTGCTCCGGTGGATTGGGCTGGGGCCGATCCCGACCCATTGCTCCGACGGCAAGGACAGGGCCGGCCGTGTGCCGGCAATCGGCTGGCGTGTTTCCATCGCCCGGTCCAGGGCGTCGGCCGAGGGCGCGCTGCCGGTGGGATACCCGCGCTGCAGGGTGAACCACTGGTCCCCGTTCGTGGGGCCATCCCGGTGCGCTCGCGGCGCCGGGGAGACGCCGATCAGGAGAGCGCCGACCACGCTGCACAGTACCGCCATCAGAAGTCGAGGCACGGTGAGCCGAGTTTACCGCAGTTGTGCGGCCAGAGCCCGGCCATCCGCTCCCCGCCCTTCGGGAATTCGCGGACGGTATACACGCCGACCCCAATCCGGCCGATAATCACGGTTCAGCACTTGTGTTTGCATGGGAGGCAGAATGGCGGCGAGACCGACGTGGAAGGGATATCTCAAGATCAGTCTGGTGAACATCCCGGTCAGGGTCTTCCCGGCAACAGACTCGGCGGCCACCGTCAGCTTCAACCAGCTGCATCGCGAATGCCGGTCGCGCATCAACCAGAAGAAGTGGTGTTCGACGTGCCAGACCGAGGTCGACAGGACCGATATCGTGAAGGGCTACGAGTTCGAAAAGGGCAAGTACGTGGTGATGGACGAGGAAGACCTGGCGAAAGTGAAGACGGAATCCACGCGCATCATCAACATTGTCCAGTTTGCCGATGCCACGGTGATCGATCCGGTGTACGTGGAGCGGCCCTATTTCCTGGCGCCCGACGGCCAGGTGGCGGCCGATGCATTTGCGGTCATGCGCGAAGGGATGCAGGGCAAGGCGGCGGTGGGAAAGATGGCGCTCTACGGCCGGGAGTACCTTGTGGCCATCATGCCTCGCGAAAAGGGCCTGGTGATGTACACGCTGCGGCATGCCAGTGAAGTGCGGTCCATGAGCGCCATTGACGAACTCAAGGCGGTGCCCGCGAAGATCAAGCCCGGTGAATTGAAGCTGGCCCGTCAGGTCATCGGCAACTTCGAGGTGGGCGGCGACCTGACGCAGTACAAAGACAGTTATCAGGAAGAATTGCGCCGCATCATTGACGCCAAGATTGCGGGCGAAGATATCGTCGCTCCGATTGACGAGGCGCCGCCCAAGGTGGTGAATCTGATGGAGGCGTTGCGCCAGAGCCTGGAACGGGTCTCAGTCAACAAGAAGAAGGCTGCCAGGGCAGTTTCACAAAAGGGCAGCGTGAAGACGACGTCAGCGCCCCGCAAGCGCGCACGAGGGTGATGTCATGACCGACTTCGAAAAGCTTGGCCTGTTCTATCTTGGCCGCCCGGTTGACCCTTCGACCGGCGCCACCAGTCCGGAACCTTTCCTGATCGACTCACGCGACTTGACCACGCACGCGGTGTGCGTGGGGATGACCGGCAGCGGAAAGACCGGGTTGTGCCTCTCGATGCTTGAAGAGGCGGCCATCGACGGCGTGCCGGTGATTGCCATCGACCCCAAGG
>JAHEFO010000372.1 GCA_024640135.1 Acidobacteriota bacterium
GACCGATAACGGCGACGGTAGCTGGACCTACCTGCCTGCGGCCGGCTACATCGGTGACGACGGCTTTGGTTACACCCTGAGCGACGGCCAGGGCGGCACGGCCACCGGCCAGGTCAGCCTGACGGTGACCGAGGCGGCGCCGGTGAACACGCCGCCGACGGCCGATGACGACGCCGTGGCCACGGACGAAGACACGGCGCTCATTATTGGCGTCGCCAGCCTGCTGGCCAACGACGGGGATGCGGACGGCGATCTCCTGACGGTGACCGGGTTCACCCAGCCGGCCCACGGCACGCTGACCGACAACGGCAACGACACCTGGACCTATGCCCCGGCGGCCAACTACTTCGGCGCCGATGCCTTCACCTACCAGGTCTCGGACGGCAAGGGCGGCACGGCGACGGCCACGGTGACCATCGACGTGACCTCGGTCAACGATGCGCCGACGGTGGCCGACGACAGCGTGAGCACGGTGCTGGATACGGCACGGGTGATCAGCGCGGCCGAGCTGCTGGCCAATGACAGTGACGTGGACGGAGGCGTGTTGACGATCACCGGCGTCACCCAGCCGGCCCATGGCGCGCTGACCGACAACGGCGATGGCAGCTGGACCTACACGCCGGATGCCGGCTATGTGGGTCCGGACACCTTCGATTACACAGTGGCTGACGGCCAGGGCGGGACGGCCACGGCCCAGGTGGTCATCGACGTGACCGACGTCGGTGATCCGACGGGCACGAGCACCTACACGGCGAACCCGAACCTGGCGATCCCGGACACGGCGACGATCACCTCGACCATCGGGATCGACGACACGTTCACCATCATGGACCTGAACGTGGTGCTGACTATCCACCACACCTCGGCCCAGGATCTGGATGTGTTCCTGATCGCGCCGGACGGCACCCGGATCGAGCTGTTTACGGACGTTGGCGGTGGCAAGGACGACTTCATCGACACCGAGCTGGACGATGGGGCCGCGGTCTCCATCGTGGATGGTTCGGCACCGTTTACCGGTGTGTTCCGGCCCGAGGGCGACCTGTCGGCCCTGGAAGGCATGGTGGTGACGGGCGACTGGACGCTGGAGGTCACCGATGACAAGCGCCGCAACACGGGGACGCTGGACAGCTGGGGTCTGGTGGTGGAGTGGGCCAGCGCGCTGAACGCGGCGACGGCGGCTCCCGCGGGTACGATGGCCACCGGCCTGACCCCGGATGATCTGCAGATGACGGTGGCGGCGGCGATCGAGGGGCTGGCCCTGGATGCGGACCAGGCGGCGCGCCTCGAGACGGTGGACTTCCGGGTGGCCGAGCTGGATGGCACGTTGCTGGGTCTGGCGACCTGGGAGGTGGTGTACATCGACACGGATGCGGCCGGGCACGGCTGGTTCGTGGATACCACGCCGCTGGACGACGGAGAGTTGGCCAGCGGCGGCGCCGGGATGGATCTGCTGACGGTGGTGTCCCACGAGATCGGTCACTTGTTCGGGCAGGATCATGCCGGCGCGGGGACGATGGCGGCCAGCCTGGACAGCGGCACGCGGATGCTGGCGGATGCGGGCGATGGTTCTTCACCGGAGATGGGTGACATTACACCGGGCGAAGCATCGGCTGCGGGGTCCGGGCCGGAGACCCCGGGACCGATGACCTTGATCGCCGGCCCGGTGGCCCAGGCAGGGCAGGACGGAGCCACGGAAGGTATCGTCGGCTCAGTGGCCATCGCCTACGCGGAGGGCCGGCATGGGTACCGCGGGGCCGTGAATGCCTCCCGGGCCGCGATGCCGGCCCTGGTCACTGTCGAGACGGTCCATCTGCCGGCCGTAGCAGAGCAGGTGCTGGCGTCTGTCCGGGTCGATCAGTCACAGATCGACTGGATCGCGCTGCTCATGCAACGTTCCCTCCAGCACCTCCAGGACGCTCTTCACTAGCCTCCCGCCCTCGGCGCCATTCGGCTGGGGATGCCGGGGTGTTCATACCTGGTTATCCTGATTGCGAAGTACAACCCGGCCCGCCGGGCAGTGCTGCCCCCCGCGTCCGTCGTGTCGTCGAATCCCCCCATGTGATGCCTTCGAACCCATCGCCTGGCCAAATTAGTGCCAGTCGGTGCGCTTATGTCAAATATTTGTGCCCCGTTAATAATTGTTTATCAATCGGTTACGAGACATCCTTAAAAACGGTGACAGATCGCGACCCGGTGCTATACTGATTTACGTTTGACCAACGCGCCGTGTCTTGCGGAGAGGCGAGACCGGGTAGAAGAGCGCGAGGCTTGGGAATACACCCGGATGTCTTTTTGGGTATCGGTATCGGCAGCTAACAACAATCAACAAGGCCTGCCCGAACACCCACTGCGAAGCCCGCGGCGCGATTGCACGACCGAAGACCGTCTTATTCCGGAACCGGTTCGAGACGGGGCCGTGATCGCCGCATCCGCGGCTGGCATGGAGGGGACTGAGGGATGACAGGGAGTGGCGGCACGGGCCCGGACCATACGGACCACGCCAGCGGTGCCGGGGTCCATGAAGCGGAGGAATGGACGCGGCTGCAGGAGGGGCGCGACCCGGAATCCTTCTCCAGGGCCTGGCTGGATCGTCAGGCATCCATCATCGGAACGGATGTTATCCGCGCCGTGGTGGTCCTTGGGGCGCCGGAGACTGGTCCTTTCGCTCCGGTCGCCGTGTGGCCCGAGGGCACCCTGGGCAGCCCCTGGCTGGTCACCGGGGTCGAGAACGCCATCTCGCGCAAGCAGACGGTCATGGAACGGGGCAAGCGCTCGCCCACGACGGACGACCAGAAACGCAAGCTGGACGTTGTCTCCCACCCGCTGATGGTCGACGCTCAGGTTTGCGGTGCTGTGTCCT
>JAHEFO010000153.1 GCA_024640135.1 Acidobacteriota bacterium
TAGTTCTGGACGGGTTCAGACATGGAGACCTCGCCGGGAATGATACACCCGTCGGCTCGCCTACCGCCTCAACGTCGTCGCCGGATCAAGCCTGAGAATCCGAAGGGCGGGAAGCAGGCTGGCCGCGGAAGCCACGACGAGCAGGAACCCCGCGGCCCCGATGTAGGTGAGCGGATCGCGTTCGGCCACGTCATACAGCACCGACGAGACCAGAGTCGACGCCGGAATGGCCAGCAGGCCGCCCAGGACCGCTCCAATGGCGGCGAGCTTGACACCTCCCAGAGCGACGGCGCGCACCGTGCCTGCGGGCGTGGCGCCGAGGGCGAGGCGGATACCGAATTCGCGGGTCCGCTCGGTGACGGAGTGCGCGATCACGCCGTGGAGGCCGATCGCCGCCAGCAGCAGCGCCGCCAGTGCCAGCGTACTCACCAACGTCATGAGCATCGTGTGTTCGGCGATGGCAGAGGCACGCACGTCGGCCATCTGCCGAACGGTCCCGACCGGCAGCAGGGGATCGGCACTGGTAATGGCTGACTCAATCGCCTGCGCCGCGATTGCTGGAGATGCGGCACGCACGGTCCAGACGGGGGGAAACCAGACATGGGTCCCAACGATGCCCTGGTTGATCTGGGCGGCGGGGATGTAGACGGCGGGTGACGCCACCACCGGTCCCGGAATCGCGCCTTCAACCGAGAACCCAGGTCGCATCTGAACATTCCCCACGACGCCGACGATCTCCCGCTCGGAGCCCGACAGCCGGATCACGCGCCCCATCACGCTCTGGTCGCTGGAGTACAGCCGGCGAAAGGCCTCGTTGACCACAACCACCTGTCGCGTTCCCGGCGTGTCGGACGACCGGACCTCGCGTCCGTCCACCAGCGGTATCTGAAAGGTCTCGAAGAATCCCGGGGACACGTACATCACGCTGGCCGTGCGCCCGGATTCCTCCCCGGGATAGACGAACCCCATATTCAGGACGCGTTCGTACGGCAGACCCAATGAAACGGCGGCCGCCTCCACGCCTGGCGTCGACCGCAGACGCTCCAGGGTCCGCTCGAAGAGCACGTTCACCTCTGTCGGAGTGGCATAGCGCGAGTCCAGCAACGAGACAGCGGCCGTGGTCAGCCTGTCGGGGTTGAACCCTGGCTCGAGAGACTGCAGGTTCACGAACGTTCGCATCAGCAATCCGGCGCTGACGAGCAGAACGACACCGAGCGACACTTGCGCGACAATCAGTCCCCGTCTGGTCCAGTGCCTGGCGCCCGCGGCCACGGCCCGGCTGGAACCCTCGACAAGCGCCGCTGAGACTTCCACGCGGCTGGCCTGCCACGCCGGGACGAGGCCGAACACGAGACTCGTCACCAAGGCCAGTCCGGCGCACATCAGGAGTACCGGCCCATCAATGGACGCGCGGCTCCAGTCAGAAAAGCGATCGCCGCCGATTGCCTGCAGGCCCTGCAGGCCGAGCCAGCCCACGACAACACCCATAGCGCCGCCGGCGGCCGCCAGCACCAGGCTCTCCGTCATCAACTGGCGCACGACCGCGCGGCGACCGCTGCCGAGAGCCATCCGGGTGGCAATTTCCTGCGAACGCGTTCCCCCCCGGGCCAGCAACAGCGTGGCGAGATTCACGCACGCGATAATCAGGACCAGGCCGACTGCCGCACCCAGCATCACAAGGGGCTCACGATTGTCGGCCGACAGCGAGTCGCGCAGCGGCATGAGTCCGGCCGTCACGGTGACATCTGCAGCCAGGCCCCGCTCGCGCAGGCCCGGCAGCACCACGGGTGTCATCTGCTGCGCCGCTGTCTCGAACGTGGCGCCGGCAGGCAGCCGGACCACGACGGCGTAGTTCGTTCCGGCGCCCTCTCCATCGGTACTCGGCCGAAGCGGCGTCCACAAGCTCGCTTCCGCGGTGCCCTTGAACCCTTCCGGCATGATGCCGATCACCTGCCATGGCTCACCCCGCAGGAGAATCGTCTGACCGAGGATCGCTGGATCGCCGCCGAACGCCCGTTGCCACAGGCTGTGGCTCAGAATCGTGAGCGGTGGCCCTCCAGGCACATCCTCTTCGGGCGTGAATTCCCGGCCGATCGCCGGCGCCACTCCGAGGATGCGGAAGAAACCCGCACCCACCCGCTGTTGATCGGCGAACATCGCCTGACCGTTCACGACGAGATTCACGCCGGTGGTCCAGTTCGTGAAGACAGCGCTCCGGGCGCCCCACTCCGTCGCGGCAAGTGCCTTCCAGTACGCACCGTCCACCGCCTCGCCGTCTCTGCGGCCCCGAGGCGACTGATACTCCGGCCGGGCAATGGCGAGCCGGTCGGCATCGGGAAATGGCAACGGTTTGAATAACAGGGCGTTGGCGAGGCTGAACACTGCGGTGTTCGCGCCAATTACCAGCGCCAGCGTGGCCACGGCCGTGATGGAGAACCCGGGCGTTCGCCGAAGCATGCGGACCCCATAACGAAGGTCGCGAACAAAGGTGTCGAAGAAGGGCAATCCCTGCATGTCATCTATCTCCTCGCGCCTGGTGCGCGGGTTGCCAAACAAAATCCTGGCCTGACGGCGCGCTTCAGCCTCGGGAACGCCCCGCGCGCACAGGTCATCAACGTGCATCGCGAGGTGCGCCTGCAGTTCCTCCTCGCGATCGCGGTCTCGACTGGCGCGACGGAACAATCCGGACCAGGTCATGCCGGCCGCATCACCCGGGCCACGGCCTGAGCCAGTAACTCCCATCGGCCAGTCTCGGCCGCCAGTTGCCGCTTGCCTTTGGAGGTCAGCTTGTAGAATCTGGCGCGACGGTTGTTTTCCGACGTCCCCCAGTAGGACGCAATCCACCCGCGCTCCTCAATCCTCTGCAGCGCCGGATACAGAGACCCCTGCTCCACCTGCAGCACATCGTCCGATCGGCGGGCAATCGTCGAGGCAATGGCGTAGCCGTGCGCCGGGCCGAACTGCAGCGTCTGCAGCACGAGCAGGTCCAGAGTGCCCTGGAGCAAGTCGCCGTGTGAGCTGGCCGCTTTTCTGGTCATTTCGCTGAATCCTTCTCTGCCACTAGAACTTCTAATGGAGGCTTGGACGAGGTGAGGCGCCGAAAAGTTTAGTGGCAGGACCGCACGCGGAAGCGAATCCCAACCCGCCTGACCCGATCTGCTCCGGCTCACCAGCCATCCCAGCCCTCGACCCATATAATCAGGCGAATGGTTGGCACGTCTGTTCTCCACTACCGCATCCTCAGGCAACTCGGCACCGGGGGCATGGGGATCGTCTATGAAGCCGAAGACACCAAACTGCACCGGCGCGTCGCCCTGAAGTTCCTGCCGGAGTCGATGGTGCTGTCGTCAGACGCCGCGGAGCGCTTCGGACGTGAGGCACAACTGGCCGGGGGACTCAATCATCCGAATATCTGCACCATTCACGACAGCGGCGTGCACGAGGGACGCCAGTTCTTCGTCATGGAACTCCTCGAGGGTGACTCGCTCAGGGCCCTGATCGGAAACAAGCCACTGCCGCTCCAGCAGATCCTGGAAGTCGGCTGCCAGATTGCCGATGCCCTGGAGGCCGCTCATGAAAAGGGCGTCGTCCACAGGGATATCAAGCCGGCCAATATCTTCATCACAACACGCGGCCAGGCGAAACTGCTGGACTTCGGAATCGCGTCTGCAGGATCGGAACATGCCACGGCCGAGGATGACACCCGGCTTGTGGAGGGGCTCACGGCGCCAGGCACAGCGATCGGCTCGGTCAGCTACATGTCGCCGGAACAAGCACGCGGCGAAACCCTCGATCGCCGCACGGACCTCTTCTCGCTGGGATTGGTGCTCTATGAAATGGCGACCGGCCACCAGGCGTTTGCCGGCCAGACGACTGCGGTCGTCTTCGACGCCATCCTCAACCGCGATCCCGTCCCGGTGCAGCAGCTCAATCCTGCCGTGCCGACTGAACTCGAGCACGTCATTACGCGAGCACTGGAAAAGGACCGCAAGATGCGGTACCAGACAGCCGCCGACATGCTCTCGGAACTGGCCCGGCTCAAACGCGACACCAGCGCGACTACGACCGTCGCCGCAGGTACGATTCCGGCGGCAACGTCCAGCTCGAAGGGCCTCTGGATCGGCATTCCGGCGGCAGGCCTGCTTGCCGCGGGCGCATTCTTCTTCTGGCAGTCCACCAGGACACCTGCCTTCGTTGAACGCGACACCATCATCATCGCGGACTTCGAGAACACGACTGGAGATGCGGTGTTTGACGACGCGCTGCGCCAGGCGGTGGCCGTGCAGTTCCAGCAAACGCCATTCGTGACCTTGTTGGCAGACCAGAGCGTGGAACGCACGCTGCGACTCATGTCGCGCACGCCAGACCTGCCCCTGACCAGCGCCATCGCGCGCGAGGTGTGTCAGCGGGCCGGTGCGACGGCGTCCGTGGAAGGATCGATTGCTTCGTTGGGCACCAATTACGTCATCACTATCGGCGTCCACAATTGCCAGACCGGCGCGTCACTCGCGCAGCAACAGGTTCAGGCAGTCTCGAAAGAAGAGGTGCTCACGCAGGTTGGCGCGGCGATCACCAAGCTTCGAGAGGGCCTGGGGGAGTCCCTTGGATCGATCCAGCAGTACGACGTCCCGATCACCGACGCGACGACTGGATCCCTCGAGGCCCTCAAGGCGTACGGACTGGCCCTCCGGACGCGCAGAACCCGTGGCGATCAACTTGCGATTCCGTTCTTTGAACAGGCGATTGCACTCGACCCGGACTTTGCCCTGGCCTACGCGAAGCTCGGGGTGGTCAGCTCCAACATCGGTCGCGACGAGGATGCCCGGACGAACACAGAAAAAGCGTACGCCCTCAAGGACAAGGTCAGCGAGTACGAGCGCCTCTACATCACCTGGAGTTACGCCTCCCGGGTGACCCACAATACCGAGCAGGCGCGCACGACCCTGGAAATGATGACGGACGCCTACCCGCGCGACTTCACCGCCCGTAACAACCTGGGTGTCCTGCTCTTCGAACAGGCGCAATTCGAAGAAGCGCTCAACGAATATACGATTGCCCACGAAATAGCTCCGGATGAACCTCTGCCCGTCTCGAACTCCGCCTATGCTCTGCTCTTCCTGGCGCGGTACGACGACGGGTTCGAGATGATTGATCGCGCCCTGGCTCTCAGGCCCGACCCGGGCCTGGCGACGACGCGCTGGGTTGTCGCGCGCATTCTCGGTCACGCCCGCGCGGATGAGTTTGAACAGGTCGCGCGCAGCCTGAGTCCACCCACGCAGCTGCTGTTCGCAGAGGCGCGCCTGGCTGTCTGGGACGGCCGGCTCAAGGAGTTCTCACAAATCCTTGAGCAGCTTCGCGCGGAGATGCGCGCAATTCCGGACGCCGATGCTGTTCGGGGCATCGACGCCGCCGAGCTCACCACCATGGCCCTGCTGCAAAACGGGGAGTGGCTGCCGAAACTCAGGGCGTTCGCGAAGCGGGCACTGCCTCCGGCGGGCGTCGCGCAAGTGGCGGCGGCCCTGGTTGTCGCGGGGGACCTGGACACGGCCCGGTCGTTGGATCCGCAACTGGACCAGCTCGACCTCAATGACCCGCAGCAGGCACAGCCCGCGGCGATCGCACGGGCGCTCCTGGCGACGGCGGACGGCCGGCACGAGGAAGCGGAAGCAATGCTCGAGGCCTACCTCATTCAGCATCGGCGGGCTTTCGATGTGCACTTCTATCTCGGACTCGTCCGGGAACGGGCCGGGCAGATTGACGACGCCATCTCGAGTTATCGGAGGACGATTCAGTCGTTCAGTGTGCTTGGCCCAAGCGAGGAAGTGATGGGAGCTCGACTCCACCTCGCGCTCCTGCTCAAGGAGAAGGGCGACACAGCCGGCGCCAACGAGATTTTTGACACCCTGCTCAAGCAGTGGGAAGACGCAGACGCGGATTTCGAGATGCTCAAGACGGTCAAGGCCAACCGATAACGAAGCGCCTGCTACAACGCTCTCATGAAGCCTAACTGCTGATCGTCTTTCGTCGCCTTGTCGGTGAAGAACCGCGTGGCGGCCTTGGCGGCGAGCCAGCCAAATGCTTCCCCATGCCAGCCCAAGGCAATGGAGAAGAAGTGGAACGGGTAGTTCCGGTGCGGTCCGATCCAGGGCAGGCCATCAGCCGTCGTGACGACAGGCATGTCCCAGCCGAAGGCAAGTGGCAATCCGGAGATGTCAGGATACCTGAGCGAGAACTCGTACATCAGCTGGTTCGTTCGCTGCCTGACCGCGGCGGCACGGCGCGGCGCTGACCCCAGGTCAGGACCGGTCAGTCCGGCAAAAAGCGCGCGGTGACCCGGGAGCCAGCGAAGAAACCGGGGCGACTCGGTGCCCTCGGTATAGAGAGCTTTGCGTGCGCCGACCAGCCTTCGCATCGCGGGCGTCAGCGGGTCGGTCACCACGGCATATCCGCGCACCGTGCGGACGTGGCGGTCCAGTTGGTGGAATACCGGTCCGGGTGTCCCGGTAGCCACGACGACGCCCCGCGCCGTGATTCTGGCGCCGGCCAGCACCACCGTCACGTCCTTCCGGGTGAAGGTGGTCCTCTTCACCTGTGACTGTTCGAAGATACGCGCGCCCTTGGCCCGGGCGGCCTTGGCCAGACCGACCGCCGCCCGCACCGGGTGCACGACAGCAGCGCCCTGGAGGCGCATCGCCCCCTGTGTTTCAGTGGCCAGCGCCCTTCTGGATGCCTCAGCCGTCAACCAGGCGGCGTCCAGTTCCAGGGCCTGACGGGCGGCTACTTCCTTCTTCAGACGCGCGGCATCATTTGTGAAGGGCGCGTTGACGACCAGAGGTGTTGCCGATAGATCGCAGCGGATGCCCAGACGCTTCAGCGTTGACGAAAGCTCACTCGCACTCCTGCGGAGCTCGGTGAACACAATGCGGGCGACCCGCTTGCCTGCCACCTTCTGCACATCAAGCAGCGGGGCATCCGGCACGGGCAGTATCGCGCCGATCGACCCTTCTGTGGCCCCAGAAGCCAGATGGCCGGCTTCAAGCAACACGACATCAAGGCCGGCCTTCGTCAACGTGTAGGCGGCGGCGGATCCCGTGAACCCCCCGCCGATGACCACGACATCCGCGGTGAGATCGCCTTTCGGCGCCTTGCCCCGCGCGACGGCTCGAGCCCTGGCCGCCGGCTTGGCATCTTCCCAATAAGACTGTCCATAAATTGACATTTGGGAGACAGAATAGCCCACATGAAACGAGACTCGCTGGGATTCTGGATGGTCGCGGCGCTGGTCATGGGCAATATGGTGGGTTCTGGAGTGTTCCTCCTGCCATCGACGCTGGCGGCATTCGGCGGCTTGAGCCTGGCGGGATGGGGCGTTTCAGCGCTGGGAGCCACATGCCTGGCTCTGGTCTTCGCCCGGCTGGCACGGATCCAACCGGCGGCGGGCGGCCCGTACGCCTACACCCGGACGGCCTTCGGAGACCTGCCGGCATTCCTCGTGGCCTGGGGCTACTGGATCTCGGTCTGGAGTACGACCGCGGCACTGGCGGTCGCTGGCGTGGGATATCTCGACCCGTTCTTTCCGTCGCTGGTCCGCACTCCAGCTCTTGCCGCCATCCTCGCCATTGGCATGGTCTGGATGCTCATCCTCGTGAACATCGCCGGAGTCCGTCGCGCGGGACAGGTCCAGGTCGTGACGACGGCATTGAAGATGCTGCCGCTGGCCGTGGTCGGCATCGGCGGTCTGCTGTTCCTGGCCCCAGAGCACTTCGCTACGTCGGCATCTTCGGTGGGCGATGTGGCCGGTCAGGTCACACAGACCGCCACCCTGACGCTGTGGGCATTCCTCGGTCTGGAGACGGCGACGATTCCCGCTGAGCACGTCGCGAATCCGGGCCGGACGATCCCCCGGGCCACGATCGCCGGCACGCTCATGGCCGCCGGCGTGTACATCATCAGCACGGTGGGGGTGATGTCCCTTGTGCCTCCGGAAACACTGGCGACGACCACGGCGCCGTTCGCCGACGGTGCGCGCGCCCTCTTCGGCAGTACGGCCGCGAACCTGGTCGCGGTCGGTGCCGCCATTTCATGCTTTGGCGCGCTCAACGGCTGGACATTGATCGTCGGGCAACTGCCGCTCGCCGTGGCACGCGACGGACTCTTTCCAAAGGCCTTCACCCGCGTGTCGGCGCGGGGGCTCCCCGTCACCGCAATGCTGGTCTCAGGCGTGCTGGCCTCCGCACTCATCGCAATGAACTACACGAGAGGCCTGGTCGAACTCTTTACGTTCATCATTCTGCTGTCGACACTGTCGACGTTGGTGCCGTACGTGTTCTCGGCCCTGGCGGTCTTTCGCATCGCCGATCCCGCAGCACCTGGCCGGCTGCCCGCCATGGCCAAGGCCATCGCCGGCGCGGCCTTCACCTACGGACTGTGGGCGATCGGTGGCGCGGGAGCCGAGACGGTCTACTGGGGATTCCTGCTGCTGCTCGCCGGCCTCCCCGTTTTCGTGTGGGTGACCCGTGAGCGCATCTGACATCGGCCCCTGGAGCGGCATTCTCGTTCGTCACGCGCGCGACGCATTCATTGATGACGCGACGATCGCCAGGCAGTGGCAGGCGCTCAACTTCACGGCACCGCCGGACTATGCCAGGGCCGTTGAGCAGTACGAGGGCTTTCTTCGCCTGCTTCGCACCAACGCGCCCGTGCACGAATGTACCCGGACACCCGAACACCGTGGCCCGGAGACAACGGACCGCGCGGCCCCGCAGTTGACGCTGGATTCGATCTATGTCCGTGATGCCTCCGTCATGTGCGCCCGCGGCGCCATCCTGTGTCGAATGGGCAAGTCGATGCGCGACGCCGAGCCCGCGGTGCTCGGCGAGACCTGTCGTTCGCTCGGCATTCCCGTGATCGGCGCAATCACTGCACCAGGAAAGGTCGAAGGTGGCGATGTGACGTGGCTCGGACCGCGCCGGGCCGCAGTCGGTCGTGGCTACCGCACGAATGACGAAGGTATTCGCCAGCTGCGCGGTCTTCTCGGCACTACCATCGACGAACTCATCGTTGTCCCGCTTCCGCACCACCGCGGCCCCGGGGACGTGTTTCACCTGATGTCGATCGTCAGTCCGGTCGATCGCGATCTGGCCGTGGTCTACTCCCCGCTCATGCCGGTCCCGTTCCGCGAGCGCCTGATCGACCTCGGATTCACACTTGTGGAAGTCCCGGATGATGAGTTCGAGTCGATGGGCGCGAACGTTCTTGCGTTGTCACCACGCCGATGCCTGATGGTGGACGGTAATCCGAAGACCCGCGCCGCGCTGGAGCGCGCTGGTGCTGAAGTGCTGGTGTACGCGGGGTCCGAGATTTCGCTCAAGGGCGGCGGAGGGCCGACGTGCCTGACGCGGCCCATTGGAATGGGCACCTGGCTGTAACGGTGCAAGTGGTGGGAATGAGGCCTGACGCTCCTGCCACTTCCCCGCTTCCGTCATTGCCTCATTGCCACTATTCCCCCATGTCCCGGATACACGCGTCTGGCGCCTTTCTCCCGCAGCAGGCGCCAACTGGCAGAGACCGCCGCTGCGCTCTCCGCTGTCGCCAGGGCCGGCGGCGTCAGGTCTCCGGTGAACACCGATCCATCGTCAAGCAAGAGCGACACGCTGTCATCTGAGTGTCCCGGCGTGTGCAGGATTTCCCCGGCGATACCAATCCTGTCGAGCAGTGAACGGCTCCCTGCGCAGGACACATCGACGTTGTCGTGCATCGTCACATCGATGTATCCGTCGCCAGGCTTGACGATGGTCTTCAACGCCGGCACCGCCGGCAGCTGCACGTCCACGACCAGCAGCGGAACGCCGGCCCGTTTCAATTCCTGT
>JAHEFO010000154.1 GCA_024640135.1 Acidobacteriota bacterium
GACGGAGTTGCCAAGGCCGAGCATGACCAGCGGTTGCGGGACCGGTTCGAGCAGGCGGAGGCTTTCACGACCCCGCACCCACTTGGGGACCATGACGCGTTCCTTGCGGACGTTCTCGAGGCCGTCTTTCTTCATCGTTTCCACAGCCCAGTCGATGGCGCGTTCGAGGCCCACCGAGCCGGACAGGCGGCTGCCGTACAGATCGGTGACCTCAGCCAGCCGCTGCCACGCAAAGTCCGAGGCCTGGGATGCGGCGATCAGCCGCGCGGCCGGGTCGCGGTAGGCGTCAAGCCAGTTTGCGGACTGAGCGGAGAGTGAGGCCGACAGCAGGAGGACGACTGGGAGCAGGATTCGTGCGCGCATAGGCCATTTTTACCCGAAAGGCGAAATGACGGAAGGAGATGGCGCCTCCCCATTTCCGCCATGTCCTCGGTCTAGAGGGCGACGCGATGCCGCCCCGAATGGAGGTAGTTCATCGTCTGGACCGTGAGCATCAACATGAAATCGAGGCGGGTCTTGTCCTCCGGATGCATGAGGTGGAGTCCGAGTTCGTCCGCCCGGCTGATCATCTTCACGATGACCTGGTCGATCGTGTATTGGTACGAACCAGCCCACGCCGCCACGTGACGGCGCACGTCCCGCTGGATGCGTTTGATGAACCGTGACGCCTTCATGTTCTCCTGGTGCTCCGGCGCGCTGGAGAAGACTCGACGCAGATCCCGGTCGTAGAAGTCAGGGTGCTCCAATCCGTACTGTTCGTGTTTCTGGGCATAGTGCCGGCGAAGGGTGCCGCGTTTGTGATCGATTGGATCAACACGGCGCCGGGTCGTGACGGCTGGGGGCTGGCCTGCCAGGCTGCCCATGAGTTGATCCATGTACTGCAGCTTCTTGAGCGCCGGCCACTCCTGGAATCGCACGCGCCAGTCACTGTCGGGCGTGAGCCAGACGGCGAATGTCTCGGCAAAGTCCTCATCCGGATGGCTCTGCGCATACCAGGAATCGAGGTGCAGGACGAAACTCTTGGAATACGGCCTGGGCAGGTAGACTTCGGGATACTCCTCAGAGGGCTTGCCGAAGAGATTCACCCGGCGGCGCTTCCGTCGCAGCCGGTAGGCGTTGTCGATCGCGTGCCCGGTCTCGTGCCTCAGAATCTGCATGAACCACCGGGGCGTCCCCCCTTCCACCTCGAGCATCTGCGCACTTTCAAGTCGCATCAGGCGCGGGTGTGCCAGGTAGAACGGAATCGCGATTCCGGGCACTTCGTCCGGACAGAACCACTCTGTCGAGAGCCAGTAATGAGGCCGGAATCCGATGCCCCGAGCGGCCAATTCCTCGTGGAGTTGTTCAATCAGGGGCTCCAGCGCAGAGCCTTTGATGGTCAGGCCCAAATCGCAGAAGCGCAGGTCGAGGAGCTCGTCGTCGGACAAGTCCGGCCAGTCCGTCCGGATCTCGCGGAGTGGGCGTCCGGGTGAGATGGGAATTTCGTCTGAAAGTTGAGTCACGGCACCTCGTAGAAGGCATATGATAGTCGCCAAATCGAACGGGAGCGGCAACACGAATTCCTCAGGTTGCCCGAAGGGGGCATTAATGAACGTTTTTCGAACCTTCATTCTCATCGTTGTCATGATTGGACTCGCTGGTGGCCCGGCGCGGGCCCAGCAGCCGGAGCGTCCGCAGACCCCTCCTCCAGCGACACAGGGGCAGGAGCCTCCGACCCAGAAGCCGCCACCACCACCGCCGCCGCCAGATGACCCGACCTACAAGGAAACGGTGGTTGTCTCGGCGTCCAAAACCGAGCAGCAGCTGGTGAACGCGCCGGCGACGATGTCCGTTATCAGCGGAAAGGCACTGGAAGCGGCACCGTCGAATAACTACGCGGACCTGCTTCGCGCGGTCCCCGGAGTGAACATCACGCAGATCTCCGCCCGTGACATCAACATCACCAGTCGCGCGGCGACCAGCTCGCTGGCGACGTCTCAGTTGGCGGTGCTTGACGGACGCACGCTCTATCAGGACTTCTTCGGATTCGTCATGTGGGATTTCATGCCGTCGAATGTCAACGAAATCAAGCAGATCGAGGTCATTCGTGGACCGGCCTCGGCTGTCTGGGGGGCCAACGCGCTGAGTGGCGTGATCAACGTGATCACCAAGACGCCTCGTGAGATGGAGGGGACGAGCTTCCTGATGGGGGCCGGCTCGTTTGGCCGGGAATACAACGGCGACGGTGCTCGCAGCGGATCGCTGGTCTACGGCAATATCACGCACGCGCAGGTCATCAATGATCGCTGGGCCTACAAGCTGTCCGTCGGCAGCTATCAGTCAGAGGCGTTTGCCCGCCCGACTGGCATGATTCCTGGGAATCCGGCAAAGACTCTCTACCCGACCTACAGGAACACGGGCACCGCGCAGCCGAAGATCGACCTGCGGTTCGACTACGACGGCGCCAACGGCGATCGATGGGTGTTTTCGGGTGGCCGGGCTGGCACCGACGGCATCATGCATACCGGCATCGGCCCCTTCGATATCAAGCCAGGCACGACCTTCGGCTATGGCAAGGTGAACTACTCAAAGGGGGCGTTGCGGGTGCAGGCGTTCATCAATGCGCTCGAAGGGGACGCGACGAATCTGGTTGCGGTCGACACCGTGGGAGTCCCGGTCACGCTGGATTTCAACACGAAGACCATGGACCTCGAGGCGAGCAATACGACCGTGGTGGCCGACAAACACGTGATTACGTACGGGGGCAACCTGCGCTACAACAAGTTCGACTTGTCCCTGGCCCGCGACGAGAATCAACGCAAAGAAGGCGGGGCCTATGTGCAGGACGAGATCTTCCTGAACGATCGCGCGCGGCTGGCCGTTGGCGCGCGCGTCGACAAGTTCACGTCCATCAAGGACCCCGTCCTCTCTCCGCGAGTGTCGCTGCTTCTGAAGCCGACGGCCGACTCAACGATACGCCTGTCATATAACCGGGCGTTCCGGGCTCCCTCCGCGATCAACAACAACCTCAACACGGTCATCACGAACGCCGTGCCGCTCGGACTCTTCAATCCCGCCTTCGGGACGTCAGTGTTCCGCGTGCCGACTACGGCAGTCGGCAACAAGGATCTGGTCGAAGAGCGGATGGATGCGTACGAAATTGGCTACACGGGAACGATTAACAATCGGGTGACGCTGACGGCGGCGTTCTACTACACGAAGCTCACCGATGAAATCTTCTTCACGCAGACAGGCGAGTACGGCCGCCTCACGCCACCCGCCGGGTGGCCGGCGGTGCTGGGCATTCCGGCGTGGGCGGGAGGCCTGTATGACCGCGGCCTTCGTTTTCCGACCTCCTTCACCTACCTGAACCTGGGCCGGGTCAAGAATCATGGTGTGGAACTGGGTGTGGACGCCGCCGTGAATACCACGACGGCGGCGTACGCGAACTACTCGTATCAGGCTGAGCCTGATCCCAACTTCGCGCTGAGCGAACTCAATCTGCCGCCGACCCATCGGTTCAATGCCGGAGTCAACTATGCCGGTCCCCGGCTCTTCGGATCCGCCTCCGTGAGCTATGTCGGCGAAGCGTTCTGGCAGGACGTGCTCGACTCGAGGTACACGGGAACGACGGATGCGCAGACGACCGTCAATCTGAGCGTGGGCGCCAAGTGGGTCGACGGGCGCTACATCACGACCCTGAAGGTCGTGAACCTGGGCAACCAGCAGGTCTTGCAGCACATCTTTGCTGACGTGTCCCGGCGCCAGATCATGGCTGAGCTGCGCGTCAACCTGCCAAAGTAGCAGCCGGGCCGGGCCGCACGAGGTCGTTTCGCGTGTTTTCAGCGCGAGACGACCTCGTACGGACTCAGGATCGCGGATAATCGACTCTCGAGCACGATGACTAATTCGAGATTCACGATTGTCGATTCCTAGAAAGAAGAAGATTCGCTGGTCCGCCGCGTGGTCGGAAGCCCGTGACCTCATCTGGGCTCGCCGCCGGCGGCTGGCGCTCGGATTGGCGCTCATGCTCGTCAGCCGTCTGTCCGGCATGGTGCTGCCGTACCTCTCCAAGTACCTGATTGATGACGTCTTGAATCAGGGCCGCGTGGAGATGCTCTCGACCCTGGCGTGGGTGGTCGCGGCGGCCACGTTCGTCCAGGCCATTACATCCTTTGCCCTTTCCCAGGTCCTGGGGGTGGCGGCCCAGCGCGCCATTACCGACATGCGGCGCCGTGTCGAAGCGCACGTGATGCGGTTGCCTGTCAGCTACTTCGACAAGAATCAGACAGGGCAACTCATCTCCCGGGTCATGAATGACGCCGAGGGCATCAGGAACCTCGTCGGTACCGGATTGGCGCAGTTGGCCGGCAGCCTGGTCACTGCCGGCGTCGCTCTGGCGTACTTGTTCTGGGTGAACTGGCTCCTGACGGCGGTCACACTGGCGGTGCTGGCCCTGTTCGGTGGCGCGCTGGCCTACGCCTTCAAGAGGCTCCGGCCGTTGTTTCGCGAGCGCGGCAAGATCACGGCGGAAGTGACGGGGCGGCTCAATGAAGCCCTGGGTGGCATCCGGGTGGTCAAGACCTATACGGCCGAGCGCCGGGAAGACCTGGTCTTCACTCGTGGTGTCCATCGCCTGTTTCGAAACATCGCCCAATCGATGACGGGCGTCTCCGCGACGACGGCGTTCTCCAGCGTGGCGATCGGCGCGATGGGCGTGGTCATCATCACGATTGGTGGCCGGGCCATCGCCGCCGGCACCATGACGCTGGGTGAACTGATTCAATACATCTTCTTCACCGGTTTGATGGCTGCCCCGATCGTGCAGATTGCGTCGATCGGGACACAAATCACCGAGGCCTTCGCCGGCCTCGATCGGATTCGGGAACTTCTCGATACTGCCCGCGAGGATGCGGCGGATGCCACCCACTCTGCCGTGCCGGACCTGCGGGGCGAAGTCCGGTTCGAAGGCGTGTGGTTCGAGTATCAACCGGGCGTGCCGGTGCTCAAGGACATCTCATTCATCGCACCGGCTGGGAGCACGACCGCGCTGGTGGGTTCTTCCGGTTCGGGAAAGAGCACCTTGCTGAGCCTGGTGATGGCGTTCAACCAACCGACCGGGGGGCGAGTTCTGGTGGACGGCCGCGACCTTGGTGGCCTGCGCCTCGGGGAATACCGGCGTCATCTGGGCGTCGTGCTCCAGGACAATTTCCTGTTCGACGGACCCGTCTCCGACAACATCGCGTACGGGGTCCCTGAAGCGACCATTGACGATGTCCGGCGGGTCAGTCAGATTGCGCACGCCGACGAGTTCATCGATGGGTTCGAGCTCCAGTACGACACGGTCGTCGGTGAGCGTGGCGTGCGACTGTCGGGTGGCCAGCGCCAGCGGATCGCCATCGCTCGCGCGATCCTCGCCGATCCGAGAATCCTGCTGCTGGACGAAGCGACCTCGAGCCTCGACAGTGAAAGCGAGGCGCTGATCCAGGATGGCCTCCGGGCCCTGCGCAAGGGGCGCACGACATTTGTGATTGCGCATCGCCTGTCGACGATTCAGTCTGCCGACCAGATTCTCGTGCTGGAGGATGGTGAAATCGTCGAGCGTGGGACGCACGCCGAACTTGTGGCGGGCCACGGCCGCTATCGCCAGCTCTACGACAAGCAGTACCACTTCGAAACGGATCGTTTTATCAATCCAGGTGAGGACTTCACGCCGGAGCCATCACCGGCGCCGGTCCCGGCACCGCCAGCGTCCCGGGGTTTCCGGGAAGAATAAGAGCAACGTTCGCTATGGCGCAGTTCATCTACACCATGAAGGGCCTGGGCAAGGTCTATCCCCCTGACCAGGTCGTCTTCAAGGATATCTGGCTGTCGTTTCTGCCTGGCGCGAAGATCGGCGTCATCGGCACGAACGGCACCGGGAAATCCACCCTGCTCAAGATCATGGCCGGGCTCGACCCGGACTACCTGGGCGAGGCGTTCCGTGCCGAGGGCACCACAGTCGGATACCTGGCGCAGGAGCCGCAATTGGATGCCACCAAGACCGTGCTTGGCAACGTTGAAGAGGGGGTTGCCGCGACGCGGGCGCTGCTCACGCGCTTCGACGACATCAACGAAAAATTCGCCACTGAGATGACGTCCGAGGAGATGGACAAGACGCTGGCGGAGCAGGCGCGCGTCCAGGATGCCATCGAGGCCGCGAATGCCTGGGACCTGGATGCACGAGTGGAGCAGGCGATGGACGCCCTGCGGCTTCCGCCTCCCGAGGCGGACGTCACGGTCCTGTCCGGCGGCGAGCGTCGGCGCGTGGCGTTGTGCCGGCTGTTGCTGCAGTCGCCGGACCTGCTGCTGCTGGATGAACCGACGAACCACCTCGACGCGGAATCCGTCGCCTGGCTGGAACATTTTCTTCACACCTATCCCGGCACCGTTGTCGCCATCACGCACGACCGATATTTCCTCGACAACGTGGCCGGCTGGATTCTGGAACTCGACCGGGCGAAGGCCTATCCGTGGGAGGGCAACTACTCCGGCTGGCTGGAGCAGAAACGACAGCGCCTGGCGCTCGAGGAAAAGCAGGAGTCCAAGCGTCAGCGGACGCTTCAGCGCGAACTCGAGTGGATTCGCCTGTCTCCGAGGGCGCGCCACGCCAAGGGCAAGGCCCGGCTCAATTCCTACGAGCAGCTTCTCAACGAAGACACGGCCGAGAAACTGGACCGCGTGGAGATCTACATCCCGCCCGGTCCACGACTGGGCGACATGGTCGTCGAAGCCCGCGATCTCAAGAAGGGCTATGGCGAGCTGCTCCTCGTCGATGGTCTGAACTTCACTCTCCCGCGCGGAGGCATCGTGGGGGTCATCGGGCCCAACGGTGCCGGGAAGACGACGTTGTTCAGGATGTTGGTGGGACAGGAAACACCCGATGCGGGGGATTTGCGCGTCGGCGAGACGGTCCAGATCGGGTACGTGGACCAGTCGCGGGACGCCCTGGTGGCGGACAAGACCGTGTACGACGAGATCTCAGGCGGCAACGATGAAGTGGCCCTGGGTAAACGCACGGTCAACGCGCGCGCATACTGTTCCTGGTTCAACTTCCGCGGGAAGGACCAGCAGCGCAAGGTCGGCACGTTGTCGGGTGGAGAGCGCAATCGCCTCCATCTGGCCAAGTTGCTGAAGAAGGGCTGCAACCTCCTGCTGCTCGACGAGCCGACGAATGATCTCGACGTGGACACCTTGCGCGCGCTGGAACTGGCGCTGGACGAATTCGCCGGCTGCGCGGTGGTCATCTCGCACGATCGCTGGTTTCTCGATCGCATCGCCACGCATATCCTGGCGTTTGAAGGCGACAGCCATGTGGAGTGGTTCGAAGGGAATTACCAGGACTACGAAGTCGATCGCAAACGGCGGCTCGGCGCGGATGCCGATCAGCCGCACCGCATCAAGTACCGAAAGCTCACGCGGTAACAGGGTTTCACAGAAGGCATGCCTGACATGAGAACTTCGAGGTGTGGCAAGACCAAGTGGCTGGCACCTTCACGCTCGGGTGAATAGCGATGTTTACTGATCTTCGCGCGTTCATGAACCGCCTTCGGCGTGACGGCGATCTCATCGAGATCGACGCGATGGTGGATCCGGTTGAAGAGGCCGCCGAGATTCACAGGCGTGTCATCGCGGGTGGCGGGCCGGCCCTGCTGTTCACCAACGTCAAGGGGGCGGCGTTCCCGCTGGTCACGAATCTCTTTGGTACCGCGCGTCGGGCCGAACTGGCCTTCGGCCCCAGGCCACTGGCGTTCATCAGGCGGCTCGTGAGCCTGGCCGAGACGATCCTGCCGCCGACGGCCGCCAAGCTCTGGGACGCCCGCGACGTGGCCCGGCAGGCGCTGAAGGTGGGGCTGAAGCGGCGGTCGTCCGGGCCCGTGACGGAGGTGGTGACAGAGGACATCCGTCTTGACCGCTTGCCCGCCCTGACGTGTTGGCCCGAGGATGGCGGCCCGTTCATCACCCTGCCTCTCGTCTACACGACACATCCGGACAAGGGCGGGCCGAATCTGGGCATGTACCGGTTGCACGTGCACGATCGGGCGTCCACAGGCATGCACTGGCAGATCGGCAAGGGCGGCGGGTTTCACTACGCACGGGCCGAGGCGCGGCAGGAACCGCTGCCGGTGACCGTCTTCCTCGGTGGCCCCCCGGCGTTGATCCTGGCGGCCATCGCGCCGCTCCCGGAGAATGTTCCGGAGATGCTGCTGGCCTCCCTGATCGCCGGCGAGAAGATTGCTCAGGTGCCGGGGCCGGGGGGCCATCCGCATCCGCTTGTGGCTGGGGCCGAGTTCGCGCTGATGGGGACCGTTGCCCCGGCCCTGCGCAAACCCGAAGGGCCGTTCGGCGACCACTACGGGTACTACTCCCTCCGGCACGACTATCCGGTCTTTCAGGTGAGCCGAATCGCGCATCGTCATGACGCGATCTATCCCGCGACGGTGGTGGGCAAGCCGCGGCAGGAAGATTTCTTCATCGGGGATCTCCTGCAGGACTTGTTGTCGCCGCTGTTCCCTCTGGTGATGCCCGCGGTCGTGGACCTGTGGTCGTATGGGGAAACGGGGTACCACTCGCTCGCTGCGGCAATCGTGAAAGAGCGGTATCGGCGTGAGGCGATGGCCAGCGCATTCCGCATCCTTGGCGAGGGCCAGTTGTCGTTGCAGAAGTTCCTGCTGGTGACCGACCAGACAGTGAACCTCCGTGACTTCAGGGCCACGCTCGAGCATGTCCTGGCGCGCACGAATTCCGAAACCGATCTGTTCGTCTTCTCGAACGTGTCGATGGACACGCTTGACTACAGCGGGCCATCGGTGAACGAAGGGTCGAAAGGGGTCTGGCTCGGTTTGGGCGATCCGGTACGCGATCTGCCTCGGGAGTTCCGGCCCGACGTGCCGCCTCCTTCGGACGTGCGGGACGTCCAGGTGTTCTGCGGCGGCTGTCTGGTGGTCAGCGGCCCATCGCACGCTGATGACGCAGGGGCCGCCTCGCGCCTTGCCGCACATCCCGCGTTTGCCGGATGGCCGCTCGTCGTGCTCAGCGATGACGCTCAACGTGCGACACGGAGTGCGATGAACTTCCTCTGGACGACGTTTACGCGATTTGAGCCTGCGGCGGACATTCACTCGGGTGCCCTCCGGGTGGTCCGCAACCATCTCGCGTATCAAGCTCCCGTCCTGATCGATGCGCGGATGAAGTCGTGGTACCCGAAAGAAGTCACGTGCCGGCCGGAAGTGGCGGCCACCGTCACGCGGCGCTGGCGCGAGTACTTCCCGCACCGCGATGTGAGGATGGGCGACGCGGAGAAGGCACACCTTGATTAGGAACCTGGCCTGGACATCGATTGGCGTACTGGCGGTGCTGGGTCTTGCAGGGCTTATGGCCGGGTGCGGCCAGGCCGGACCGCCGGTACGTTTCCTGTCGATTGCCACTGGCGGGACCGGCGGTGTCTACTACCCCTATGGCGGCGCATTGGCGCGTGTCTTGACCGCCACGCTCCCGAACACCCAGGTCACGGCGGAAGTCACGGGAGCCTCGGTCGACAATTTGAAGTTGATGCAACAGGGCCGTGCGGACCTGGCGTTTACGCTGGCCGACACCCTGCTCGAGGCGGTGGCCGGCACTGGCCCGTTTGCGTTGACGGGGAAGGTGGACGCGGAAACGGTGGCCGTGCTCTATACCAATTACACCCATGTGGTTGCGCGAGAGGGCAGCGGCATCACACGTGTGGCGGACTTGAGAGGCCGCGTCGTGTCCACCGGGGCGCCCGGCAGCGGCACCGAACTGATCGCCGACCGCCTGCTGCAGGCAGCAGGCATCG
>JAHEFO010000155.1:0-3911 GCA_024640135.1 Acidobacteriota bacterium
CCACTCCACCATGGTCCGCACGAAATTCCGGCCGTTGATGGCGTTCAGGTCGGCGCCCGGAAACGCGCTGTGCCGACGGTACTGCTTCTCGTCGTTGTGGTCCACGTAGTTGTTGCCGAACCCGCCGAAATAGAAATTGGCGAAGGGATCGCGGGCGCGCCCGGGCGAGAAACCGGCCGCTGACCGAATCCAGACCGACGAGTGGTCCAGTGGAAGCGCCGCACCAATATCGAAGGTCCCGAAAGTGCGCGTGAAGAGTGAAGAGTTCACGTAGTCGTTGCGCAGCGCCAGCGACCACTTCGTGCCCTTCTCGTCATCAACGTGGCCAAGCGACGAGCGGACGTTGCTGTAGGCCAGGTCCGCATTGAGCGAGAAGAGCCTGTCGACCGTGACCGAAACATTCTGATACTCGGGGAGTTGGTCGAGCCGACCGGCGACACGGCCCTCGATCTGAAGCTGAAGGGACTTCGGCACCTCGTAGATCAAGCTCGACGAACGCTTGACCGACAGCGCGTAGCCCTTTCGGCTCGTCTTCGTCGGACCAAACAGGTCATAGAAATCAGCCCCGTTCCAGGCGGCATGCGCAGCCCAGTCAAAGCGAACATAGTCGACACTGGCGTGCAGGCGCTCTGCGGCCGGAAGCCCGCCGACCGGTGACCAGGCGGCCGTGACGTAGGCCCGGTTGAACTGCAGGGGATCAGAAAAATTCGCGCGAACACCGACGGCGCCGGCGTCCTTGTAGCCCTGGACGATGGGATAGAGGGACTCCAGAGACATCCCACCCGCCAGATTGTAGTCACCCGTGGTCTTCGCCATGGTGTCATACGGGACGGCGGCGGGCGACCCCAGGGTCCATGTCTGAAGAACAGGATGCTTGTCCACGACCCGCTCGCCGAGAAACGTGATGGCGCCAACGTCCTGAATCGGCCGGGCCGTCAGCCGCGCCGGCAGGAACCCGGCCCCCGTGTAGCGGAACACCAGGAGTTCGTCGCCGCCGAGCGGGATCGGCCGGAAGAAGCCAGTCTCCGTGTTCGTGACCGCTTCGACTTCCTTCGTGGCGACTTCATACCTGAAGATGTTTGACACGCCCGTGTAATACGACGAGCCATACAGGTACTTGCCGTCAGGCGAAAATGTAAAACCGTTGACCACGGTGCCGCCGAGATCGAACTCCGCATCGTGTGTCGAATCCCCGGCGAGCAACTTGTCGACCGACATCAGCCTGACGCTCTGGCGACCGCTCACCTGTCCGAACGATGCGGACAATGTCTGACCGTCCGGCGAAATATCCATGTCGTACACGACGGTTCCGTACGGAAACGATGTGACCAGGGTCCAGTCGGTGTACGGGGCCGGCACACGCACGATCGAGCAGATTCCGTTCAGAGTGCGAATGCCCCACAGGCTGCGGTCCTGGTCATTCACCACCAGATCGCCGATGCGGGCATCCTTCTGCACCATGCGGGTCTTGCCCGTGGCAGGATCGAGGCTCATCAAATCGCGATGCCCGAGGTTGTCGTCGGTGTAAAACAGCGTCGGGCCCGCGGGATCGTACGCGAGAGAGGTCACCTGGTAGATCAGTGGCCCGCGCACATCCACCAGATGCGACGTTTCCCCGGTCTCCAGCGAAATCTCCCCGACGTGCGCAACCGTCCCCGGAGAGTTGAAGGCCGCATAGATCTTCTTTGTGCTGTCGTCGTAGTACGCGCGCGACACCGACCCAAGCGCTCGCGGCGAGAGATCGACGAACGGCGTGCTCGGGTACTGCCGGATGGCGGCGAGATTCGCCTCCTGGAACTGATGCTCGAACGCCACCCATTCGCCCCACGCATCGTCGAGTGAGGTGTCGAACACGTGCCGGAACTGGCTGGCATAGTACGCCTTGCTGCCCTCCTGGCGCGCGGCCCATTCGATGACTTGCTCCGGGGAGTAGCGGTACGCCAGCCATGTCACGAACCGGCCTCCGTACAGGTACGAGTTCACCTCGACCTGAAAGTCGTTCTTGGTCCCCTCTGCGGCCAGTCCCAGCGGATCGTAGAACCGCGACCCGTCCCTGACCATGGAGCGAAACACCATTTCGTCGAACCCGCCCTGGGCACGCCCAATGCCGCCGTTCTCCCAGGTATCCGTGAACACCGCCACGCCTTCGTGAAACCATCGCGGCGCCGCCACTCGTGGTGACGTGAGATAGAAATACAGAATGGACTCCGGCTGCTCCGCCACGGGCACGACCTTGCCAGCAAACAGGTTCCGGAAACGCCGGTCGCCTCTGGCGGCCTGGTCCATGGAAATCAGGTGCACGAGCTCGTGGCTCATGATCGTACTCATCCGCTCACCGGCCGTGATGGTCTCGAAGACGAAACTGAGCGGCGCGATCTGCACGCGAAGGCTGTTGTGAGGCACCGACGTCGCACCGGCGTTCCCGAGATCGGAGAAGTCGGTCAGCAGCAGGGTCAGTTTCTCGCGCGGCGTGTACTTGAACAACGAGGTGAGGAACGCATCAGCGTTGAGGAGCGTGCGAGCCGCGTGGGGAACCAGATAGTCCTCCGACGGCGAGACATAGACGAGACGCACACCTTCGGTCTCAACTTTCTTGAGCTGGGCACTTGCTGAAGTGGCGGCCGCGGCCAGAACGAGCACTGTAGTGACTAGAGTAAAACCGCAACGCACGCGCATAAGTCTGACACTGGAGTGTTACACACACAAGAACGGCCCGAGCCTTCGACAGATCGAAAGCCCGGGCCGCTCGAGACGAACTTCGCCGACGTGAACTCGGCTGCCGCCCTATCTCCTGATCAAGGCCTGCTGAAACGCCGGCTCCGCCAACATCCGGTGGAACGCCGGCTCGGCCAGGGACCTCAGGAACGCCGGCTCGGTCAGCGCCCGCGCGAACGCCGGCTCTTCCAGAGCCCTGAGAAAGGCCGGCACAGACAACGCCCGGAGGATGGCGGGTTCGTCCATCTTTCGCAGGAAGGCCGGGTCATTCAGCGCCTGCTGCAGTGCGGGCTCCCCGAGTTTGCGCAAGAACGCCGGATCGGCCAGCGCCCGCGCGAAGTCGGGGTCACTCAGGGCTTTCAACAACGCCGGCTCCTGGGACGCACGCATGAGGAAGCTGCGGGCATCCTCGTTCTTCATGATCCGGTCGAACACGTCACTCTGCAGGAACTCCTGCACATCCATGGGACCAACAACGACGTCCTTGTCGGTCATCTGGGCGCCCTGGAAGCGCTTGGCCGCACCAACAGTGCCCGCGGTGCCGTCTCCAACCGGGGGAATATCCAGAAAGAACATGGCTGTTATCACCGTTGCCCCGACACCCATGACTCCCCACAAAACTTGCTTCCTCACGTTGACTCCTCCCGTCAAAGCACCCGACCGTGCATGTTGTTGTTGACTGTCACCTGAACTTACACGCGTGACAGGTAGAAAGTTGGCGGCCCTGCGAGCGCGTCGCCAACGCCGCCAGGGTGACATGTCCGCCTGGACTGCCGCCACCCTCCGCATGACCGTCGCCGTAAACCCAGGCGGCACTTGAGGTTGGCCCCGGCCGGCCTCTTCGAGCGCCTCATCGACTCTGGTCTCAATATCCTGCTGATCTGCCATTACTCTATCCCATTCCGGTTCTCGCCCAGTAGATCGGCCAATCGCTGGCGGGCCGAAAACAACCGGGATTTCACCGTCTTCTCGGGCACACCGACCACGTCGCTGATCTCCGCGTACGAAAACTCCCCAAAATACCGAAGCACCACGACCTCCCGGTACTCCTCCGTCAACTGTTCGAGCGCCCGTTGAATCCAGACGCCTCTCTCCCTTGCCTCAACGGCCTCGGTCTGCCCACCCGTGACGGGTAGAGATGCGTCGACGATGGCTTCAGCCGGCTTCCGGGCCCGCCGCAGGTTCAGGCTCTCATT
>JAHEFO010000155.1:3921-9796 GCA_024640135.1 Acidobacteriota bacterium
CCGGGTCAAACGACTCGAGGTGTTCGTAGGCCCGAATGAACGTGTTCTGCGTGGCGTCTCTCGCATCCTCGTAATCGGCCACAAGGCGGAGCGACACGCCAAACAACACCCGCTGATATCGCACCACCAGCGGCTCAAACGCCGCTATATCTCCCTGAAGACACCGAGCCACCAGGACCCGATCGTCACTGTCGTCTGTCATGAATTACACCGGCCACCGCAAAAAAGTTGGTCGGGCCGGTTTATAGCACATCTGAAGCCGATGTTATGATCCGCCGTCAACGAGAATGAGTCCATCCCTGACGGTTGCCATACCGGGAACACTCGACGGTCTCGCCGAAGCCGCCCGGATGGCCGCCGCATTCTGTGAGGAGGCCGAGGTGCCGGGTCGGACCCAGCGGAATCTCCTGACCGCGCTCGACGAAGTCCTGGCGAACGTGATCAATCATGGGCTGGCGGGCGCCGAGGGCACGATCGAGTTGACGATGGGGCGGAATGCAGGCGTGGTGGCGGTGGGCGTGGCGGACACGGCCCGACCGTTCAATCCGCTGCAGGCGCCGGTGCCGGATACTTCGCTCCCCTTGGAGCGACGAAAACTGGGAGGCCTGGGCATCGCGCTGGTCCGGGCGTTGACCGACGAGGTCACGTACGAACGGAAAGATGGACACAACCACCTGACCCTGCGGTGGCGTCTGAAAACTGATTCTTCAAAAGGCGAGCATGCAGATAAATGAGATGAGGCAGCAAGGCGCAGTAGTTGTCTCGCCCGTTGGGCGCATCGACAGCACGACATCACCGGCGCTCGACGCCCACCTGCAGGGGCTCGCCAAAGCCGGCGACCATGTCATCGTCATGGACTTGTCTGGCGTGGATTACATCAGCAGCGCCGGACTGCGTGTCATGTTGACCCTGGCCAAACGGACAAAGGAGTCTCGCGGCAGACTCGCACTCGCCGGCCTCGGCGATTCGGTACGCCAGGTCTTCGAACTGGCGGGATTCCTGCCGTTGTTTGCGGTGGAGGCCACGAACGAGGCAGCCGTGGCCAAAGTGGTCGCGGCGTGAGCCTGCGGGTCCGGGTCGAGACTTCAGTCGCGCCGGCTGCCGAGTCGGTCCTCGACGAGGCCGATTTCGTCATCGGCCGTGCAGACAACGCCGGCCTCGTTATTGCAGAGTCGAGTGTGTCTCGAAAGCACGCGCGCGTCGTCGCGCGCGAAGGCGGATGGTGGATTGAAGCGCTGTCACCCACGAACCGGACCTTCGTCAATCAGCACGCGATTGACGAACCCCAGCAGCTGCAGACCGGCGATGTCGTCTCTCTGGGCCAGGCCACAGTAACCATTCTCGGCACGGATGTCAGCGCGACCGAGACGGTCGCCGAGCCGGCGGCCCCGTCGCCGGAAGAGGTGCGGCAGGCGGCGCGGTTGCGCACGCTGAATGAGATTCATCGCGCCCTGGCGACACCCATTTCACTGGCCGAGTTGCTGGATCTGATTCTCCAACGCTGCTTCGACGTGCTGCGCCCGGAAGAAGGCATCATTCTCCTCAGGAATGCGGCCGGGGAACTCACTCCGGCGGCCACACATCGATCCGACCCAGGCGATGGCGATGTCGTCGTATCGCGACGCATCATTGAGGAGGTCGCCGGCAAGGGGCAGTCGGCGCTCGTGCTCGACGCGCCGATGGACGAGCGTTTTCTCGGATCGGAGTCGATCATCGTCTCGGGTGTGAAGAGCGTGCTGGCCGCACCGCTGACCGACGCCGAAGGCACGATCGGCATGATCGCCCTGTCGTCCCGAATCGCGGTGCGTCAGTTCTCCCAGCAGGACCTCGAAATGCTGGAGTCACTGGCCTCTGCGGCAGCCCTCCGTGTTCGCAACGTGGCCCTCGCCGAAGAGGCCGCGGCGCGGAAGGTGCTCGAGCGGGAACTGGCGCTCGCCCACGACATGCAGATGTCGATGCTGCCCAGGCACATGCCGGACCGGCCGGAGATCGATGTGGCCGCCTCCTTGACATCCGCACGATCGGTGGGCGGGGATCTGTACGACTTCGTGCTCGTCGGCGATCACCTGTGGTTCATCGTGGCCGACGTCTCCGGCAAGGGCGTCGCCGCGTCACTCTATATGGCGGTGGCCAAGACGCTGTTCCGCGCCACCGTGCAGATTGACGGAATCACCCTGTCCGACGCGCTGGGGCGCATGAACCGGGAACTGTGCCGTGACAACGACCAGATGATTTTCGTCACCGCGCTGGTCGGCCATATGGCCTTGTCCACGGGCGAACTCTCGCTCGCCGACGCCGGGCACAATCCGGCGATGGTCATCTCACCCGATGGACTCGTCGAACAGCCTGCGATTCAGAAGTCCATCGCGTTCGGCGTCATTGACAATGCGGTATTCGCCGAAAGCCCACTCGTCCTGGCTCGGAGCGCGACACTCCTCCTGTACACGGATGGCGCGACGGACGCGAGGAATCCAGCCGGCGATATCTTCGGCGAGGTGGCGTTCGAACGCGCGGTTGCCGCTGGCGGAAAGGACACCGTCGATGCCCTCGTGGCCGGCATCGTGAACACGGTCGACCAATTTTCCGCTGATGCGCCACCCGAAGATGACCTGACACTGCTGGCTATTCGCTGGAAAGGCCCGGTGGAATCTGAAATCTGAAATCTGAAATCGGCAATCGATTATCGGCACATCGACAGTCTTGAATCTGGCAACCATCTGGAAATCGATTACCAGTTGGTTCGCCGCTTGCAGATGGTCGCTGTGTCGATAATCGATTCCAGATTTCAGATTCCAGATTATCGATTAATCTTTGCCCCTGCCAGTCGCGCGACGGCGCCGAGCGTCGTCTGCGCCGCATTGAGGCCCAGCAGGAAGTCCTGGTCAGAGAAGGTCTCGAACAAATCGGTGGGCTGGTGCCAGTGAGGATTCCAACCTGCGCCGGTCTGCATGCCTCGCTCATTTTCCCGAAGGCTGATCGCGGCCACCAAATCCTGGAACGGTCCTGAGTCCGTGTTGGTCATGTGCGGACCGACCGTCGCCGGATAGTGAGTCGTGTAGTCATCAGCCGCCGCCTTGAAGATGAATGCCAGCTTCATCGACTCGTCCACGAACTTCGAGTTGGACTGGAATTCGATATTCACGTCAGCCTCAAGCCTCTGATCCGGGTTGAACGTCCCATCGGCACGCGGCATGCCGTGATCCCACAACATCATGTCGTGCTGAATCATGCCGAGCCACGTTGGCTCCGGATACTTGCCGGAGCCGGCCGGGCTCTCAATACCTTGCAGCTTCTCGCGCTGCTCGACGTAGGCGCGCGCGCCGTTGAGGCCGCTTTCCTCGTTGTTCCAGAGGGCGAACCGGATAGACACATCAGTGGTCACCCCTGGCGAGTGGAAGATTCGCGCCAATTCCATCACCAACGCCGTCCCCGACCCGTCGTCATTCATCGCCTCGCCCTTGCCGATGCCGTCCATGTGGGCGCCGATGATGTACATCTCCTGCGGGCGGGTCACCCCGATCTTCGTGCAGAAGACCTCCTGGCGTTCTCCAGGCGTGCTGGGTTCCGAGTTCAGTTCGCGCAACGCCTCGTTCGGCTGCGCCTCGACGCTACTGTTCACGCCTGTGCGGCGTCGGTAGCCGTAGTACGTGGAACCGCCCGCCTGTCCGCGGCGCACCCATTCCGGAGAACCGGGGACCGGCGGTGTGTCGGCGGCTCCCCGGCCCGCGCCAGCGGCGGCTCCCCGGCCCGCAGCAGCAGCTCCACGGCCGGCAGTAGCAGCCCCACGGCCGGCAGCAGCAGCCCCACGGCCGGCGCCGCCCCCTCCCCGCGGAGCCGGCGCGTAGGTGTAGGTGATGCGCTCGGTATTGGTGCACCCGTAGCTCTTGAGCTGAGCCTCAATCCAGTCAAGCGCATCGCGGTTCCGCTTCGTCCCTTGCTGGCGGTCGCCGAACTGGGCCAGTCCCTTGAGTGTGGCCTTGTACTTGTCAAGGGCAAGCTGTCCAACCAGCACACCGGCCGGGTCCGGCGCGACAGCAGCTTGTCCTGATGGTGCGGACTGGGTGGAGACGGACGTGCCAGTGGCCAGCACGCCCACGAAGGCGAAGATCAGGAGAGTGTGTTTCATGGCGGGGCCAGTCTATCCCGGCTCCGCCATTCCCGCCTAGCGTCCCGAGGCCAGGGGCCACGCCCCAAGAGCCCCCGGTTCGAGCGTTGACAATGAAAAGTGCTTTATATTACAAAGCCTACATGCCGCAGCCGCCCAGGCCTTCACGAGTGTCCTCCCGGCGATGACGCGGCCACTGCGTGTGAAGTTCGTCCTGCCGGCACTGACCGAAGCCACCAGTCCCTACTGGCGCCCGATCAAATACTCACTGTTTCCCCCACTCGGCCTGGCGACACTGGCGGCCTATCTCCAGCCCGACGACGATGCGGTGCTCGTAGACGAACACGTCGGCGCGGCCGACAACCCCGATGGCGCTGCCACTCCTGATCTGGTCGTGATCCAGGTGTACATCACGAACGCGGACCGCGCCTATCGGCTTGCGGACCAATACAGGGCGAAGCGCGTCTTCGTCGCGCTCGGCGGCCTCCATGTGACATCCCTGCCCGACGAAGCGGCGGCACACGCCGACGCGGTGTTTCTTGGACCCGGCGAGCACATCTTCCCGCAGTTTCTCTCGGACTTCCGGGCGGGTCATCCGGCGCCTGTCTATCGCTCCACCACGCAGCGCACCCTCACCGGCCTGCCACCCGTTCGGCGCGACCTCATTGATCGTCGTCGCTACCTCGTGCCGAACTCGCTGGTCGTCACACGCGGCTGCCCTCAACACTGCGACTTCTGTTACAAGGATGCGTTCTTCGAGGGCGGCCGCTCGTTCTACACACAGCACGTGGACGATGCGCTGTCCGAAATCGCCAGACTTCCGGGCCGCCATCTGTACTTCCTCGACGACCATCTCCTTGGCGATCGACGCTTTGCCGAGGCGCTCTTCGACGGCATGCAGGGGATGGGCCGGGTCTTCCAGGGCGCGGCGACCGTCGACTCCATTCTTCGTGGAGATCTCATCGAACGAGCCGCAGCCGCGGGACTGCGAAGTCTCTTCGTCGGATTCGAGACCTTGTCGTCCCTGAATCTCTCCCGGAGCAACAAACGGCAGAATCTCGGCCGGGACTACGCGGCCGTCGCGGACCGGCTCCACAGCCTCGGCATCATGGTCAACGGCAGCTTCGTCTTCGGCATGGACGATGATGATGACGACGTGTTTCGGCGGACGGTCGACTGGGCGCTGGAACATGGCATCACGACGGCGACATTTCACGTCCAGACACCCTACCCGGGCACCAGGCTCTTCTCTCGCATGGAGGCGGACGGCCGGATCCTGACGCGCGATTGGCAGCTCTACGACACCCGGCATGTGGTCTATCAGCCGGCTCGCCTCACCCCCCGTTCGCTCAAGGCCGGCTACGACTGGGCCTATCGCGAGTTCTATCGCTGGTCATCAATTGCCCGGGCCTCGATGTCGCATGGATCGCTCAAGCACCAGGCGAAGCACTTCTTCTACGCGGCTGGATGGAAGAAGTTGGAGCCGATGTGGAATCTCGTGATCCGGGCGAAACAACTCAGCGCCATGACGCCGGTACTCGAGGGTGTGTTGTCGAAAAGCACCGGCGCGAGGCGGCGGCCGGATGACGCGAGAGCGCCACGATCCACTCCCGACCTGCCCTCCGTGCCCCACCCGGGCGACTAGTGGTCTGTCCCCGCCATTTGTACAGCGGATTCCTGGCGCGGCGCCCGGCTGGCTAGGCGCGACGAGTGAGAATACTGGCGGTATTTGAACGAGGAGCAACGCCGCCAGACGGGATGCCCCGGCAG
>JAHEFO010000156.1 GCA_024640135.1 Acidobacteriota bacterium
CAGGCACTCTCCCGCCTTGCCAGGCAGGGGGAACTGCAACGCGTCAGCAAGGGCGTGTACTACCGCTCGCGCGAGACGACGTTCGGCAAGAGTGTGCCCAATCCCGCCGCCATCCAGAAACTGGCATCGTCACGCAAGCCCCTGTTTCCCGCTGGGGTCGCGGCCGCCAATCTCCTCGGCTTCACGACGCAGGCGTCGGGCCGCGGTGAGGTGGCCACGAGCGGTTTCCGCCTGCCGCGCAAGCTGCTCGGGACGGACACGGTCGTCTATACGCGACGGCCGGAAGCCTGGGCAGGCTTGTCTGAGACGGATGCCGCGTTGCTTGATTTTCTGCGTCGCGCAGGCCGGACGAGCGAACTCTCGCCGAGTGCGACCGTGCGCAGGGTCGTCGCTCTGTGCGGGGAACGGGGGCGGTTTGCCCGGTTGCTGGCCGTCGCGCGCACGGAGCCGCCGCGCGTTCGCGCCATCCTGGGGGCCATCGGTGAACAGCTCGGCAAGAGGGCCCCCACGCTCAAGCCCCTGCGGGACTCGCTCAATCCGGTGTCGCGTTTCGAGTTCGGAATGCTGCAGGGGCTTTCGGCCGCGCAGCGGTGGCAGGCCAAGAAGGGCAGGCCATGAGGCTGTTCGAGCATCCCGATTTCGAGCAGGCGATCGTCCAGGCGGCGGCGCATTTCGGCGAGCGCCGCCTGCGGCCGGCGATCATCGAGAAGGATTACTACGTGACGGAGGCGCTGCGCATCGTCGCCGACGGTTTTGGTGACAACGTCATCTTCAAGGGTGGTACCAGCCTGTCGAAGGGTTGGAACTTGATTGACCGTTTCTCCGAAGACATCGACATCTTCTTCGATCCAGAGGCGTTCGATCCTCCGCTCGGAAAGCGGGCGGTTGACCGGGAGCTCAAGAGGCTTCGGAATGCCGTCGCCGCCCACCCTGTCCTGAGCTTTGTGAAGGAGGCGAGCCACACCATCGGCGGTTTCGGCCGGTCGGACGAGTTTCGCTACGTCCAGCGATTTGGCGGGGCGGGGGAGGTCGCTGGCCGCGTGCTGGTCGAGACAGGAACCGCCAGCGGCCGCGAGCCGACCGACGTCATCGAACTCGGCTCGTATCTGAGCGAGTTCTTGCGCGCACGGAGGACGTCGCTTGGCGCAGAGGATGAGCGCACGTTCCGCATGCGGTTGCTCCATTTCCGCCGGACCTTTGTCGAGAAGCTCTTTGCGATTCACAGCAAGGTCGAGTTGCTCAAACGCGAGGGGCGGCCCCTGGGCGCCTACGCGCGGCACTACTACGACCTGTTCTGTCTGGCGGCCCAGCCGGATGTCCTGATCATGCTTCGCTCCGGCGAGTACGAAGCGATCAAGGCTGACTACGACAGAATCAGCCGTGAGCACTTTCCCCTCAGCTACTTCCATCCCGACGGGATGAGCTTTGCTCGTAGCGAAGCGCTGTTTCCGCCGGAAGAACTAGCGGGGGCTATCCGGGTAACGTACGAAGAGCAGTGCCGGCAGTTGTGTTTCGGCCCGTATCCCTCGTGGGCCGAGGTTCATGACCGATTCCTGACGCTCCGCGACCTGCTGTAGGTCGTGACATCGTAGGCGAGGGCAATCCAAGCGGCAGCTCCATCCGGTCTGAAAAGACCGCCGACCGGAGGACGTCGCGGAAAGATTGGCACAAACCTCTGAAAACAGACCCCGAGACCGGCGTCGAAATGCCGGACTGAAATGCCCGCAAATCACTGATTCTAAAGATGGTGCGGAAGGGGGGACTCGAACCCCCACGATATTGCTACCGCCAGCCCCTCAAGCTGGTGCGTCTGCCAATTCCGCCACTTCCGCGCGGCAAATTACTCGTGAACCCGGGCCTCCTGGCCGGCTCCTAGTGCCCTCCGCCGCCGCCCGAACGACCTTGTCCAGGCAGTGTGGTCGGTGGCGTTGTTGGCGGCGCTGTCGGCGGTGCCGTGGCCGTGTCAGGCGGAGTCGCCGGCAGTGCGCCTGGGTTCATGAGCGGATCGGTGGCAGGCGCCGCCGTGGCTGGCGCGGCAGGCGCGTCCAGGCCGCTCACGACAGATCCGCCAAAACCGCCCGACGAGCCCATGATCGCCAGAGCCAGTGCCCCCAACATGAACAGCGCGCCCAGGATCGAGGTGGCGCGCGTCAGGACCGTGGCGCCCGCGCGGGCGCCGAAGGCGGCCTGGCTGCTCGAGCCGCCAAACGCCGCCGCAATATCTCCGCCCTTGCCCTGCTGCAGCAGGACCACCACCAAGAGCATCAGGCAGATCAGCGCATAGACGCCAAGAAAGACATAGTACATAGCCATTCAGTGTAACAGAATCCGCGGGGCGCCAGCGGCCTGGTTTCAAGTCCGCGCGGAAACGGTCGCAGACCGCGTATCTACTTCGCCGCCAGTGCCTTGTGGATGGCGTCCACGGTCAGTTTCGTCCGGAGTTCCACAATCTTCCTGGCCATTTCCAGCGTCTTGGCGAGCGGCAGCAGGGGGACGCCGTTGATCGTGGCCCGGCCGGCTTTTTCACGCTGCGAGAGCCGAATGGTCTCGGGGTCGTAGAGTGCCATCAGCGCGTCGATGCCAAACTCTTCGTGAAGGCCATCCGACCCTTGACTGGCACCGGGTTCGATCTGTTCGGGGATGCCGCTCTCCTTGATCATCTTCTGCACCGACCCGTAGTCGTAGTACTCGGGAATGAAGATGAATCGCGCCGGGTCATCGGCGTACTTGGTCTCGAGCGCGTCGGCGACGGCTTTCATGCCCGCCTGATTGCCGCCGCTGTCGCCCATCAGAATCACCGTGGAAAAGCCCATGGACTTGAGGCTGGTGGCCATGTCCGTCAGCACCGCCCGATAGGTGTCCTGTGAGAGGAAGACACTGCCCGGAGCCACACGGCCTTCCGGACGTCCCGGTTCGAGCGTCACGATCGGCGCGACCAGGGCATTCCCGAGCTCGCGGGCGATCGCGTTCCCCATTACATTGAGGATGAAATTGTGCTTGCCAGTGGCCAGATGAGGGCCGTTCGATTCCACGCCGCCCGTCAGGATCAGCGCGGTCGATTTGCCGTCCTTGATCGCGTCCCGGACCTCCATCCAGGTGAGTTCTTCCATCCAGACGCTGTCGATCCCGTCGATGGGACGGGGGGCGTTCTGCTCGGCCAGGCGCCGCTCGGCCGCAGCCGCCTGCTGTTCCGGCGTCATCGGCGGTCGCTGCCCGCGTCCGCCGCCCGTGCCTGTGGTCTGCGCATGGGCCGCTCCAGCCACCAGGCAGAGCCCCACCACTGCCATCGCCCTCAGTCGCGTCATGGAATCCTCCTCTTGCCGCAGGAAAGTGATGAGGCATCATAGACGAATCCCAACGGATGTGAGCTTTCAAGAAGAATTGCGGCCCCGGAGACGGCCAACGTTTACCGCGCCTGCTGGGCCGTGGCCTTCTGGACAATCGAGACGAAGCTATCGGCGTTCAGGGACGCGCCGCCGACCAGGCCTCCATCGACATCTTCGAGTCCGATGAGCTGTTGAATATTGTCGGGCTTGACCGAACCGCCGTACACGATGCGACATCGGTCGGCGTGGACGCCACCGAACCATTCGCGCAGACGGCGCCGCAGATGAGTATGGGCTTCCCCGGCTTCGGCCGCCGTCGCATTCTTGCCCGTGCCGATAGCCCAGACGGGTTCGTAGGCCAGAATCAGGGCGGCGATGCGGTCGCCCGTGCATCCATCGAGTCCGGCACGCACCTGACGGTCGAGCACCGTCAGCGTGTCTCCTCGCTCGCGCTCGTCCAGGGTCTCACCGACACAGACGATCGGGATGAGGCCAGCCGCGTGGGCCGCGGTCACCTTGCGCTGGACCGAGTCGTCAGTTTCACCGAAGAGTTGGCGGCGTTCCGAGTGTCCGATGATGACGAACTCCGCGCCGGCGGCTTTCAGCATCTCCGCGCTGACCTCGCCGGTGAAGGCGCCCTGGCGTTCGAAATGGAGATTCTGGCCGGCAATCGCGATGCCTGAACCGTGCGAGGCTTCAACCGCCGCGGCGATGGCCGTGAACGGCGGTGCGACGATGACGTCAACCGCCTCGGCTCCGAGGTCTTTCGTCAGGGCCTCGAATTCGCGAACCCACGCCACGGCGTCCAGCCCGCTCTTGTGCATCTTCCAATTCGCGGCGAAGACAGGGGTTCTCATGACAGTGCCGCCACCCCGGGCAGCGTGCGCCCGCCCAGGAACTCCAGTGACGCGCCGCCGCCTGTGGAGATGTGCGTCATGCGGTCGGCGACACCGGCACGGGTCACGGCCGCGACCGAATCGCCTCCGCCGATAATCGTTGTGCCCTGAACGTCGGCCACGGCCCGCGCCACGCTCAGGGTGCCGGCCGCGAATGGATCCAGTTCGAAGACGCCGACGGGGCCGTTCCAGACCACCGTGCGCGCGGCGGCAATCACTTCCGCGTACGCTGCAATCGTCAGCGGACCGATGTCCAGCCCCTTGCGACTGCCGATGGCGGGATCCTCGACGCCGAGTACTTCGGTCACCGCGTCCGGGCCGATGTGTTCGGCCACGACATGATCGAGGGGAAGTTGCAGGCGGACCCCGAGCAGCTTCGCGCGTGCCTCCAACTCCCGTGCCTCGTCCAGGAGGTCTTCCTCCACGAGTGAAGTGCCCACCGGGAAGCCGCGCGCCTTGAAGAACGTGTACGCCATCGCACCACCGATGAGGAGCGCGTTCACCTTGCTCAGCAGGTTCTTGATGACGTCGAGCTTGCCTGACACCTTGGCGCCGCCAAGAATTGCCACAAACGGGCGCTCCGGGTTGGTCAAGGCTCGGCCGAGGTAGTCGATCTCCGACGCCATCAGGAGTCCGGCCGCATGATCCGCGAAGAGGTGGACAATCCCCTCGGTGGAGGCGTGGGCACGGTGGGCGGCGCCAAAGGCGTCGTTCACATACACGTCAGCCAGCGCGGCCAGCGCGGCGGCGAACGCCGGGTCGTTGGCTTCCTCTTCCTTGTGGAATCTGAGGTTCTCGAGCACGATCACGCCGCCGGGACTGGCGGCGATGACGCTGGCCGCCGCGGGGCCAACGCAGTCGGGCGCGAATGCGACCGGGCGTTGCAGCAGGGTCGCGAGGTGGTCGGCGATCGGGTGAAGGCTGAACTCCGGATTGGGCTGGCCCTTTGGCCTGCCAAGATGCGACGCAAGGATGACGGTCGCGCCGGCCTTGAGTGCCATCGCAATCGTCGGCAGGGCCGCGCGGATGCGCGTATCGTCGGTGATGCGCCCGTCGCTGATCGGGACGTTGAAGTCCACGCGAATGAACACCCGGCGATCCCGGAGGGTCAGGTCACGGATCGTCCGCATCGTGAGACTCAGAGACCCCTGGACGCCATGAAACGGACCAGATCGATGCAGCGGCTCGAGTAGCCCCACTCGTTGTCGTACCACGCCATGACTTTGGCGAAGTTGCCGTTCATCACCTTGGTGTAGGCCGAGTCGAGCATCGCCGAGTGCGGGTTGCCGCGGAAGTCGATCGATACCAGCGGGGCGGTCACGAATTCCAGAATGCCCGCGAGCGGGCCGTCGGCCGCCGCCTTGAATGCGGCGTTGAGCTCTTCAGCCGTGACCGTCTTCTCCAGAATCGCCGTCAGGTCCACGACCGACACGTTCGGCGTCGGCACCCGCATGGCGATACCGTCGAGCCGGCCCTTGAGTTCCGGCAGGACCTCAGCCACCGCGCTGGCCGCGCCCGTGGTGGTCGGAATGATGGAGAGCGCCGCTGCCCTGGCGCGCCGCAGGTCCTTGTGTGGCAAATCGAGCAGGTTCTGGTCGTTGGTGTAGGCGTGCACGGTGGTCATCCAGCCGCTCTTGAGTCCGAACGACTCGTGCAGCACTTTCACGACCGGGGCCAGGCAGTTCGTGGTGCACGACGCGTTGGAGATGATTTGATGCGCGCCCGGATCGTATTGGGTATGGTTCACGCCCATCACGACGGTGACGTCCGGTTGCTTGGCCGGCGCGGTGATGACCACCCGCTTGGCGCCCGCCGCCAGGTGTTTCGCGGCGTCGTCGCGCTTGGTAAAGCGGCCGGTTCCCTCGAAGACGACGTCCACGCCGAGGGCCTTCCAGGGCAGCGCGGCCGGATCCTTGATGGCCAGGACCTGGAAGGCGTCGCCGTCCACCGTAATACCGTCGGACGAAGCCGTGATATCGGCCTTCAGATTGCCGAGAATCGAATCGTATTTCAGGAGGTGCGCCAGGGTGCCTGCGTCCGTGAGGTCATTGACCGCCACGATGTCGATGTCGTCATGAGCCATCGCCGCTCGCATGATGTTGCGCCCGATCCTGCCGAACCCGTTGATACCGACCTTTATCGCCATTCCCGGATTTTAGCAGGAACACGGGGCTCCGGATGACCGGCACCTGTATATTGTGCAATGTCGTGCACGTCGTCTACACCCTGGCCGTCATCCTGCTGGCAGTGATCCTGTCACCCTGGTTCATTTACCAGGCGCTGAGGTACCGGAAATATGTGGGAAGCCTCGGCCAGAGGATGGGGGTCCTGCCGGTCAGCTTCAATCTGGATTGTGATGAGTCGATCTGGATTCACGCCGTTTCGGTGGGGGAGGCACTGACGGCCCGGGCTCTGATTCCGGAACTCCGCGCACGCTACCCCGGCCTGAAGATCTTCCTGTCGACCACGACCATGACCGGACAGCAGATTGCGCGGGAGCGGCTGTCGGATGTGGACGCGGTGTTCTTTTTTCCCTTTGACTTGCAGCCGTTCGTGTCGAGGACGTTGCGCCTTGTGCGGCCCAGGCTGTTCATCATGATGGAGACCGAGATTTGGCCGAACCTCTTGCGGGCCTGCCGCAAGGCCGGCGTGAAGACACTGATGGTCAACGGGCGGATTTCGGCGCGCTCGTATCCGCGATATCGACTGGCACGCGGATTCTTCCGACGCGTCCTGGCCGATGTCGACCGATTCTGCATGCAGAGCGACGAATCGGCCCGGCGGATCATTGAGATTGGCGCCGAGCCGGGACGGGTGACGGTCACCGGGAGTTTGAAGTTCGAGTCGCTCGAGTCGCCGACGGCCGTGGCGGGCCGCGGGGCCAGGCGCGTGCTGCGGTTCTTCCGAATTCCTGAGGCGCGGCCGGTGCTGATGGCAGCCAGCACGATGAAAGGCGAAGAAGCCGCGGCGCTGGCAGCGTTCGGAGCCGTGCGCCGCAAGTATCCGTCGGCGCTGCTGATTATCGCGCCCCGCAGGCCGGAACGGTTTGATGAGGCTGTCGCGCTGGCACGGGCGGAGGGGTTGCGAGTGGAACGCCGCACGGACCTGCAGGTCGATGCCGAACCGTCGGCCGACGTCGTGGTCCTGGATTCGATCGGAGAACTGGCGCATCTGTTCCAGGTCGCGACGGCGGTATTCGTCGGGGGCAGCCTGGTGGATCACGGGGGCCACAACATCCTGGAACCCGCCGTGCACGGCAAGGCCATCGTGTTCGGCCCCCACATGCAGAATTTTGCGGAGATCGCGGAGACGTTTGTCCGGCAGCAGGCGGCCGTGCAGGTGGCGACGCCGGCGGAACTGGGCGAGGTCTGGAGCCGTTTGCTGGAGAACGCCGGCGAACGTGAGCGCCTGGGGGCGGCTGCGCGGGGACTGGTCGAGGCAAACCGTGGAGCGACGCCGCGCACGCTGGCGGTGATTGCCGACCTGCTGCCGATGCCAGGGCCACGACTGGTGAGAGTGCGATGAGCGCCAAGGGGGGCGGGGAGCGCCTGGTGGAGGACTCGCGCGAGCCGACCTCTGACGCTCCAGCTCAAAGGTCGGCTGCCCTGGAGTGTTCCACCAGTCGACCCCGGTCCCCCTTCGTCATTTCTGTTGGCAACATCGCCTTCGGTGGTCGGGGCAAGACGCCCGTCGTGGCTGTCCTGGCCCGTCTACTGCTGGAGTTGGGCGAACGGCCAGCGATTCTGTCGCGGGGCTACGGGCGCCGGATGGTCGAAGACGGCGTGGTGGTGGTGTCGGATGGCCGGCACCTGCTGGCTGACGTGGACCGCGCGGGTGACGAACCTCTGATGCTGGCGCGCGACCTGCCAGGCGTGGCGGTCCTGGTGTGCGAACAGCGTGCGCTCGCCGCGGCGATGGCACGCCATACGCTGGGGTGCACGGCGTTGATCCTGGACGACGGGTTTCAGCATCGGCAGATGGCACGAGACGTCGACGTGGTCCTGGTGACACCCGCCGATTTGAAGGACCGGCGGGTGCCGTTTGGGCGGCTGCGCGAGTCCGTGTCCGCCCTGGGACGCGGGGATGTGCTCGTGATCGATGACGACGGGCGGAGACCGGTGGAAGGAGTCTCCCCGGAACGTCACGCGGCCCTCTTCGTCCTCCGGCGCCACGGCGGGGTTCCGGTTCCGCTCGAGGAGGGTGTGCCGCACCTGGCGCCGGGCGCGCGGATTCTTGCCCTGGCCGGCATCGCCGGTCCGGAGCGGTTCACGCGCGCGGCTGGCGATGCCGGCTATGTGGTCGCCGAGGCCTGGGCGCCGGGTGACCACCATCGGTACACGCGCGCGGACGTCGTGCGCCTGGCGCGTCGCGTCCGAGACTCCAACGCCGTTGGCGTTCTCACCACCAGCAAGGACGCCGTCCGGCTGCGGGCCCTGCGCCCGCTCTCCGTGCCTGTCTATGAGTGGCCGCTCCAGGTCACGATCGAACCGGCGCGTCAATTCGCCGACTGGCTGAGTGCCCGCCGTGATGCGGCGCGGGCGGTGTCCAGGTGACGTTGCGCGCCTTCAGGCACCGCGTCGAGTATGCGATCGTGCTGGTTGTCCGGGCCGTCGTGGTGCCGTGGCCAGACCGGATCGTGAGTTTCATGGGGGCCGCGATTGGACACGCCTTCTGGGCCATCGATGGCGGTCACCGGCGCCTCGCGGTTCGCCAACTGCAGGCGGCCTTCCCTGCCAGATCTGCGCGCGAGTGCCGCGGTATTGCACGCCGGACCTTCGCTCACTTCGGCCGGTCTCTGACGCTCCTGCTGAAGTTCAGCACGCTGACTCCAGAGCAAATCCTCGGTCGGGTCGTGTTCGAAGGGGAGGAACGGGTGCGGGAATCGCTCTCCGCCGGTCGCGGCGTACTCCTGTGCACTGGACACTTCGGATTCTGGGAAATTCAGGGCATCGCACACCCCTTGGTCCTGCCTCCGATCTCAGTGCTGGCGCGGCGGCTCGACAATCCGTATCTGCACGCGCTCCTCGAACGCACGCGCACTCGCACCGGCAATCAGGTCATCTACCGGCGTGGCGCCCTCCGCCGTGTCTTGCGGGCTCTGAATGGCGGGGAGGCCGTGGCTGTGCTGATTGATCAGCACATCCAGCCTGCCGACGCCGTGTCCGTGCAGTTCTTCGATCGTCCGGCGGCGACGACCTCTGCGGTTGCGGCGCTGGGCTTGCGTACGGGTGCTGCGGTGATTCCCGTGTTCGGGTTGCCCGCGGCAAACGGCAGGTACCGATTCGTCTACGAACACCCCATCGAGCCGCCCCGCGCCGATGCACCCGACCCTATTGTGGAGTTCACGCAGCGATGCACTGACGTGCTCGAGATGTATGTGCGACGGCATCCCGAACTCTGGCTGTGGATGCATCGGCGCTGGCGTGATGATGAATCGGCGGTGGGCGGAATGTTCCCCCGGGGGCCTGATCCCGAGTCCGATGCGACGCTCGACGACGGTTCGGAAGGGGAGCTTTCTTCATGACAGGGTCTCTCCCGTCCGTCCGTCGCCTGGT
>JAHEFO010000157.1:0-497 GCA_024640135.1 Acidobacteriota bacterium
GGAGGCGGTCGCGCCGGACGTGGCGGCGGGCGGGGCGGCGGGCAGGCCGCGCAGCGCCCGGACCGTGTGTACCAATGGATGGCGCCTTTCACCGACGCCACCAAGAAGGTGATCTACGAGAACAGCGCGCGAATGACCGGCCACCGCTTCTCGGAAGACATGCAGATGCTGTTCTATCGGGAGACAGCGAACCAGCGGGCCACGGACTACGCGGTCGACCTGGCGGCTCCCGCCGAGCGCCACACGCTGGTGCAGTACGCCACGGATGATTTCTACGCGAACCCCGGGTCGTTGATGGGAGTCCGCGGCGGCGGGGGTGGAGGCCGCGGCGGCGGTCGTGGCGGCGGTGGTGGCGGGCCCGTGTTGTTGTCGGCCGATCGCGCCAGCGTCTACTATTCCGGAACGGTCTACGACAAAGCTCCGGACCAGTCCAGCCCCAAGACCTTCATCGATCAGGTCGGGATCAAGACCGGAGACAAGCAGCGCGTCTTCGAGAG
>JAHEFO010000157.1:507-9726 GCA_024640135.1 Acidobacteriota bacterium
CTCCAACGCCAACGTCTTCGAGCGCGTGACGAGCGTGCTTGATATCGACGCCAAGCGGCTCGTCATCGGCGTGGAGAGCCCGACGCAGGTTCCGCAGCAGTTCCTGCTGGATAACGGCGTGCGCAAGCAGCTGACCAACAACGAGGACATGCATCCCGATCTGACCAACGCGCCGAGGGAACGCTTCGTTGTTGAACGTCCCGACGGATTCAAGTTCAGGGTGGTGGTGAATCTGCCGCCTGGCTATCAACGGGGCACGAAGTTGCCCGCGTTGTTCTGGTTCTATCCGCGGGAGTACTCGACGCAGGAGGCCTACGACGAGCCGGATCGCACCTACAACAAGAACGCGTTCCAGAATTTCGGCGTGCGCTCGATGGAGTACTTTGTCCGCCTCGGTTACGCCGTGGTTGAGCCTGATGCGCCGATCGTTGGCCCCGCAGGTGAAATGAACAACAACTACGTCAACGATCTGCGCAACAACCTGTCGGCGACGATTGATGAACTGGAGCGGCGCGAACTGGTGGACCGGGCGCGGCTGGCGATTGGGGGCCACAGCTACGGCGCGTTTTCGACGGTCAACGCGATGGTGAACACGCCGTTCTTCAAGGCGGGAATCGCCGGAGACGGCGCGTACAACCGCACCTTGACGCCGCTGGGCTTCCAGAGCGAGCGGCGCGACTTCTGGCAGGCTCCGAACGTGTATCTGGGAATGTCGCCCTTCATGTCAGCCAACAACCTGACCGGGGCGCTCCTGATGTACCACGGCATTCACGACCAGAACGTGGGCACGGATCCAGACAACTCCATTCGTCTGTTCCATGCGCTCAATGGCCTGGGCAAGACGACGGCGCTCTACATGTACCCGCTCGAGGATCACGGACCCGTGGCGCAGGAGACACTGCTCGACCTGTGGGCCCGATGGGGCGCGTGGCTCGATAAGTACGTCAAGAATCCGCAAAAGGCTGACAACAGCCCTGCGGCGACCAAGTCGGGTGGTGGCGGCCGCTAGCCCTCGAAGAGGGCTTCCGTCTCCTCGCTGAACAGGACCCAGAGGCCGTAGGCGCCAAGCACGGTGCCGATCGGCACCTGGATCAAGCGGATGGCTGACAGGACGATACCGAGGATGCGGGCCCAGCGCTTGCGCTTGAGGAGTCCGATGCCCGTGACGATGCCGGGGATTCCCAGGCACAGCCAGAAGGCAAAAAGGGTCGTGCCCGCCAGTCCCAGGACCGTCGCGCCAATGGCAGCATCGTCGCCGCCCTGAGCGCCGACGAATGTGGCGGCCATGCCCATGAACAGGGACGAGCCAAACGCCAGCAGCACGTAGAACGCTCCGAACACGATGAAGAATGTGCCGAGGACTTTGACGTGCGTGGTCACGGCCGCCTCCCAGCGCTATTCGTCGTCGCCGCTGGTCTTCTCTACCCTGGCCGCCGGGTCGTCAAAATCCGCCAGGGCGTCATTGGACGTGGCCGCGGGGTCGTCAAAGTCTGACAACGAAATCGGCGTGTCGTCAGTTTCATCGTAGAGCCCGCCGAGACGTCCACTGAAGCGCTCCTTCAGCGGGCCCTTCGGTCCCTTGTCCTTGCTCTCCCAGCGTTTTTCGGCACTTGCACCCTTGCGCTTGGGCGGTCCGAAGTTCCGCCCGGCAGGGGAGGGGGGGGCAGCGTTCGACCGGAAGCCTCCGCCTCCGCCCCCGCCGGCGAATCCCCCGCCGCCGGGAGATCTGGGCGTGAAGCCGCCCCCGGGGGGACGAGGCGAAAAGCCCCCGTGCGGGCGCTCCTCCCGCGGCCGGGCTTCGCTCACCGACAGCGACCGCCCCATGAACGGCTGCTGATTGAAACGGTTGATGGCTTCTTCGGCCTGCGCTCGATCGAGGTACTCGACGAAAGCAAACCCGCGCGGGCGACCGGTGTCCCGATCGACCGGAATGGCGATCTGTGAGGGATCCCCGACGGGCGCGAAATGCGCGCGCAGGTCCGCCTCAGTCGCCCCGTAGGGCATGTTGCCAACGAACAAACGTACTGCTGCCACGGTCTTTGGTCCTCGCTATCTGAATCTGGATTTGAATCTGATTGACGCAAGCATCTGGTCAGGGGACTCAGGCGTTGCAGGGAGCATCGTTCGCAAAGGCGTCAAGGCAGAAACAACCAAGGGATGGTGTTTGATCGCTGGGAGAATAACAAAGCTGCCCGCGGATCGCAAATGGGCCCGGCCCGATGGGGTAACATGGTCGGCTTGGCGGAGCCGTCTGGAGGGCCGCCATGGCACCCATGTCAGACGAGACGCCGACGCCACCGTTGCGTCACCCCAAGGCCCTGGAGGTCCGTGGGGCCCGCACCCACAACCTCAAAGGGGTCGACTTGACCCTGCCCCATCGCCAGCTGGTCGTCTTCACCGGCGTGAGCGGGTCTGGCAAGTCCTCGCTGGCTTTCGACACGATCTACGCCGAAGGACAGCGTCGGTATGTCGAGTCGTTGTCCGCCTATGCGCGCCAGTTCCTGGAGCGAATGGAGAAGCCCGACGTTGACGGCATCGACGGCATCGCGCCTGCGATCGCCATACGCCAGAAGAACAGCGTCAGGAATCCTCGATCGACCGTTGGCACGACCACGGAAATTCACGACTACCTGCGGCTGTTGTGGGCGCGGATTGGGCGGACGATCTGCCGTCAGTGCGGGCGTGAAGTGGAGCGCGAGAGTCCGGAGGGGGTGGCCGCCGCCCTGCTGGACCTGGCCGACGGGACGCGGCTGCTGCTCGGGTTCGACCTCCCGCTGATGTCCAGCGAACTGCAGACGTCGGCTGCGGATCTCGATCCCGGCGAAGAACTCACCTCCGAAGACATGGCTGCCGCCGCGGTGCCGCCGGAAGATCCGGCGGCCGCGGCCCTCGATCGTCTGCGGCGACGAGGGTACGGGCGGCTCTGGCTGGACGGCCAGGCCGTGCGCTTCGACGATGTGGACCTCGATCGCCTGCGCGGGGCGGCCTCGCTGGCCGTCGTCGTTGACCGCGTGGTCGTCAATGAAGCGGATCGAGGGCGACTGACCGACTCGATCGAAACCTCATTCCATGAGGGCGACGGGGCGGCGTTTGCCATCGAAGTTGATTCGGCCGGCAATCCGGTCACGGTGCACCGCTTCAGCGAACGCTTTGAATGCCGCCCCTGTGGAACGGCCTACGAGATTCCCCAGCCCAGGCTCTTTTCGTTCAACAACCCGTTCGGCGCCTGCCCGGTGTGCCACGGCTTCGGCAATGTGATCGAACTGGACATGGATCTGGTGGTGCCGGACGTGTCCAAGTCGGTCAATGATGGCGCCATCGATCCCTGGACCAAACCGCACTATCGCGCGCACCTGGCGGAACTGAAGCGGGCGGCGAAGAAGGCCAGGATACGCCTGGACGTGCCGTGGCGTGATCTGACGGCGAAGGAACGGAGTTTCATCGTCGATGGTTCAGGCGGGGCGGCCGGGCCCGACGGGGACGCCGCCGCGGACGACTACACGGGCATCCACGGATTCTTCGGCTGGCTGGAGCGCAAGAAGTACAAGGTTCACGTCCGGGTGTTTCTCAGCCGGTACCGGGGCTACCAGACGTGTCAGGCCTGCGGCGGCAGTCGTTTGCGCCAGGAAGCGCACGACGTGCGCGTGGGGGGCGAGACGATTGACACCGTCTGTGCGCGGACAGTGAAGGCCGCCCGGACGTTCTTCGAGGAGTTGCCGCTGACCGAGAAGGAAGCGGTGGTGGCAGCCAAGATTCTGCTCGAGATCCGCCGCCGGCTTGGCTTTCTTGCCGATGTCGGGCTTGATTACCTCGCGCTGGATCGGCTGTCCTCCACGCTTTCAGGGGGAGAGTCGCAACGGATCAACCTCGCTACATCCCTCGGCTCTGCGCTGGTCGACACGCTGTATGTGCTCGACGAGCCGTCGATTGGCTTGCACCCGCGTGACAACGGGCGGTTGATCTCCATTCTTCGGCGCCTTCGCGACCAGGGCAACAGTGTCCTGGTGGTCGAGCACGACGAGGACATGATTCGGGTGGCGGACTTGGTCGTGGATCTGGGCCTCGGGGCCGGTGAGCAGGGCGGGCGCGTGTTGTATGCCGGGCCGCTGGAGGGACTGCTCGAAGACCCGCGATCGCTGACGGCCAAGTACCTGCGTGGCGACCTCGCGATTCCCCTGCCGGACTCCCGGCGAAGGCCCACCGCGCGGCGCCTCAAGATTCGCGGGGTCTCCGAACACAATCTCAAGGGAATCGATGTCGAGATTCCGCTCACGCTTCTGACCGTGGTCACAGGCGTGAGTGGGTCCGGCAAGTCGACCCTGGTGCACGACGTGATCTATGCCGCGGCGAAACGGGCCAAGGGCGATTGGGACCGACGCGTCGGGGCGCACGAGCAGCTGGAAGGCATGGAATATGTCACCGATGTCGTGCTCGTGGACCAGCAGCCGATCGGGCGGACGCCGCGCTCCAATCCGGTGACCTACCTGAAGGCCTTTGATCCCATTCGCGAGTTGTTCGCCTCAACCAAGGACGCGAAGCTGGCAGGCTTCACGTCGAGCCATTTCTCGTTCAATGTCCCAGGCGGACGCTGTGAGACCTGCGAGGGGGCCGGAGTCGTCCGCGTGGAGATGCAGTTCCTCGCCGACGTGTTTGTTCCGTGCGATGACTGCGACGGCAAGCGCTTCAAGCCCCAGGTGCTCGACGTGCACTACAAGGGCCGGAACATCGATCAGGTGCTGGACCTGACGGTGCGCGAAGCCCTGACGTTCTTCGGCAACTCCCCCAGGGTGTTGAGGCGTCTTCGGGTGCTCGAGGAAATCGGGCTCGGGTACCTCCGGCTGGGCCAGCCCGCGACCACCCTGTCCGGCGGCGAGGCGCAGCGGATCAAGATTGCGTCGCACCTGAGTTCGAAGGGCGGCGAGCGAATGCTCTACATCCTCGACGAACCCACGACCGGACTGCATTTCGACGATATCGCGAAGCTGCTGGGGGCCTTCCGCAAGCTCCTGTCCGCGGGGCACACCCTGCTGGTCATCGAGCACAATCTCGATGTGATCAAGACCGCCGACTGGATCATCGACCTCGGTCCCGAAGGAGGTGACGCCGGTGGAGAAGTCATCGCCGCGGGTACGCCGGAGGACATCGCCGCGTCGCCGCAGTCGTTCACAGGGCACTACCTGAAGGCCGTGCTGGAGGCCGGACGTGATGACGATCCGCCCGATCACGAGGAGGAGTAGCCGGCCCGCGCCCGTTGCATGGACGACGTGGCACACCGCGCCCACACTCGAGGTCCTGCGATCGATTCTTGGCAAGGTGCTGGTCCATGAACGTCGCGGCCGACGGGTCTCCGGCCTGATCGTCGAGGCGGAGGCCTACATCGGCGAGGACGATCCGGCCTGCCATGCAGCGGCCGGCCTGACATCGCGAAACGCGCCGTTGTACGGTCCGCCGGGCCGGGCCTACGTTTATCTGAACTACGGCATCCACCACCTGGTGAATGCCGTGACTGAAGCCGAAGGCCGTCCCGCGGCGGTGCTGATCCGGGCGCTGGTGCCGTTCGAGGGCATCGACCTGATGCAGCGCCGCAGACCGGGTGTGCCGGTGGGGCGGCTCTGCGCCGGGCCAGGAAATCTGACAAAGGCCCTGGCGATCGACTTGCGCCACAACAGGGAAGACCTGTCCAAGGGCCGGGTGCGGCTTGAGGAGCACGGGTTCACCGTGGACCGGGTGTCCTATTCGCCCAGGATCGGAATCCGGGTCGGCACCGAGAAGTTGTGGCGCGCGACGGCTAGCGCCGGGACGGCATCTGCTCGATCGGGATGTTGAGCGTGAGGCGCGCGTGGTCGCGGATCACGTCAACCTTGGCCGTACTCCCGATCGGTTCGGCCGCCACCAGGCGCGAGAAACTCGCCAGGTCCGTCACGTCTCTTCCGTTGACGGCGACGATCAAATCGCCCGGCCTCAGCCCGGCTCTGATTGCGGTGGAGTTCCGGTAGAGGTTACGAACATAGACACCTGGAATGGTCGCGATGTCGTTGTCGCGAGCCTGCTCGACGGTCAGGGCCGTCAACTGGGCGAGGCCGACGATTGAACCCCGGCGCACTTCGCCGAACTTGATCAGGTCGTCCATGACCTCCCGGGCCAGGTTCGACGGGATCGCGAAGCCGATGCCCTCATAGCCGCCTGATTGAGAGAAAATCTGCGTGTTGATGCCGACGAGTTCTCCCCGCGCGTTGATGAGCGGGCCCCCTGAATTGCCTGGATTGATCGCGGCGTCCGTCTGAATGAAATCCACGAACTGCTCAGGCCGGGCCAGCGCCGAGACAATCCCCAGAGAAACCGACTGATTGAACTGGTACGGGTTGCCGATGGCGAGGACCCACTCGGCAATCCGCAGCTTGCTTGAATCGCCCCACGGCATCGGCGTCAGGCCGGTGGCCTCGACCTTCACCAGAGCCAGATCAGTGGCTTCATCGGTGCCGACAATGGTGGCCTCCAGTTCCCGGCCGTCCGGCAGGGTCACCTTGATTTCGAGCCCTTCGACCCGGAGGCCGCGGTCGTCGCCAATAACGTGATTGTTGGTCAGAACAAAACCGTCCGCTGACACGATGACGCCGGAGCCGAGGCTCTGCGACGGTTGGATCATTTCGCCGCCCCGTCGGCCGAACATGAAATCCTCGAACGGGTCCGTCCGGACTCGAATCATCTTCGTCGACGAGATATTGGTGGAGGACTGGACCGCGCGCTCAGCCACCGACGACAGGTCCGGCAGGCCGGCCGGGCCTGGCGTCGTCGCGATCGCGGGCACCGGCACCTGCGGTGGCGGCGCGGCGGCGGTGGGGGTCGTCAGTGCCAGCCGACCAGCCAGGACGAGGCCGGCAATGGCGCCCAGACCCAGCAGGGCCCCGAGGGCAACAGCGCGTTTGAGATGACTCACGTTGGTCTTACTCCTCTGGTGATATTTCGACGTCAATTCGCCGCGCGGCGGTCACACTGGTTTTGGGGACGGTGATCGTCAGGATCCCGTCCGTCAGGTCCGCCACGATACCGGCGTCGTCGACCGGAACCGCGAATCGGAACGATCGGGAGAACCGCCCCTGGGCCCGCTCGAACTGCTGATAGCGGGTGCAGGAGGCCGGATCAGGGCGCCGGCCGCTCACGGTCAGCGTGTCGGACGTGAACGTAATCTCCACATCGGATCGACCGAGTCCGGGCAGTTCGACGGTCAGGAGGAAACGGTCGCCTGTTTCGCAGAGATCCGCCGCGGGAACCCAGCCAGGAGCTGAGCGCTTGAACAGGCTCTCAAGTTGCTCCTGCATGGTCAGCAGATCCCGGACCGGATCCCAAGGCATAGCAACGATGCTAGCAGAACTGGTAGAATTTCGAGTTCCCGCGACAAGGACCTGACATCCCATGAGTTCTCTGCAAGCTTCACGTCTCAAAAAGGGCATGCTGATCAAGTTCGGCGACGCCCTGGTGCGCGTGCTGGAAGTTCAGCACCAGACTCCCGGCAATTTGCGCGCCCATGTGCGCTCGAAGATGCGCGATATCAAGAACGATCGCCTCGTGGACCACAAGTTCCGCGCCGATGACAGCGTGGAGCGCGCGATTCTCGACGAGCGCCAGATGCAGTACCTCTACCGCGAAGGCGACATGTTCGTGTTCATGGATATGGAGAACTACGAGCAGGTGCATTTGTCGACCGAAGTCCTGGGGACGGCCGCGCAGTTCCTGGTGCCCGAGGCCATCATCGGCGTCGAGTTCTACGAGGAGGCGCCCGTGGGACTGCACCTGCCGACGACGGTCGACCTGAAGGTGGTGGACACGGCGCCTGGCATCAAGGGCGCGACGGCCTCGGCCCAGGTCAAGCCGGCAACCGTGGAGACGGGATTGGTGGTGACCGTGCCGTCCTTCATCAATAATGATGACCATATTCGGGTGAATACCGACACTGGCGACTACCTGTCGCGAGTGTAGGGACTGCCGGCAAACATGGATCAGACACGCACCGCGCGACCGGGCTGGCTCGAAGTGGTGACGGGCAGCATGTTCAGCGGCAAGAGCGAGGAATTGATTCGCCGCCTGCGCCGGGCTCAGATCGCGCGCCAGAAGGTGCAAATCTTCAAGCCGGCCATCGACAGGCGTTTCGACGAGACGCACATTACTTCGCATAGCGAAATGCGCATTCCATCGGTCGCCGTGGCGTCGTCACGCGAGCTGTGGGACATGGTGGAGCCCGATACCGACGTGGTCGGCATCGACGAAGGCCAGTTCTTCGACGGGGACCTGCCGGCGGTCTGCACGAAGCTGGCCGACCAGGGAAAGCGGGTGATCGTGGCCGGCCTCGACCAGGACTACCTGGGCAAGCCCTTTGAACCGATGCCGCAACTGCTGGCGATTGCGGAGTACATCACCAAGACACTGGCCATTTGCATGGTGTGCGGGGGGCCCGCGAACCACACCCAGCGCCTGGTGGCGTCACGCGAACGCGTCCTGGTCGGGGCAGGGGACAGCTACGAGGCGCGCTGCCGGCATTGTTTCGATCCGGCCCTGGGGCAATCCCAGAGCTGAACCGGCCGAGGGACAGGCCTACCGACGGCCCTGATTGTGCCTCAGGCGGAAGATGGCCCGGCTGACTTGTCGCCACTCGCGGCGCAGTGTGCGGCGCTGTTCCGGCGTGCGCGCACCTTCGTTGGCCCGGAGCGTCCTGGCGTGTTGACGGACGGCCGCAATCCGCAGGCGCAGGCGCGCCAGTTCGCCTCTGGTCAACTGGCCCGATTGCGCCCCATCCCGGAGCCTCTGGCCGAGCTGCTGGTGGCGTTGTGACGCCGGCGATTGCGGGGCCGTTGGTGTCTGGGCTGACGCCGCAGTTGCTGCCAACATGAATCCGAGTGCCGCGACAGCCACGGTGATGGGTGTCTTCATCGGTGTACCCGTCCTTTCTTCTCCTATCTCCTTGGACCGGGCGAGGCCTGCCGGCGTTACCTCAAGGACAGGAGCCAGCCCAGCAATCCTGGCTGTCCCACGGCCATCGGGTCGCCCAGCCAGTCAGGGGGGGTGAGCGCGATGAATCCGAGGATGGCAATCACCCACAGGTCGTAGGGGACGGTCGCCCGTTCGTCGGTCCAGTAGAACGCGCGCCAGAGCACGCCCAGCAGGCCGGTCGGTTTGGGGTGGGTCCTGTGCTGCAACTCGACGTAGGTGTAATAGATGCGATTG
>JAHEFO010000373.1 GCA_024640135.1 Acidobacteriota bacterium
ATGTCCACGCCACCCGCCCGTTCCACCGCCGGCCTGGGCACCGGATCCGGCACCACGTCGCTCCCCTTCTCCCGCGACGCCACCCGCCGCTCCCGCCGGAAGACATCCACCACGCGATGGGCCGCAATGGCGTAGAACCACGGGGCGAAGGGCCGGGATGGATCGTACGTATGCCGCGCCCGATGCACGCTGATCAGCGTTTCCTGCACTATGTCCTCTACCCACGGCACATCGCCCGACTTCCGGCGCGCAAACTGACGCGTGACCGAGGTCAGCACACCCAGAAGATCGGCATATGCCGCCTGGTCGCCGGCCTGGGCCTTCCGCATCAACTCCGCCGACTGAATCTCCTGTTCTAATGTCACGCTGCCGGCTCTGATTACTACGGTGTGGACACGGCGGTGGTTACCTCAGCGGTCTCCAGCCCAACTGTCTACGGCCGGCGCGCACGGATCGACACCGTATACGAGTTCTCGGCATTGAGGTTGATGAGAGCGACAAACGCGCGCCCTTCTGAAGTTCGGCCGATGGTGCCCGACTGCGATACCGCCGCCACTTCCCACCCGGCGGGCAGGAGCACGGTATTCCGCAGGCCATGCATCGTCCGTGTGAGCACCAGGTCGCCCTTGTCCAGCTTGTAGCTGCCATCGGCCACCGTCCCGGTGATGCGCAGGTGCGCGCTTTGCCGATCGTTGACGATGGGCACGTCCAGCTTGACGACCGTCCTGCCTCCCTGTTCCAACGGGGTCAGCACCTTCGCGGTGTCCAGGTCGACGACCTTCAGGTCTTTCAGCGCCAGGTAGGCCAGCGAATCAAGACTCGCAGCGGCCCCTTTCCGATAGTCGCTGTAGGTCTGTTCCACGCTGAACGACCCGGCTGCGGGATCCCCCAGGTCGTACAGCGTCTTCACATCGTCGAAGAACATGTCGGTGTATGGGGCGGGTGTGAATGCCGCGGACGTCCGGCGCGCGTGAATGGTCACCGGGTTGCTCTGACCGCTCGGATTGGCAAATGCGAGGCGCAGTTGCCCACTGGCCGTCGTGGAGAGCTGGGCGGCGACGTTCGAGGAGAGGAACGCGAATCCCTTCGGCAGCAGGACGCCAAGCCGGTATCCGCTCAAGCTCCGGACCCAGACGATGTCCTCGCCGTTCATCATGTAGGTGCGTGGATCTTTGTAGGTCTTGAAGATCAGGACGCGCCCGATGCCGCCCTCCGGCACCGGTATTGGCAGAGGCGCGTGAATGGAATGACTATCCGCGCCACTCTCCTCATAAGTGAACTTGATCGGTTGACCGGTCCGGGGGTCGTAGACTTCGATGCCCGATCCTTCACTGCCGCCCCGAGTGGCATTGACGATCTCCGTGGCGCCTGTCCGTGTCGTCTCAGGCAGATAGCGAATCCGGAACGATTCGCTCCCGGGCTCAAGAATTTCGTACTCGGTGTAGGCGTCCTGCGAGAAGAGGCTGGTCACGGGCCTGGTCGGCCGCAACGAGCCGTCCTCGTTCGTGCCGCCGGGAAACTGGCCCCTCCCTCCGCCCTGTCCAGACACCATTCCAGTGGCGGCCCATGCGGCCACGCCAACCACCACCATACCGGCCACCGTGCGTCGAATTGGATTCATAACCGGCAGGTTATACCACCGGGCCGAGGAATGTCAGACTGCGATAGAGTTCCCATCAATCGATGATTGGCAGTTGCCACACAGCAATTCGCAGGTCGCCATTTCGTGATTCGCCATTGGTTTGAGTGAGGAGACGTCATGCGTGCCACTGTTACTTTCGCGTTTGCCCTGATTTCAGGGGTGATCAGCGCCCAGGGTCCCACCGTGCATCGGCTGGAGGCCACGCCGGAGACGGTGGCGTATGGCTACTACTGGTCCGAGGCGACGCCGGTGCTGCGCATCGCTTCCGGCGACATCATCGATGTCGACACGCTGCTGACGAACTCGCCGAACGGCCTGAGCCGCGCCGGCGTGCCCGAGGACAAGATCCAGGAGTCGCTGAAATCAGTCGTGGCTGGCGTCACCGGTGATCGCCGGGGACCTGGCGGGCACATCCTCACCGGCCCGGTCTTCGTCGAAGGCGCTGAACCTGGCGACGCGCTCGAAGTAAAGGTCCTCTCCATCGACCTGCCTATCGACTACGGGTACAACGGGTGCAGCGGTTTTATTCGCGCGAACTGTGACCGGGCGCAAGGCTCCATGATCATCCCGCTCGACCGCGGCGCGATGACGGCGGAATTCCTGCCGGGCATCGTGATTCCCCTGAAACCGTTCTTCGGGAGCATGGGCGTGGCGCCCGCGCCCGAGCTCGGACGCGTGAGCAGCACTCCCCCCGGCCGTCACGCCGGCAATCTGGACAATCGGGAACTGGTGGCAGGCTCCACCCTCTTTATTCCAGTGTTTGTGCCGGGTGCGCTGTTCGAAGTAGGCGACGGGCATGCGGCCCAGGGTGATGGCGAAGTGGACCAGACGGCAATCGAAACGTCCCTCCGCGGAAGACTGCAGCTGACGGTCCGTAAGGATATGCACCTGTCCTGGCCGCGGGCGGAAACCACGACGGACTACATCGCGATGGCCACAGACCCTGACTTGACGGCAGCCACGACACTCGCCATCCAGGAAATGGTGGACTTCCTGGTCTCCAGCAAGGGACTGACGCAACATCAGGCGTACCAACTGGTCAGCATCGCCGGCAATGTCGCGATCACCCAACTGGTTGACCGGCCGAACCTCGGCGTTCACGTGAAGCTACCGAAACAAATTTTCAAATAGGGCTGGGGCTCGGTGCTGGGTG
>JAHEFO010000158.1 GCA_024640135.1 Acidobacteriota bacterium
CGCATGCTCCCACAGGAACGGACCGCGCTTGTCGGCGTGGCACGAGGTGCAGACATCGGCCGGCGAATCGCCCTTGCGGAGTAACTTGACGTTGGTCGATCCATGGACGTTGTGGCAGGTCGAGCACTGAATCTTGCCTTCACGCACCGGCATGTGGCCAGAGCGATCGACCTTGCTGGCCTTGTCGCGGTGGCAAGAGGCGCACACTTCAGTCTGGCTCGCCTTCTTCAACTGGCCCTTTTCCGACAGGGGATTGTGCACGCTGTGGCAGGTCGTGCAGGTCACACCACGTGAATCGTGCTGGCTGCCGTCCCACAGCGCGTGCTCACCGCGGCTGTGACATGTCGTGCAGATGGCGCTGGCCTCGCCGGGCGTCATCGTCTTGAAGTTGAGCGGCTTGACCTCGACGGGATCGGCACATGCAAGCTGCCGGGGCCGTGACACGACTCACACCCCTGCCTGGCGGCAGGGCTGCGCGGGTCGGCCTCGCGACTGTGGGCGGTGTCCGTGTATTTTTCTGCAAGCGTGTCATGACACCCGAGGCAGGTGTCCTGGCCGACATACGTCGCCCCTGAGGCAACCTGCGCCTGCGTGAGATTCACTGCGACTGCTGAATTTTCCGCTATTGACGTGGGCTGAACGCCCCCCGACACATTCGCCCGGATGGTCCCAAATGCGACCAACCACACCACAAACGCACTGGCTACCCAGACACCCGGGCCCAATTTGCGTATACGTTCTCCCATATCATCCTCCCCCTACCAACAAGTACTTTGTCCAAGAACAAAGCAAGAACCGGGCCCGGTTTGCGCGGGACCCTGTCAGATCTATTTCAGGGAGAACTTCTCGATGCGATAGCGGATTTGATCCCGATGCAGGCCCAGGAGCTTGGCCGCTCGTGTCTGGTTGCCGCCAGCCCGTTCCAGCGCCTGCACAACCAGGTTCTTTTCCACCTCTTCGAGGTTGACGCCGGCGGCGGGCAGGACGAAGGCCCCCTTGTCGGACTCAGCGGCCGAGCCCGCAGCACCGCGGATGGTTTCGAAGTCGGTGGGCTGGAGAATGCCATCGTCGGTCATCAGCACCGCACGCTCCACCAGATTCCGGAGTTCGCGGACGTTGCCGGGCCACCCGTACGACTTGAGCAACTGCTCGGTCGCCGATGTGATTCCGGGCACCGAACGCTTGAACTCGCGCGCGAACGTTTCCACAAAGTGCTGCGCGAGCAGCGCGATGTCGGCCCCCCGGTCGCGGAGCGGGGGAATCTCGATGCGCAGCACATTCAGCCGGAAATACAGGTCCTGCCGGAACTTGCCGTTGCGCACGGATTCTTCCAGGTTCCGGTGGGTCGCTGCGACCACCCGCACGTCCACATGCACATCCGACGACCCGCCGACGCGGCGAAATGTCTTTTCCTCCAGAAACCGGAGCAGCTTGGCCTGAAGCGCCGGCGTCATTTCTCCAATCTCGTCGAGGAACACGGTCCCGTCATCGGCCTGCTCCAGCAAGCCGCGCTTCTGCTGACGAGCGTCAGTGAACGCCCCCTTCTCGTGCCCGAACAGCTCTGATTCCAGCAGGTTTTCCGGCAGTGCCGAACACGTGATGTTCAGAAAGGGCCTGGCCGCGCGACTGCTCGCGTAGTGCAGGACCTTCGCGATCAGGTCCTTCCCGGTGCCGCTTTCACCGGTGATCAGCACGGTCGATCCCGGACTGGTCGCCACCTTCCGGACGAGTCCCTTGATCTGCTGCATCGGCTCGGATTCGCCAATGACTGAAGCGAAACTGAACGGGCGCGCCAAGCCATCCCGCAGCGTGCGCAACTCGCGCCGCAACCGCGTGGCCTCCAGAGCCCGCGTGACTCTGTGCGCGACATCGTCCAGATCGAAGGGCTTGGTAGCGTAGTCGTACGCGCCGGCCTTCATCGCTTCGACCACGGTCTCGACACCTTTGTGAGCCGTCAGCATGACGACCACGATGTCCATGTCGAGGTCGCGCAGTCTGCGCAGCACGACCAGGCCGTCCTCATCCGGGAGCTTGTAGTCGAGGAGAACCAGATCGACCCCGTCCCCGGCGCGGTCGATGGCCTCAGCCGCCGTTCCTGCCTCGGTGACGACGTGCCCGTCTGAGCGCAACCGCTCTGCCAATGACCATCTGATCAGGGGCTCATCGTCTACTACAAGAACGCGTCGGGACATCTAGGCAAGAGTATATGGCGAACGAGAGAAAGGAGATCGCAATCCGAACATCGCACGCCTCAGTCAAGTGGCGCAACGGCGGCGTCCACAAGCGCCACAATCTCGACCACATCGAAGGGTTTACCCACGAAGGACACAACGCCCGCTGCCAGCGCCTGCTTGGCATCTTCCGGTGTGCCGTGAGCCGTCATCACGATCATCGGCACGTCGGGGCGCGCGGCGCGCAACTCACGAATCAATGAGTGATCGGCCACGTCAGGCAGCCGCAGATCGAGCACAATCACGAATGGCTGCCCGCGGAGCGACCGAACCTCCGCTCTGGCCTCGGCTCCTGTGGCCGCCTGCCGCACCGTCCATCCGGCGTCGGTCAGCCCCTCGGACAACGACCATCGAATCAGGGCCTCGTCGTCAACCACGAGCGCCGTTCGGGGCTTCGTTTTGGGCACTATTCCCCGGCTCATGGGTAGAATTTCCTGTGCATTTGAATCGCTGTCGCCTTAATTTCCCCTAATTCCGGCCTCGATCGAGATCATGATTCCCACTATATTCAAGGCTTGGGCCATGACTGACTCCACCTCCAGCCCGTCCTCAACTGAAGATGCCCTGCGGCGATCATTCAAGGAACTGGCGGACCTGAAGTTCGCGCTCGATCAGTCAGCGATCGTCGCCACGACCGACATCGCGGGGACCATCACCTACGTCAACGACAAGTTCTGCGAGATCTCGAAGTACCCGAGGGAAGCCCTGATCGGCCGAAACCACCGGATTCTCAACTCAGGGTTGCACTCGGTCGATTTCTTTCGCCAGATGTACCAGACCATTGGCAGCGGCAAGGTGTGGCGAGGCGAGCTGAGGAACCGGGCGAGAGATGGCAACGACTACTGGGTCGACACGACCATCGTGCCGCTCATAGACGAACACGGGAAGCCGAGCGAATACATCGCGATTCGCTACGACATCACGGCGCGAAAACAGTCCGAGGCTGCCCTCCGCGAGCAGAGCGCGCTGGCCCAGGTCGGGAAGATGGCCGCCGTGGTCGCCCATGAAGTACGGAACCCTCTGGCGGCCATTCGGGGCGCCCTGCAGGTCATTGGCCGACGGGTGGACCCGCAAAGCGCGGAGCACGGGATCATCAGCGAGGTCATCTCGCGCGTGGACGGACTGAACGACATCGTGCAGGACTTGCTCATGTTCGCGCGCCCGCGGCCGCCGGTCCTGGCGCCACTGTCGGTGCGGGACCTGCTGGACAGCACGCTGTCGCTGGTCCAGCAGGATCCGATCTTCGCAGACATCGTGATTGCCGTCGGCGAGTCCAGCGACGTGATCTCCGCGGACGCCCAGCAATTGCGCCAGGTCTTGCTGAACCTCCTGATCAATGGCGCACAGGCCACGAAGGGCCGTGGGGAGATCACCATCACGGTCGAGACAGTCGGCGTGGGATGCGAACTCCGCATCTGCGACGAGGGCCCGGGCATCAGTCGAGAGGCACGGGACCATCTGTTCGAGCCCTTCTTCACCACCAAGCATCGAGGCACAGGGCTGGGCCTCGCCATCGCCCGCCGGATCATCGAAGCGCATGGCGGGACGCTCAGGCTCGAGTGCCCCCCATCCGGAGGCACGGTCGCGGTGGTCTGGGTGCCGAAGGGAACGGGTGTCGTCTTCGCAGAACGTGCTTGACCGCGGGAAGAAATGTCCGACGCCTGCCCCGCCGGGCGGGCGGCACGAAGCTTGCTCTTGAACGACCAAGGAGGCCTTATGATTGCCATCCGACAGATCCTCGTACCCACGGATTTCAGTGATCCCGCCGCCGCAGCGCTCACCTACGCCCGAACCCTTGCCGAGGAATTCGGGAGTCACCTCCACCTGCTCCACATCGTGCCCGAGCCCTACGTGTATCCGTGGGGGACAGAGATTTCCACCCTGCCCCTTGTGGATCTTCTGACTCAATCAGAGGCGCTCGCCAATACGCGATTGGCCGAGCTGATTCCGACTGACAACCCGCCGAAGGGCGGCCTCACCACCTCCGCGGAGGTCGGCACGCCCGTTGACCGAATCCTGGATTACGTTGAGAGGGCCAAGATCGACCTGATCGTCATCGGCACTCACGGAAGGGGTCCGGTCGGTCACTTGCTTCTGGGCAGCGTGGCGGAACGGGTGGTTCGCCGATCGCCAGTCCCGGTCTTGACCGTCAAGGGCAACCAGACTGAGCTTGTGAGCACCTGATTCACGGCGTCGCCGCGACGGGGCCTGTCCACTAGTGGCCTGTCCGCGCCATTTGTAAAGCGCCTTTCTGCCGGGGCATCCCGTCTGGCGGCGTTGCTCCTCGTTCAAATACCGCCAGTATTCTCACTCGTCGCGCCTAGCCAGCCGGGCGCCGCGCCAGGAATCCGCTGTACAAATGGCGGGGACAGGCCACTAGTACGTGATCCTCCGTGTGCTCGTCGGCTGGCGGACGAGTCCCACGCGGACGCGGACATCCAGGGCATGCGCGCCGCGGGTCATCACGCGCAGGGGATTGATATCCAGTTCCTCGATCTCCGGGCACACACTCACGAGTGCGGACGTTCGCAGGATTGCCTCCCTGAGCGCGGCGACATCAGCCGGGGCCGACCCACGATGTCCTTCCAGCAATCTCGCGCCGCGCAACGACGCAATCATCTCGTCCGCATCCCTGCCGGTCAGCGGGTGCAGCCGAAAGTCCGCATCGTTCACCAATTCAGCCAGGATGCCGCCACTGGCACACACCATGACCTGGCCAAAAATCGGATCGTCGGTCACGCCCACCAGCATCTCGACGCCACTGCCGATCATGGCCTGCACCAGTCCCCCGGCCATCATTCCGCCGCAGTCCGTCGTCCCAAGACGCCCCGTCATGTCATCCCAGGCATCCCGCACAGCCTGAGCCCCCATGAGACCGACGCACACGCCTCCCACCTCCGTCTTGTGCAGGATCTGCGGCCCGACAGCCTTGAGGACGACGGTTCCGCCAAGCGCCTCGGCGGCAGCGACGGCTTCGTCCGCGGTGTGCGCCAGCACCGACGACGGCACCGAAATGCCGGCGGCCACGACCAACTCCTGCGCCTCATCGGGGGTCAGCCATCCGCCGCCACGCGCCAGAGCCTCGTCGACGACGCGCCGGGCGGTGGCGCGATCGAGGTCTGGAAACTCTGGTGGCGGTTCCAGAGGACTCCGCAGCCACGTGCCATACGTGGTCGCCCGCGCCAGCGCGGCGGCGGCGCTTTCCGGAAACTCGTAGCGCGGAATCGGCGCCAGCAGTCCCGTCGCCCCTTCCGTGGACATGAAGATCCCCGCCACCGGCTTGTCGGGCACACTCAGGGCGGCGGCCCGCACCGCTCGCGCCACATCGTCTGCGTGCGTGACCAGCGGCGGAATGAAGATCACCAGGACGCTGTCGACCCGATCATCGCGCAGCACCGCCCGCAGCGCGCGGCCATAGCTGTCAGCCGAGGCCGACGCGATCATGTCCACCGGGTTTCCCACCGATGCCGCCGCCGGCAGGAACGACCGGAGTTCAGCCACCGTCGCGTCAGACAGCGACGGCAATTCCAACCCCTGCGCCTCGCACGCATCCGCCGCAAGAATGCCGGGACCGCCGGCGTTGGTAATGATCGCCACCCGTGGTCCGCGCGGCACCGGCTGATGCGCCAGCAAGCTGGCGACATCAAACAACTCCTCGAGCGAGTTCGTCCGAATAACGCCCGCCTGCTCAAACAAGGCGTCCACCACGGCGTCGCTCGACGCCAGGGCGCCCGTGTGTGACGAGGCCGCGCGCGCGCCGGCGGCAGACCGGCCGGACTTGACGGCGACGATGGGTTTGGTTCGCGCCACGCGCCGGGCAATCTGGCTGAAATTCCTCGGGTTGCCGAAGCTCTCCAGATACAGCAGGATGACTCGGGTATGTGGATCGTCAGCCCAGTACTGAATCAGATCGTTACTGGACACGTCGGCCTTGTTGCCCACTGACACGAACGTCGAAATGCCCAGGTTCAGCCGGCGGGTGTAGTCCAGGATGGCCAGGCCCAGCGCGCCACTCTGTGTCGACATCGCCACGCCGCCAACCGGCGGGTACACCGTCGAGAACGTGGCATTGAGCCGCACGCCGGGATCGGTATTGAGCAAACCCATGCAATTGGGCCCGACCATTCGCACGCCGGCGGCTCTGACCGTTTCGATGAGCGTGGTCTCGAGGGCGCGCCCTTCCGCGCCCACCTCGGCGAACCCCGCGGAAATGACCACCAGCGCCTTGATGCGCTTGGCGATGCACTGCTCCACCACATCCTGGACGTGGGCGGCCGGGACCACCACCACGGCCAGGTCCACATCCCCGGGAATGTCGCCCACTCGCCGGTACGCCTGCCGGCCCTCGATCTCGCCGCCATCGGGATGCACCGGGTACACCGGCACTGCGCAATCGGCGGCGATGAGGTTGTGGAACACCTCGCTTCCGATGCGCCCCCGCTGGCGGTTCGCACCGATGACCGCAACTCCGACAGGCTCAAAGAATGCACGCATCGATGCCGACGCCGCCTCGCGCGCTCTCGCGGCACTGCGATCGAGAAACGCCGGCGTCTGCCCGAGCGCGAGAGACACGTGCAGGACATCCGCCTCTTCGTCAGCGCGCTGGCTGGCATCAAAACCCGAAGAGGCGAACAGGCTCACCACCGCCCGATCGCCACGGGGCACCCAGGCGTCAAACACCCGGACACCTTCCGATCGAGCCTGCTTGGCCAGCAGCTCGAGTACCCGCGTGCCAATCCCGCGCCCTTCGAACTCCGGCGCCACAGCCATCGCGACTTCGGCTCGATCCTCTGTGTCGACAGAACGCCGGTATCCGGCGACCACCTGCAGCTGTCCCCCCACCTCACCGACGATTACTGTTCCGCGTGCGTCCGGAGGCACGTGCAGCGCGCGTAACCAGTGACCGTGAGCGCGGCCCCCGGCAAAAAATGTTGGCGGAAGCGCCTCGCGATCGGCCGCCGCGGCCGGCCGGAGGTGAAGGGTGCTGCCATCTCGAAGTACCACGTCGGCGGTCATCGTCATTAGAGTATCGCTTGACCGCAGCCGAACCCGGGAGGACACTGGTCTCGCATGACAGGGCCGGTCATTTGCGGCGTCGATTTTTCTGACGACTCGAAGCGGGCGCTTCGATGGGCCAACCTGCTGGCGCAGCGGCTGAAACAACCCCTGCGAGTGGTGCATGCCCTCGAACCGCTTCTGGTCAGTGCGGCGAACCTCGAGTACGGTCCCGACGTGCTTCGCACGACCCTGGAAGCGGAGCTGAAAGAGTTCATCTCCCGCACGCTCGGCGGTCGACCGCACGTCCAGACGGAACTGGGGACGGGTGAGGCGGCGGGTGTCATTCGCGGCACGGCGCTGGCCGCGGGAGCGGGTCTCATCGTCGTGGGAACCCAGGGTCTGGGCCGGGTCGGACGGCTGTGGTTCGGATCCACCACCACCCGCCTGCTCGGCGAATCCACCCTGCCCGTGCTGGTCATCCCGCATGGGGCGGCATCACGCTCCGGCGCCGAACTGCGCGTGGCGGAGATCATCGTTGGCACGGACTTCGAAGACGCCGCGCGGGCGGCTGTCGAGTCCGCTCGGGAGCTCAGCGTGATCTTCGACGCGCCCGTAACGGCCCTGCATGCGGTGCCGGAGGTGCCCGCGCCGGACCGCTGGACCGCCGCCGTGGCGCAGGCTGTGGAAGCCGCGCTCTCCGCTGCGCGCGCGAAGATGGGCACTGACATGCCGACGAGCTGGACGAGTGAGGTGCGGACCGGCAACGCCGCGCACATCCTGGTGGAAGCGGCCTCCGGACGCGACGCCCTGATTGTGGTCGGACTCGGCGGGACGATGCCGGGGCGACGCCCGGGCACGACGGCCTACCGCGTGCTCTGCGAGGCGGACGCGCCTGTCCTGGCCGTGCCGGCGGGCTGAGGCTTCCGTTCACCCAGCCACCACGCGGGCTTGCTGACGCGCCGCAGGCCGAACGCCTCGATGGTGTTCGCCTCGAGGTAGGCGATGGCCTCGTCGAGATCGTCGGTGACCTTCAGCAACTGGACATCCTCCGGCGACACCGCGCCTTCGTCGACCATCTCCCGCAGGAGCGCCATGTAGGGTTCCCAGTAGGTGGTGCCGATGAGGACGACCGGAAAGTTCGCGATCTTCTTCGTCTGGATCAGCGTCAGCGCTTCGTTCAGTTCGTCGAGCGTGCCCAGGCCGCCTGGTAACACGACAAAGGCGTAGGAGTACTTGAAGAGCAGCACCTTGCGCACGAAGAAGTAGTGGCAGGTCACCCACCGATCGAGATACCGGTTCGGTGCCTGCTCGTGCGGCAGCTTGATGTTGCAGCCGACGGAAAGGCCGCCGTGATCCTGAGCGCCGCGGTTGGCCGCCTCCATCAACCCCGGCCCGCCGCCGGTCATGACCGTAAATCCCATCGCGCTGACGCGCCGGCCGACTTCGCGGGCCAACGGGTAGTAGGCATGGGACTCGGCGAAACGGGCCGACCCGAAGATCGCGATACACGGCCCGACGAAGTGGAGGCCGCGAAACCCCCTGAGGAAGTCCGTGGCCGCGCGCGCCATGAGCATCAGGTCACGCCATCGGGAATTGGGCCCTTCCAGGAGCATGCGATCGGGCGTTGGCGAGCCGTTCACGGAAACAGCCACGTGTCCGTCCATTCCTCCCCGACGCGCTCGAAGAGACGGCGCTCATGCAGGCGACCCTTACGCGCTGACCAGAATTCGACCCGGTGGGGTACCAGACGAAATCCCGACCAGAAGGGCGGCCTGGGCACGGGCCGGGCCACATACTTGGCTGCGACGACCGCCACGCGCGCCCACAACGTGGCCTGATCCTTCAGCGGCTCGCTCTGCCGCGACGCCCAGGCGCCGATTTGGCTCTCTCGTGGCCGGGTGGCGAAATACCGATCGGCCTCATCGTCGGGAACCGGGATCACGTCACCCTCAATCCGAACCTGACGATCGAAAGCCCCCCAGTAGACACACAACGACGCGTGCCGGCACGCGTCGAGCTCGTGACCCTTCCGGGAACGCAAATTGGTGAAGAACGTGAAGCCTCGAGGGTCCTGGTATTGAATCAGGACCATCCGCCCAGCCGGACGGCCGTCGGGACCAACGGTGGAAAGACAGGCGGCCTTCGGGTCGAAGCCGCCCCGACCGGCCGCCTCATCAAACCACTGGCGATAGTGCTCAATCGGATCAGTCACACCCTGACGTATATCACTTCCGCTTCACGCCGAGTTCGCCGAGTGTGCGCGCCAGGTCCGCGCCCGCGTTCGCGGTACTGATGGCTTTGTCGATTTTCATGAGCTTGCCATCAACGCCGACATAGAACGTCCAGCGTCGCGCGACGCCCACCGGCGACAGGACACCGTAGGCCGCCGCCACGTTCTTTTCGGGGTTGGACAGGATCGGAAAGTCGGCTTCAT
>JAHEFO010000374.1 GCA_024640135.1 Acidobacteriota bacterium
ATTCCTGACGCGATCCGCGATCGGCTGTTCGAGCCGTTCTTTACGACCAAGCCAGTGGGCGCCGGCACCGGACTCGGCCTGGACATCGTGCGGCGGCTGGTCCATCAGCACGAAGGCGGAATCGAGGTCGAGTCGCGGCCAGGCCGGACCGTGTTCTGTGTCCGGTTGCCTGTGACCGGCATGTCCGGGGGGCCTGAGGCGGGCCACTCGTAGCCACCGCCCATGTGGTCCATCAACGGAAAGACGGTGGTCATTACCGGAGCCACCAGCGGCATCGGCCTGGAGGCCGCAGCCGTGTTGGCGGCGCAAGGCGCGAGTACCGTGATGATCGGTCGCGATGCCGGACGACTCGCCCACGCCACGGCCGTCGTGGAGGACCGATCAGGAGCGAGACCGGCATCGTATGTCTGCGACTTCGCATCGATCGCCGCCGTGGGGCGCCTGGCCGACAGACTGCTGAGCGATCTGCCGGCGGTGCATGTCCTCATCAACAATGCCGGCGCCGTATTCGCGAAGCGGACGGTCACGTCCGACGGCGTCGAAGCCACCTTTGCCGTGAATCATCTGGCGCACTTTGCGCTGACCGAGCGTCTGCAGCCTCTCCTGATGGCCGGCGCTCCAGGCCGGGTGATTACCGTCGCCTCGGGCCGCCACTTCAAGGGCACGATGGATTTTGACGACCTCGGGTTTGCACGTGGTTACCAGATCCTCCGCGCGTACGGGCGGTCGAAGCTGGCCAACGTCCTGTTCGCCTCGGAACTGGCCAGACGACTGGAAGGGAGCCAGGTGACGTCCAACAGCGTCCATCCCGGCCGTGTCGCCACCAACATCTGGTCCGGCGCGCCCGCCTGGAGCAAGCCGCTGATTCGGTTCTGGCTGAGTCGCACTTTCATCGCCGTGTCAGAGGGCGCCGCCCCGGTCGTGGCTTTGGCGACACGCTCCGCCTGTGAGGACGTGAACGGCCGGTACTTCGATCGATTCGAACCCGCGCTGCCCTCGGCCCTGGCGCAGGACCGGGATGTGGCGGCGCGTCTCTGGCGGGAAAGCGAGCGCCTCGTGGCATCGGCGCTGAAGGTCAGCTGATCAGGGCCTTTGCCCGCGCGAGACTGACCAGTTGTTCCAGTCGCGCGGCCTCGAGGGCGACGACCTGCCGCCCGAGCGGCGTCAAGGCGTAGTATCGGCGCCGGCCCCGGTCGTCGTCTCTGGGGGCGCCGGTGTCATCATCTCCGCCCAGGTCGTGGCTCTCCACCTCGTGAACCAATGCCGATTTCACCAGCCGATTCAATGTGCCGTAAAGCGTCCCTGGGCCCAGCGTGACGTCTCCAGCGGTCCGCCCGGCGACGTCTTTCGAAATGCCGTAGCCGTGCCGAGTGGAGTCCACCAGGGACAGGAGGATCTGAAAGACCGCCGATGTGAGCGGCAGGAACGATCGCGGCGTGGGTGTCGTGGTCATGGGCACACCAATCAGTCAGCTCGCAGGACGGAGACAGGGTTCACGTTCATCGCACGCCGGGCGGGCAGCCAGGCGGCCGCCAGCGCGACGATCGAAACGGTTGCGGCCACGGCGGCAATGACGAGTGCGTTGGACGCCGGGGGCCGGAAGAGCAGTTCGTTGATGGCCCTGGCGGCATACGCCGCCAACCCGGCGCCGGCCACCAGGCCGACGCTGACCAGTCGCGCGGTACCGCCCATCACGTTGGAGAAGATCTGTCCGGGTCGTGCGCCGAGGGCCAGCCGGATTCCCGTGGCGCGCTGCGACAACAACACCTGATACGCCACCACGCCGTAGGTCCCGACGATGGCCAGCATCAAGGCCACGAGGCCAAACGCCGAGGACAACTGCGAGAGAAACCGCTCCGACGATGTGGCGGCCGCCACCTGTTCGTCGATGGCGTAGGAGCCATAGGGGGACAGCAGCGGATCCACCGAGTGCACGGCGTGTTGGACGGCGCTGGTCAGAGACAGTGGATCGACGTCTGACTCAATGATCATCGCCACGTCAGTCGAGCTGCTCAAGCCCAGTGGCCGATACACATCCGGGTCCTGAGTCGGGTTGTCGGGCAGCGCGCGGAACTTCGTGTCGCCAACCACGCCCACGATTCGCATCCACGGCCGGTCGGATGCCGAACGCGCCAATTTGAGACGTTGGCCAACGGCGGTCGTGCCTGGCCAGAAGCGTCGGGCCAGTTGCTTGCTGACGACCACGGGAACGTCGGGCTGAGTGCCATCGATCGGCTGTCCGGTGAACTCCGGCAGGGTGGCGCCTTCAAGCAGCGGAATGCCGCTGACGTCGAAGAAATCCCTGGTGACGTCATGAAGATACACGCGACCTTCTCGGTCCGCGTCGTTTGCCGCCTCGATGTCGACGGAGTAGAACGCGGCACTGGAGTTGCCGCTCAACATCGTGTCGCTGGCGAGCGCAGCCTTCCGGATACCCGGGAGGGCTCGCAGTGCGTCGAGCAGTTCGGCCTTCACGACCAGACGCCGTTCGGGCTCGTATCGCGCGGCCGGCAAATCGACCCGTGCCATCAACAAGTGGTCCGATCGGAAGCCTGGCTCAATCTGATTCAACTGCCGGAAGCTCAGGCTCAGCAGGGTGGCTGTGGTGAGCAGCGCCGTGGCGCACGCCACCTGCAGAGTGGTCAGTGCGCGGCGCAAGTACACCGTGCGCATGGTGTCCGAACTGCTCCGGGCAGAAGAGGTGAGTCCCGCGGGCCGTTGACGCAGTGACAGCACGGAAGCCAGGGCGATGAACACCGCGGCGGCCAGCGTCAGGACCACGCC
>JAHEFO010000375.1 GCA_024640135.1 Acidobacteriota bacterium
CGCACCCAGCACCCAGCACTCAGCACCCAGCACCCCGCACCCAGCACCCAGCACTCAGCACCCAGCACCCAGCACCCAGCACCCAGCACCCAGCACCTACCCCTGATATCTGTTCCTGATCGTGGGGATCAGATAGTCGCGGAAGGCGTGTTCGAAGTCGTACTTGGGGGCGAACCCCCAGTCTCGTCGCGCGGCGGTGTCGTCCACGTCTGCGGGCCAGGAATCGACGATGCCCTGACGCTTGGTGTCCACCTCGAATGACAACTGCGCGCTGGGGAACGCCTGAACGACCTCGCGACGCACCTCGTCGGCCGTCGGGGCGAATGCGCCAAGATTGTAGGTGGTCTGGGTCAGTGACTCTGAAGGTGTCGCCGCCAACTTCAACAGCGCATCGACGCCGTCGGGCATCGCCATGAAAGGAATCTGCGCATCAGGGCGGACGAAGCAGGCGTACGCTTCGCCCCTGGCCGCAGCGTGGATCATCTCCGGCGCGTAGTCCGACGTGCCGCCAGAGGGAACGGTGACGGCGGAAATCAGTCCAGGAAAACGGACCGCACGAAAGTCCACACGACCGGACATCGGCTCGGCTGACAACTGTTTGTAGTGCCGCGCGTAGTACTCGCCGAGTTGCTCGCAATAGAGCTTGTTGCACCCGTACATCGTTGTGGGATGTGTCCACTCGTGTTCCTTGACGCGGCCCGCCTGCGCTTTGGCCTCCAGCGACGGCAGCCCATACGCGGCAATGGACGAGGGGTAGAGGAACGTCACGGGGCGGCCGTGTGACTCCGCTTCGTGCTGAGCGAACTCCAGAAGGTTGAGCGTGCCTTCGACGTTCACCTCGTGGGCCATGACGGGTGAGAACTCCGATCGGGTGGAGAGCAACGCCGCCAGGTGGAAGACCAGGTCCACCTCGAATTCAGAATGAATACGCTCCAGGAGGCTGCGGTCGAGGATCGAGCCCGTGAACTCACGCGCCACATGTGTGGCGAGCGACGCCTCGAGCGGAGCCACGTCCAGAGTGATGATGGGACGGCTGCCGTCAGCCGCCAGCTGTTCAATCAGGCCGTGGCCGATTTCACCGCCGGCTCCCGTGATGACAACGACAGGTTTCCGCATGACTTATCCAAGCATCAGTCCGTGCACCACCGAAACGACGATGGAGAGGACCGACAGTACGATGCACACCAGTGCCCACACCATGTGGTTGATGCGCTCCGGGGTCAGAGGGTCAAGAAACTGGCTGGCCGCGTACCCGCCGACAAAGCCGCCCAGATGCGCGTAGTTGTCGACGCCGGGCATGATCAGGCCGAAGACGAACATGATGGCGGCGTACTGCAGAGCCATTCGATAGGTCCCAGTCGACCCGGTTCGCCGCCCGTAGTACACCAATGCTCCGAGCAGGCCGAAGATCGAGGCCGAGGCCCCAATGGTGATCGTGGCCCCACGCAGGGCTGCCAGCGGCATGAACTGCAGGTAGGCGCCGGCCAATGTCGTGAGCCCAAACCCGACAACACCGCCTACGGTGTAGATGATCACCAGACGACCAGGACCGTACAGGTCAGATACCGCCGGGGCAAGCTGCCGCACCCAGTACAAATTGAAGAAGATGTGCAGGAGGCCGCCGTGCAGCCACCCCGCACTGAGCACGGTCCACCAGCGATCAAGGAGGAAGACCGGCACGGCGCCGCTGGCGCCAAAAAGCAGGAGACTGGTGGTGCTGGGCGAGAGCAGGCCGAACAGCGACCCGCCGCCAATGTCGCCATGCGACCCGACCAGTGTCAGGGCATACATCACGACGCACAAACCCATGACGAAAGGCACGAATCCCAGATCGCTGCCAAGACGTCGGACAGCTGTGGCATATCCCCACAACCCGGGATTGCGGCGCCCGCAGTTGTAGCAGCGGTCGTCGTTGACGCCCACGAGGTACCCGCACGACACGCAAACAACAGACCCGGTGGTTTGGCGACCGAACATTGCTGACGATTGTACATGGGCGGTGGCGGAGATGGGAGATGACGAAAAGGAGAAATGGGAGCAGATGACCGGAATCGCGAACGATGTTCACTCCCCCATCCGGTTTAGACTGACCGCAAGATGCGCGTTCTCGTCACCGGTGGCACGGGCTATCTCGGCCAGGCCGTTGTCCGCGCCCTGATCGGGCGCGGCCATACGCCCGTGATCTTCGCGCGAACGAAGACGGAACCCTCGGAGGTTCTGTTCGTCACCGGCGACGTCCGCGACCGCGACGCGCTCGTCGCGGCCGCGCGGGGCTGCGACGCGCTCATCCACAGCGCCGCCCTCGTCAGCGTCTGGCGCCCAAATCCCCGTGACTTTGACGATGTCAACATCGGCGGACTGCGGCACGCCCTGGAGGCGGTGCGGACGCACGGCCTCAGGCGCATGGTCTACACTTCGTCGTTTCTGGCACTGCCACCAGCGGGGCAGACTGTCCCGCTGGCAGCCAACGACTACCAGCGGACGAAGGCGGCGGCGCGCCTGGTCGCCGACCAGGCCCGTCACAAGGGTGCCCCCATCGTCTCGATGTACCCCGGTGTCATTTACGGACCGGGCTTGCGGTCTGAAGGCAACCTGGTCGGCCGGATGATCGCGGACCACCTCAGCGGCCGGTTACCCGGCCTGCTTGGCTCCGGCCGCCTCTGGTCCTTTGCCTGGCTGGACGAGGTGGCCCGGGCGCACGTCTCAGCGCTCGAACTGCCGGCTCCACAGGCGGAGTATCAGGTTGGCGGCCCCAACCTGCCTCAGATCCGTCCGTTCGAGGT
>JAHEFO010000376.1 GCA_024640135.1 Acidobacteriota bacterium
CTGCCGGCTTCTTCGGGCGGGTGGCACTGCGCGCCGAAGCCAGGGTGCTGGCTCGCCGGGGCGGGATCGAATTCGGTGACGTCGGGACGCGCCTGACGCCCGTGTTCGCCGCAGGGTTGGTAGTTGGTCGATAGTCGACAAAGGACGTATTCACATCATGTCGCTTGATTCTTTTCGTACTCGTCAGACACTTGCCGTCGGTGGAGATTCCCTCGACTATTTCAGCTTGCCGGCGCTGGAGGCCGCGGGGTTCCCAGGCGTGGCGCGGTTGCCGTTCTCGCTGAAGATCCTGCTCGAAAACCTGCTGCGCCGCGAAGACGCCGCGTTTGTGAAGGCCGACGACATCCGCGCCCTCGCGTCGTGGGATGTGCGGCGACCGTCGAAGCAGGAAATATCGTTTATGCCGGCGCGGGTGCTGCTGCAGGATTTCACCGGTGTGCCGTGTGTGGTGGATCTGGCCGCGATGCGCGACGGAATCGTCGGACTGGGCGGAAGTGCGGAGCAGGTGAACCCCCTCCAGCCCGTTGAACTGGTGATCGACCACTCAGTACAGGTCGACCATTTCGGCCGTGCCGACTCACTGCAACTGAACTCCGAACTCGAATACCAGCGCAACCGGGAGCGCTACATGTTCCTCCGCTGGGGCCAGGACGCGCTGCGGAATTTCCGGGTCGTTCCGCCGGAAACGGGCATCGTGCATCAGGTCAACATCGAGTACCTCGCGCGGGTCGTCTGCCGCGACACAGACGCCGGTCGGCCGCTGGCCTATCCGGACACGGTATTCGGCACGGATTCCCACACCACGATGGTGAACGGGTTGGGCGTGGTGGGCTGGGGCGTCGGAGGCATCGAGGCCGAGGCGGCGATGCTGGGCCAGCCCAGTTCCATGCTGATTCCGCCGGTGATCGGCTGTCGCCTGACCGGTGAACTCCAAGAGGGCATGACGGCCACGGATCTCGTGCTGACGATTACCGAAGCGCTGCGCAAGAAGAAAGTCGTCGGCACGTTCGTCGAGTTCTACGGTCCCGGTCTCAGGCACCTGACGATTGCCGATCGCGCCACGCTGGGCAACATGTGTCCGGAGTACGGCGCCACGGTGGCCATTTTTCCGATTGACGACATGACGCTGGACTACCTGCGGTTCACCGCTCGGGATGTGTCGCAGGTGGAGCTGGTCGAAGCGTATGCGAGGGCTCAGGGCTTGTTCCATACGGACACGACGCCGGATGCCGTGTATACGGATACGCTCGAGGTGGATCTGTCATCCGTCGTCCCGAGTCTGGCCGGCCCGCGGCGGCCGCAGGACCGGGTCTCGCTGTCGGATGCCAGTCGCTCGTTTGCCGGTGTCCTGGGCGACCTCAAGAAGGGCGTGAAGGCTCAGCCGTCCACGGGTGGCCAGGGCGGTGCCGCAGTGGCGACGGCCACGCAACTCGAGCATGGGTCTGTCGTGATCGCGGCGATCACCAGTTGCACGAACACGTCAAATCCGAGCGTCATGGTTGCCGCGGGCCTGCTGGCCAGGAAGGCGGCGGAGCGCGGTCTGACGCGCCGGCCCTGGGTCAAGACGAGTCTGGCGCCAGGCTCGAAGGTCGTGAGTGACTATCTGCTGCGTGCCGGGCTTCAGGGGCCGCTGGACGCATTGGGCTTCAACCTGGTCGGCTACGGATGCACGACCTGTATCGGCAACAGCGGTCCGCTGCCCGAAGAGGTGGCCACCGAGATTCGGGAGAGGGGGCTGGTTGTCTGCTCCGTGTTGTCGGGGAATCGCAACTTCGAAGGGCGGATTCAACAGGATGTGCGGGCGAATTATCTGGCCTCGCCTCCATTGGTGGTTGCCTATGCCATTGCCGGCACCATGAATCTTGACTTGACGACACAGCCCCTCGGGACTGGCGCGGATGGAGCGCCCGTGTATCTCAAGGACATCTGGCCGTCGCAGAAAGAGATTCAGCAGACGATGTTGTCAGCGTTGTCGGCGGAGATGTTCCGCGAGCAGTACAGCAAGGTCTTCGAAGGCGACGTCCGGTGGAGAACGTTGCCAGTCCCCACCGGCGACCAGTTTGCCTGGGACGCAGACTCGACGTACATTCGACGTCCTCCTTTTCTGGAGAACCTGACACCCGAGCCCGCCTCGCCGGTTGAGATTACGGATGCGCGCGTGCTGGCGCTCCTGGGCGACAGCATTACCACCGACCACATCTCTCCGGCCGGAGCGATCAAGAAAGACAGTCCCGCTGGCGCCTACCTGGTTGCACAGGGCGTCGAACCACAGGACTTCAATTCCTACGGTGCGCGCCGCGGTAACCACGAGGTGATGATGCGCGGCACCTTCGCCAATGTGCGGTTACGCAACCAGCTGGCTCCAGGGACCGAAGGCGGCTGGACGACGTATCTTGCCGGAGATGCGCCGGCGCAGATGTCGATTTTCGAGGCGTCGGAGAAGTACCGGGCCGCCGGGATCCCTCTCATTGTCCTGGCAGGCAAGGAGTACGGATCCGGATCCTCCCGCGACTGGGCGGCCAAGGGCACGATGCTCCTGGGCGTGAAGGCGGTGATCGCCGAAAGCTACGAGCGGATTCATCGCAGCAACCTGGTGAACATGGGCGTCCTGCCACTGGAGTTCCGCAACGGCGACACGCCGATGACGCTCGGGCTCACGGGGCACGAGACGTTCACGCTGGTCGGCTCCGGCGACGAACTGGAGTCCCGCGGCACGGTCTCGGTTCGCGCGACCGGCCCGGATGACACCCTGACCGAGTTTGTCGTCACCGTGCG
>JAHEFO010000377.1 GCA_024640135.1 Acidobacteriota bacterium
CAGGGCCGTGCGACGTCAGCCGGGTGGTGGACTGCCGACGGCCGCGGTCACCCGCATTCAGTCTGTGAATGACTTCCACAGTTTCTTTCCCATGGAGGTCATCGCCACCGCCCCGGAGCACGACGCGTTCACGGCGGCCGCCCCGAACGGATGGATGGTTGTGCCCGAGCATCGGGACTATCCGATCCGGATGCGCCGGTACCTGCCACAGCACTGGATTGACCGCGGTCCATCAGCCGTGTTCCAGAGTCAGGTCCTTCGAGACGAGTTCTTCACCTTCCAGGTGGCGGTGGTCTCGCGCGACCGGGCACTCAGCGGAGTCACCGTCTCGTTCGAGGAGTTTCCCGAGGCATGGACTCAGACGTTGACCTGCTTCAACTGCGGCGGCATCGACGAGAACGGGAAGCCGTTCCAGAAGTCGATCGACGTTGCCGCCGGTGATATTCAGCCCGTGTGGATTGGCGTGTTGGTTCCGGCTGATCAGCGGGCCGGGCTCGTTTCGGGGAATGTCGTCGTCGCGACCAAGGACGGCCAGCGCCAGTCCGTGACCGTCAGGCTCGACGTCGACGACGCGACTGCAGTCAATCATGGCTTCGACGAACCGGACCTGATGAGTCGGCTGGCCTGGCTGAACTCAACGGCAGGCACCGATCCCGATTTCATCATTGCGCCGTACACGCCCGTGACAATCGGCGGCGCCAACGGCCGCGAGCTCTCGATTCTGGGACGCACAATCGCACTGGGCGAGTCCGGGTTTCCGGAACGCATCTTGAGTTTCTTCACGCCGGAGCTGACGTCGCTCGCCGATCGCCCGGAGCCGATCCTGGCCAGGCCCGTTGGTCTCGACATTGTCATTGACGGCGCGCCGGAGCATCTCTCGGCCCAGCCTTTTCAGGTCACGCAGGACGCGCGGGGCCGGGTGTCGTGGTCGGTGGAGAACCGGTCGGATCGGGTGCGGATGCACGTATCCGGCGCTCTGGAGTACGACGGCATGCTCGACTATCGCGTGGAGGTCGAGGCGCTGAAGGACGTCAGCCTCGATGACATCGTCCTGCCGCTGGCGCTTGTTCCAGACGCGGCCGAGTACATGCTGGGACTTGGGCGCAGGGGCGGCGCACGTCCGGACCTGGTGGACTGGACCTGGAAGGTCGAGAATCACCAGGAAGGCGTCTGGCTCGGCGGCATCAACAAGGGACTCCAGTATGTCCTTCGTGACGACAATTACGTCCGGCCGCTGAACACCAATTTCTACCAGAATCAGCCGCTCAACCTGCCGCCGTCCTGGTACAACGACGGCCGTGGCGGGATTCGCATCAGCACATCCGCCGGCGCCGTCACCGCGACGAACTACTCCGGACGGCGTCAACTGGCTGCTGGCGCCAAGCTGCATTTCAACGTCCGATTCCTGGTGACGCCCTTCAAGGCCATCGACACCAAGACGCATTTCAATACACGGTTCGTCCACAAGTACGTCACGGTTGATGAGGTGAAGGCGGCGGGAGGCACCGTGGTCAACATCCACCACGCCAACGAAATCAATCCCTACATCAACTACCCCTTCTACAATCTCGACAAGCAAACGGCCTACATCGAAGAGGCCCACGCGAAGGGCGTCAAGGTCAAGCTCTACGACACCATTCGTGAGCTCACCTACCGCGCGTACGAGCTCTTCGCCCTTCGGAGCCTGGGCGATGAAATTCTGAACGACGGTGAGGGCGGCGGCCATTCCTGGATGCAGGAGCATATGGAAGACCGGTACCACGCGGCCTGGCACGCGGCGTCGGTGGACGATGCGGCGGTGCTGGACAAGGGGACCTCGCGTTGGACGAACTACTACGTCGAAGGGCTTTCATGGCTGGCCGAACACCAGCACATTGACGGCCTGTACCTGGATGACATCGCCTTCAGCCGGGAGACAGTCAGACGGATGATTTCGGTTCTCCACGCAAAGCGGGCCGAAGTGGTCATCGACCTGCACTCGGCCAACCAGTTCAACCCGCGCGACGGCTTCATCAACAGCGCGATGCTCTACATGGAGCACTTCCCGTACATGTCCCGTCTGTGGTTCGGAGAGTACTTCGACTACACACTCGACGAAGACTATTGGATGACCGAAGTCTCCGGCCTGCCGTTTGGCCTGATGGGTGAAATGCTGCAGGACGGCGGGCATCCTTATCGAGGCATGCTGTTCGGGATGACGTCACGCTTCTACGGCCAGACCGATCCCCGGCCGGTCTGGGCCATGATGAACGACTTCGGTATCGCGGACAGTCGCATGCTCGGCTACTGGCTGAAGGACACACCGGCGCGCACCAGTCACCCACGGGTACTGGCCACCACCTACAGTCGTCCCGAGGGCGTATTGATTGCCCTGGCTTCGTGGTCGCCGAGCGACGAACGGGTGGCGCTTACACTTGACCTGGCCGCCCTGGGTCTCTCCGGGGGTATCCGCGTCTACGCACCGGCAGTGGAAGGGCTGCAGGAATTTGCCGAGATTGATCCATCGGCAGTCATGGTGCCAGCCAATCAGGGCTTGTTCGTTCGAGTAGAGCGGGCGGCGTCCCGGTAGGACCGATCCGCCTGACGGGCGCGTCGTGATGTCAGGGTGGCCCGCGGCCCGGCCAGGGCGGAGGTGAGAATGTCTGTCACCGTACTGAACGTCGGGTATCGCTCGACAAACTACTGGGTCGTGAGCGCCGGCACATCACGGCTGCTCGTGGACCTCGGCTGGCCCGGAACCATGGGTCTGATGCGGGCGAACCTGAAC
>JAHEFO010000159.1 GCA_024640135.1 Acidobacteriota bacterium
GGTAGTCGGCGGCCTCTCGCTTGATGGGGGCATCCCGGCCATGCAGGGCGTACTGCCCATCGCCGTTGCGGCCCGAAAGACCCCCCGGCCGGCCCTGATCTTTCCTGCCCCGAACCTGCTCGAGGCCGGCATCGTGACGGACCTCCCGCTCTTCCCCGTCGCGTGCCTGACCGAGGCCGTGCGTATCCTGTCAGCGGCGTCGCCAGCGTCGGTGTCCCCCCCTCCACAGCGCCAACCGGCGGAGCCGTCAGGCGGAGAAGACCTGGCAGATGTGTGCGGCCAGTTGAGAGGACGGCGGGCGCTCGAAATCGCCGCGGCCGGCGCGCATCACCTGCTGCTGTCCGGCTCACCCGGCGCCGGCAAGACGATGCTGGCGAGGAGGCTGCCTGGCCTGCTGCCGCAACTCGGATTTGACGAGGCGCTGCAGGTGACGTCGATTCACTCCATTGCCGGACTCCTGCCACCGGGGGCGGGCCTCGTGCTGACGCGCCCATTCAGGGCGCCCCACCATACCTGCTCGGATCTCGCACTGGTCGGCGGGGGTGCCGTCCCCCGTCCCGGCGAGATCAGTCTCGCCCACGGTGGCGTCCTGTTTCTCGACGAGATACCGGAATTCAGTCGGCGCGTGCTCGAAACCCTCCGGCAACCCCTTGAGGCCGGCGTTGTCCACGTCGCGCGGGTCAGCCGGAGCACAACATTCCCTGCCCGGGTGGTGCTGGTCGGCGCCATGAACCCCTGCCCATGCGGCTTCCATGGAGACTGTCGCCGGGCATGTCACTGCCCGCCCACGGTCATCGAGCGCTATCAGCGGCGCCTGTCGGGCCCACTCCGGGACAGATTCGACCTCAGTGTGGAGGTCCAGGCTGTTCCGTGGGGAGAGATCTCCGGCGAGCAGGTCCGTGAATCATCGGCAGTCGTGCGCGAACGTGTTGAGCAGGCTCGCCGGCGGCAACTGGACCGCCAGGGACTCCTCAATTCGGTCCTCGACGGTCGGAGGCTACGAGCTCAGGCTCCACTCGATCGAGACAGCCTCGCCCTCGTGGGAACGGCAGTGACACGATTTGGACTCAGCGTGCGTGGGGTGACCCGGGTGCTGCGCGTGGCGCGGACCATCGCCGATCTCGCCGGCGAGGGCCCACTGCGGCCCCCGCACGTGGCGGAGGCTCTGCAGTTCCGAGTCCCTGAGCGCAGCACGATAGGTCATGCCACCTAATTGTGGCATTCAACGACCCTGGCGGCTTCCGTAAGCCCTTGTCACTGTTGGTCTTTCACTGAGGGCCATGCTATTCTTGCGGGGCTGTACATGCGGTCACCAAAGTACACCGTCCTTATCGCCAATCGCCACACTGGAGCTGTTCGCCGGCTGACGGTCGTACGGCGTCCGGCAGTTCTGGCGTTCCTGGGCATTCTGGCTGTCCCTGTCCTGATGGGGCTTGGCGCCAAGTGGTCTGCTCAGGCCGAGATCGATCGACTGGCCCATCAGGGTGAAGCCCTGCGGCTCGAGAACGACAGCTATCGGGCGGCGACCGGTGAACTGGCCGCTCAGATCTCGACGTTGCAGACCGCCATTTCCGATCTTGGCCAGGACGCACAACTCGACCCGGCTGCACGACGCGCGATCGACAACCTGCCGGCGCTGGTGAGGAATCGGGCGATGGGCGGCGGCAACACACCGGCGGCAACGCAGCCTGCGGTCGTGGCCACTCTGGGTTCTCCCGACAGCACGTTCGGCATTCTCCAGGGACTGCTTGCCTCCCTTGAGACCCGGCTCGAAACGGTGCGCACCGGCGTCGAGAAACAGCAAGAACTGGCTGCGGCGACGCCGTCGATCTGGCCTGTCGTCGGCTATTTGTCTTCGATGTTCGGCCGGCGCGCTGATCCGTTCACCGGCGGACTGGACTTCCACTCCGGCCTCGACATCGCGGCGAACCGCGGCACCCCAATTCGCGCGACGGCCGACGGCACGATCGAATCTGCGGGGTATGCCGGCGACTACGGCAACGCCGTGGTGGTTCGGCATGGCTTTGGAATCTCGACGCGCTACGGTCACATGTCCCGCATCTCGGCACGCAAGGGCCAGAAGGTCAGACGCGGAGACGTGATTGGATATGTCGGCTCCACGGGCCGGGCCACAAGCACGCACCTGCACTATGAGATTCTGCTGAACGGGCAGACCATCAATCCGCTGCGTCTGCTCGCCCGGCCGTAGCATCCTGAGACATCGCGCCCTTTCCGTGTAGAATTGTTGGAATCCTCACCAGCAGGGGATGCCAGCATGCTCAATACATTCCTCGGCAAGATCATCGGCACCCAGAACGAGCGCGAACTCAAGCGCTTGCGACCGCTCGTTGGACGCATCAACGACCTCGAAGCCTCGATGGAGCCCCTGTCTGACGGCGACCTTCGGGCGAAGACCGACGAGTTCAAGGCGCGCCTGAGTCAGGGTGAGACTCTGGACGACCTTCTGCCGGAGGCGTTCGCCGTCGTGCGCGAGGGCGGTCGTCGGGTGCTGAACATGCGACATTTCGATGTCCAGCTCATCGGTGGAATGGTTCTGCACGCCGGGCGGATTGCCGAAATGAAGACGGGCGAGGGCAAGACGCTGGTGGCCACCTTGCCGGCGTACCTCAATGCGCTTGCAGGCAAGGGCGTGCATGCCGTCACCGTGAACGATTATCTGGCCCGCCGCGACTCGGAGTGGATGGGGCGGCTGTATCGCTTCCTGGGCCTGTCCGTTGGGGTCATCCAGCACGATCTGAATGATGCGGACCGGCAGGCGGCCTATCGCTGCGATATCACCTACGGCACCAACAACGAATACGGCTTCGACTACCTGCGCGACAACATGAAGTACGACCTCGGGCACTATGTGCAGCGGGGACACTTCTTCAGCATTGTCGACGAGGTGGACAGCATCCTCATTGACGAAGCGCGCACACCCCTGATCATTTCTGGTCCGGCGGAACAGTCCACCGAGCTCTACTATGAGGTGGACAAGATCATTCCGAAGCTCAAGCCCGGTGCTGTCACCCAGGGCAACGTCAAGGCTGAAGACCGCGACGCTCTGGAAACCACGGGCGACTACATCGTCGACGAAAAACACAAGACCGTGCAGTTGACGGAATCGGGCATGGCCAAAGCCGAGCAGCTGCTGGCCCATCGGGTGGCCTCGGGCTCAGGGGGCATGTACGACCCCGCCAACATGCCGCTGCTCCACCATATCCACCAGGCGTTGCGGGCCCATGCACTCTTCAAGGTGGATGTGGACTACATGATCAAGGAGGGCCAGATCCTGATCGTGGACGAGTTCACCGGACGGCTCATGCCGGGCCGGCGCTGGAGCGACGGCCTGCATCAGGCAGTGGAGGCCAAGGAAAAGGTCAAGATCGAGCGCGAGAACCAGACGCTGGCGACAATCACGTTCCAGAATTACTTCCGCAAGTACGACAAGCTCTCCGGCATGACCGGCACGGCGGAGACGGAGGCAGAGGAGTTCTCGAAGATCTACAAGCTCGATGTCATCGTCGCGCCCACGAACCGGGTGCTGCAGCGCGTTGAGGAACCGGACACGGTGTTTCGCACGGACCGTGAGAAGGCTGAAGCCATCGTCAATGACATCGTCGAGAAGCAGAAGTCGGGCCGGCCGACGCTCGTCGGCACCGTCTCGATCGAGAAGTCCGAGAAGTTTGCCGGCATGCTGAAGCGCCGCGGCGTCAAGCACGTGGTTCTGAACGCGAAGTACCACGCGCAAGAGGCGGAAATTGTCGCGCAGGCCGGCCGCCTGGGGACGGTCACCATCGCGACCAACATGGCCGGTCGCGGCACGGACATTCTGCTGGGCGGGAATCCGGAGTTCATGGCCCGCCAGCAGTCACTCGCCGAGCAGGTGGCCGAACGCCTGCCGAAGGGCCAGGAAAAGTACGTCGACGACGAGGAGTTCGTCTACTTCTTTCATCTCGACCAGTTCTACCGGGTTCCCCGTCCTGACTACGAACGGATCTTCTCCGCGCTCAAGACGGAAACCGACCGGGACCACGCCGCTGTGGTCGAGGCCGGCGGCCTGCACATCATCGGCACCGAGCGGCACGAAGCCCGCCGTATCGACAATCAGCTGCGCGGACGAGCGGGCCGGCAGGGCGACCCCGGCTCCTCCCGCTTCTATCTCTCACTCGAAGACGACCTCATGCGCATCTTCATGGGGTCGAACCGCATTTCAGGCCTGATGGAACGGCTCGGCATGGAGGAAGGCGTTCCTATCGAGGCGCGAATGGTCACGAAAGCCATTGAACGCGCCCAGAAGCAGGTGGAGTCGCAGAACTTCTCCACCCGCAAACACCTGCTTGAGTACGACGACGTGATGAACAAGCAGCGTGAGAGTGTCTACACACTTCGCCGCCAGTTGCTTGAAGGCCAGGTGCGCATCGATGAGGACGAAGTGCTCGATACGCGCGGCTACCTCATGAGCGTGGCCGAAGACGTGCTGGGCGGCCTGGTCGATTCGCACGCACCGAAGGACGCGGACCCGGAGACGTGGGATCTGTCCGCGCTGCAACTGGCCGCTGCGGACCTGTTCGGCCTTGACGCCTCCGGGCTCGCCGCGCTGGAGTTCGACACGATGACGCCCGACGGCATCATCGACGCGATCCTTGCGCTGGCCATCGAACAGTACGAAGAGAAGGAAGCCTCGCTGGAGGCGGATCCGGCGATCCTCAGACGCGTTGAGCGCGACATCATGCTCCAGATTGTCGATGCGCAATGGAAAGACCACCTTTACAGCCTCGACCACCTCAAGGAAGGGATCGGGCTGCGAGGCTACGGCCAACGTGACCCCCTGGTCGAGTACAAGAGGGAGAGCTTCGAGCTCTTCCAGGCGATGAAGGATCGCATCGACGAAGAGATCGTCCGGTACTTGTGGCGCCTTCGCCCGGTCGTCTCGGGCGGCGCGACCCCGCTCGCGGCGGCGCCCGCGCGCAAAGCCGCGCCCATGACGTTCAGCGGCGGCAGTTCAACCACATCCCCGCGCGCGTCGACGGCGCCGCGCGGCGCTTCTGCTTCGACACCGCCCAGGCCCGCGCGCACGGGCGGCGACGACGCGGAAATCAAGACCATCCGTCGCGATGAGCCGAAGATCGGTCGCAACGATCCTTGCCACTGCGGCAGCGGCAAGAAGTACAAGAAATGCCATGGCGCCTAGCGGCGCGGAAAGAGTGAATCGCCCATGAACGAAAAGCTGGGAGCGGCAGCGCAAGTCGTCTCGGGACTGCCGGACGCCCTGACTTTTGATGACATCCTGCTGGTGCCGCGGCACTCGCAGGTGCTGCCCAGCAAGGTTGACGTCGCCTCGCGGTTGACTCGACGTATCCGGCTCAACGTGCCCATCCTGTCTGCGGCCATGGACACCGTCACCGAAAGCCGCCTGGCGATCGCCATCGCCCAGCATGGGGGCATCGGCATCATCCACAAGAACCTGAGTCCGGAAGAACAGGCCTCCGAAGTCGACCGCGTCAAGCGCTCCGAAAGCGGAATGATCGTGAATCCGATCACGCTCTCTCCGCATCATCGGATTGCCGAAGCGCTCGATCTCATGAAGCGCTATCGCATCAGCGGCGTGCCGATTACTGACGACGGAAGCAAGGAAGGCCTGCTGGTCGGCATTCTGACCAATCGGGACCTGCGGTTCGCCACGAATACCGACCGCCCGATTTCCGCCATCATGACCACGGAGAACCTCATCACGGTTCCCGTAGGCACACCGCTCGACACGGCGCGCGAGATGTTCCACCACCACAAGGTGGAAAAGCTCCTCGTCGTCGACGCAGATTTCCGGCTCAAGGGCCTGATCACCGTCAAGGACATCCAGAAACTCATCAACTACCCCGGCGCCTGCAAGGACGAACTCGGCCGGCTCCGAGTCGGCGCAGCGATTGGCATCGGCCAGGACACGGCTGAGCGCGCGGCGGCCCTGGTCGCCGCGCACGTCGATGTGCTGGTGGTCGACACGGCACACGGACACTCTCAGGGCGTGCTCGACATGGTTGAGAAGCTGCGGGGCCAGTACCCCGACGTGGATCTTGTGGCTGGCAACGTCGCGACTGCGGCCGCCACCACGGCGCTCATTGACCGCGGCGTGGACGCGGTGAAGGTCGGCATCGGCGCGGGATCGATCTGTACCACTCGAGTCGTGGCGGGCATCGGCGTGCCGATGATTTCCGCCGTGGCCGCCTGCGCGCGTGCGGCAGGTGAACGGGATATCCCCATCATCGCCGACGGCGGCATCCGCTACTCGGGCGACCTGACCAAGGCCCTTGCGGTCGGGGCCAGCTCTGTAATGATCGGCAGCCTGTTCGCCGGCACCGACGAGAGCCCCGGCGAAGTCATTCTCTACCAGGGCCGCAGCTTCAAGGAGTACCGGGGCATGGGCTCACTCGGCGCGATGCGGCGAGGAAGCCGCGACCGCTACTTCCAGGACGAATTCGACCTGGACAGCACACCCGGCGCCGAGAAGCTGGTCCCCGAGGGCATCGAGGGCCGTGTGGCGCACAAGGGCAGCGTCTCCGCGATGATTCACCAGCTCGTCGGCGGCCTGCGCGCGGGGATGGGGTACACCGGGTGCCCTGACATCCCCACTCTGCAGCGGGACGCGGAACTGATTCGGATCACACCCGCGGGCATGCGGGAGGGCCACGTTCACGACGTGATCATCACGAAGGAAGCACCCAACTACCGGGTGGAATAGACGGAGATCCGGCGCTTGTCGCCGCCCTGATCCTCAATCACCACTCTGAACGCATCGATCGGCCTCGCGTTCCACCGGTCTGGCCACTCCACTGCCAGGATGCCGTCCAGTCCTGTTTCCTCGAGGCCGAGATCCGTGACTTCCGGGGCCGTCAAGCGATAGAAATCCGCATGGTACAGCGGTGGCTCCCCACCGTACTGTTGCAGGATGGTGAACGTCGGACTCGTCACATCCGCGGGATCTGCGCCCAGGCCCTCCGCCAGACCGCGAACAAATGCCGTCTTGCCGGCACCCAGCGGCCCTTCAATCAACACCACGTCTCCCGCCCGTAGTGCCGCCGCCAGAGCCTGTCCCGCTGCCGACGTTTCTTCCTCGGAAGTCGACTCAAGAATGGTCACTCGTGCGACGACTCCCCCGTCTTGGAGTGCCGCACGGACGTCAACGCCAGAACCGCGTCACCCAGCCGATCGACGACATCTCCAGCCACCATCGCGACTTCCCCTTCATCGTCACTGGCCAGATCGCCTGCCAGGCCATGCAGGTACACCGCGAGCTGTGCCGCGGAGTCCGCGTCCAGCAGTTGGCCGAACCATGCGGCCACCACGCCCGTGAGGACATCACCGGTTCCGCCCGAAGCCATTCCAGGGTTGCCCGTAAGATTGATGAAGACCTTGCCGTCCGGCGAGGCAACCACGGTCCGGTGCCCCTTCAAGATCACGTGCACGCGATGCGTCGTGGCAAACGTCCGCGCGACTTCGACGCGATTGGCCTGGACCGCCTCCACCGTCAAGCCGGTCAATCGTGCCATCTCAGCGGCGTGCGGTGTGATGATCACCGACGCATCGTCGCGCCCGACCAGGCGATCGGATTCGCCGACGAAGGCAAACAGGGCATCAGCATCGAGCACGAGGGGGACGCCTGATCGTTCCACCACTGACTGCACCAACGCCATCGTTGACGGGGCCCGACCCAATCCGGGTCCCAGGGCAATGACATCGGCGGGAGTTTCCAGAATCTGCTCGAGCGCCTCCCAGGCGATCTGCCCGTCACTGGTTTCCTCGAGCGCGTCGGTCATGTACTCAACGCCGAGCACTGCCAGCACCGACTGACACGAACCCGGTGTCGCGACCGTGACCAGGCCCGCTCCCGACCGCAGTGCCCCGGCCGCGGCCAGGTGCGCCGCGCCGGTCTTGCCGCGTGAACCGGCGACAACCAGAACGCGACCGTAGTCACCCTTCTGCGACTCCGCCACGCGCGGGGTCACCAACGCCCGCATGCGCTCCTTCGTGATCAGCTCGACCCATGGACCGTCGAGCGTGTGAATGATGCTTCGCGGGATACCGATGTCGCCGATGACCAGACTGCCCACCACTCGTTCGGCCGGCGGCAGCAAGAGCGGCAGTTTCGGCGCGCCAAGCGTGACCGTCAGCGTGGCCTCCACAACGGGGCCGACAACCTCCACGGTGTTGGCATCGAGCCCGGTTGGCACGTCAATCGCGACCACCGGTCTCGAAGACGCGTTCAGGTCTGCGATGATCGTCTCGACCAGCCCGGTTGCCGGCCCGGACAGCCCGGTACCGAGCATCGCATCAACCACAATATCCGCCGAGAGAACATCGGAGCCGTGCAGTTCCCAACTCACCGCGTCGGCAATCTCGACGACGTCGATCTCCAGAGCGCGCAGGATTAAGAGATTGATACGCGCGTCACCGCGGACATCAGCGGACGCCCCGACCAGGAATACGGACACGTCAATATCCCGCTCGGACAACACGCGCGCAGCGACAAAACCGTCCCCACCGTTGTTGCCCTTCCCGCAGAGCACCGCGACATGCGCCTGTGCAAGGTCCTCAAAGGCAGCCTCCATCGAGGCGACGACCTGGCGGCCGGCGTTCTCCATCAGCACCAGGGAGGGGATGCCAACCTCCTCAATGGTTCGCCGGTCCGCGTCCCGCATTTGCTGGCTGGTCAGGATTCTCATCAGCGAATTTGAGCGTATCGTGTGTGCTAAACTCGCGCAACTTACTCGTGCCCCACCCTGCCCGACCCGGGTGTCTCGGCGAGGGTGCGACGGGCACGAGGAGCGGACCGGTCTTATGTCCTCCCTTCAGGCAGTGGTTTACGTCAACGGCACGATTACCCGCGCAGCGGATGCGGTGGTCCCCGTCTTCGATCACGGGTTCCTCTATGGCGAAGGTGTCTACGAGACCCTCCGGACCTATGCGGGAACGCCGTTCCTGTTCGTTCAGCACATGGCGCGGCTCCGTCACTCCGCGGCGCTCATGTCTCTGGACGTGCCACACACCGACGACCAGATGGCGGCCCACGTTCGTGAGTCGGTGGAGGCCTACACGCAGATCTTCGGTGCGCTCAACGAGGCGTACATCAGGATTCTGCTGACACGTGGCGTCGGCGCCCTGACGTATGACCCGGGCGCCTGCCCGGAACCGACGCTGGTGATCATCGTGAAGCCGTTCCCCTTCCCTCCCGACCGGACGTTCACGGAAGGCATCCGGGTATCGCTGGTGTCGGTGCGCCGCAATCATCCCGACGCCCTCGACCCGGCAATCAAATCCAACAATTTGCTCAACAACGCGCTCGCGATGCAGGAGGCGCTGCGGCGGGGCGCGGCCGAAGCACTGATGCTGAACCAGGCCGGCGCTGTCGTGGAATGCTCGCAGTCCAACTTCTTTCTGGTCAGGAATGGGGGCCTGATTACCGCGCCACTCACGGCCGGACTGCTGCCAGGGATCACCCGTGCGTGGGTCATGGACCTGGCACGCGAACTCGCCATCGGCGTGGACGAGACGGCCTACACTC
>JAHEFO010000160.1 GCA_024640135.1 Acidobacteriota bacterium
GAAGGGGGTCGTCGACGGGAAACAGTGAGAACTGTCCCCCGGGTCTGAAGACCCGGGGCTCCGAAGACCTCCGAAGGCCTCCGAAGACCTCCGAAGACCTCCGAAGACCTCCGAAGACCTTCGGAGAGCCGGACCTTCAGGTCCGGCTGAACATGAACATGATCCCCTGATCTCCCGGCGGATCATTTCTTGCTCTTCCCACCTCCGAATGCGTCACCCTCATCGTCTGGCGACCGAGAGCTATCGGGGCGGATCCCGCTATTCTCTGACGACTTGCACCCATCGTCGTCGCAACTACTTCACCGACCATCGCTTGGTCGACTGTGTTGGGACGCAGTTGCTGCGTACCGCCAGGACTGAGGGGTTTGCAGTTCTCGCGTACTGCTTCATGCCGGATCATCTTCACGTCGTCGTTGAGGGCTTCGACGATACGTCGAACCTGCCGCGCTTCGTTCGGCTCGCGAAGCAGCAGACCGCGTATCACTTCAAACGCGTGACCGGCGAGCGCCTGTGGCAGGACAGCTACTTCGACCGAACGCTTCGGCGTGACGATGATCTGGGCGCTATGATCCGGTATGTGCTCGACAACCCAGTCCGCGCGGGCCTGGTGAGTACGCCGATGGAATATCCGCATTGGGGATCCCAAGTGACGTCGCGCGCGGGGCTTCTGGAATTCGCGGGGGATTGTCCCCGGGTCTGAAGACCCGGGGCTCCAAAGGACGTCGGACGGGTTGCCCCGGGGCTCCAAAGGACGTCGGACGGGTTGCCCCGGGGCTCCGAAGGACGTCGGACGGGTTGCCCCGGGGCTCCAAAGGACGGACCTTCGGAGAGCCAGGCCTTTCGGAGAGCCGGACCTTCAGGTCCGGCGGATCGCCTCGGCCACGACATCGCAGGGACCGATGGCCTTTCCGGTCACGGTTGCTACTGCATCTTCCAGAACGCCACGCCGCCGGCCTGCTTGCCGACGTCGGCCGTCGCAACGCGTGTGAGGGTGCCCAGGTCGTAGACCTCGACCGTTCCCGGCTGGCCGCCGACGCCCTCGAGCGTGACGAACGCGTACTTCGAGTCCGGCGAAATCACCACACCGTGCGGAATGGTCCGGCTGGTCTCGAGATTCGCGGCCTCCTTACCGGACTTCAGGTCCCAGATGCCGATGGCGGCCGACTTCTTGTAGGTCGTCACCAGGAACCTGCCGTTCGGCGAGACATCGATGTTGTAGGGACCGGCTGTCGTATTCTCGAACGTGCGGCTGATTTCCCACTTGGCGATGTCCACCTCGTAGATCGCGTTCGAATTGTTGCCCGCGACGTAGACCTTTCCGGAAGCGGTTGGCGTGGCCCAGGTCGGCTGGACCAACTGGCCTTTCATGGACTTCATCATGGCGGCGCCCGCGTCGCTGGTCATGTCCATGCTCGCCATGTGTTCGGCGTGCCCGGACAGCGCCAGTTTCCGCGACACCTCGAACGTCAGGCCGTCCACCTCCCACAGATGGTCGTCCATCATCGACACGTGATACTGCTTCGTCCCGCTCGCGTCCAGGCGCGATCCGTGCGGCATGATGCCGGTCGGCACCTGCGCAATCTCCGTCATCGATTCCGTGTCCACCACCGACACCGTGCTGGGTTCCATCATCCCGAACAAATTGAAATTGACGACGTACAGGAAGCCCGTGACGGGTGAGACGGCCATTGTGGCAGGGAAGAGGCCCACCTTGACCGACCCGATGAACTCATCCGTGCCCGTCGCAAACTTGTGAATGGACCCGAACGGGTTGCCGTGGGCCAGCGAGACGTACCACGATTGCCCATCCGGGTGGACGGTGATGCCATGGGGGCCCTCGATCTCCGTCGGCCAGATGCCCACGGGAATGGTCTTGGTCACTTCCATGGTGCCCTTGCCAGGGCCTGAGGGCATGAACCGGACCAGGGCAATGGTGTCGTCAGACTCGGCACACACGTAGACGTAGTAGCCGGATCCCGCCTGCCCGGACGATGCGGACGGGACGGCTGAGAACAGCAGCGTCGCGGCCAGCGCCACAGAGAACAGTGTCTTCCAATGTTTCATGGTGAGTCCGGTCTACCTGATCTCCCCAGGCCGTCCAGGCGGCGGTTGGTCCGTGACACGCACGATATAGAGGCCGGAATTGAAGTCTGAGAAGAACACATGACCCTTGAACGGCTGAGGCCCCCAGACCATCGGCGCGTTCGGAATGAACCCTTCCGGGTCATACGAATAGTACTTGCCGATCTCCCTGCCCTGACGGCCAAGGTCACCCAGAAGCTCGCCGGACACGTCAACGATACGGAGGCCGCCGTTGTAGTAGCCGATGTACAGCTTGTCGTCTTCCACCCACAGGTTGTGGGTGCCGGCATCGTCAACCGCATAGCGGCCGACCTCTTCCGGGTGGTCCCAATCAGTCATGTCGATGACGTGAATCCAGCCAGCCGCCCGGCCGGCGCGATTGGTCGGCGTGCCTTCGGGAAAGCTCTCATCGCCCGCGAAGATGTAGCGCTTGCCGGTGGACTGACTGACATACGGATAGGCTGCGTGATTCCAGCCGCTCGGATACGCGTACGATCCCAGCTTGACGGGATTTTCCGGTGACCCGCCCTTGCCGCCTCCTCCGACGTCAACCGCCACGATGCCGTTGCGCCAGTTCGATGAGTAGGCGATGCCTTCCTGAACCCAGACGTCGTGAATGCTGGCGCCAGGCTCATCGAGCTGGAAACGCCCGACCCGCTTGGGATTCTTCGGGTCCTCGATGTTGATGACGTCATAGCGCTGACCGGCGCTGAGGGCGTAGACGTGATTGTCTTCGATGAACACGTTGTGCACGCCGCCTGCCAGTTCATCGTCGAACGTCGAGATGATGGGGAGGCCCGCGCGCGGGTTCGAGACGTCGATCACCACAAATCCGTTCTTGCGGTTCGACGCGCCCTCCCGGCTGATGACCGCGATGCGGCCATCCTCTGAGACCTTGACGTCATTGACCGTCCGCGCGTCGACCTTGACCTCGCCGATCTTCTCAGGCGCGGCCTTGTCGGTCACATCCCAGAAGTAGGCGTGCCCTTCCGCGCCCCAGGTGCCGGTCACGGCATAGTCTCGTCCGTCCACGCCTTCCCAGACCCACAGGTCGGAGGTGTGTCGATCCTGAACCGCGCCGTGCCCGACCAGTTCGACGTTGCGCGCGACGTCGCGCGACGTGATCTCAATCGTCGTGGTCGCCGTGTGTGAACCGGTCGTTGCGACGACAGTGTAGAGGCCCGAGCGCTCGGCCACGAATCGGCCGTCTGGCTTGATTTGCGCCATCGCGCCGGCGCCGAGGATGCCTGGCGCGGGGTCGGTCATCAGGGCGTAATGGACCGGGGCACCGGTCACCGGCTGCCCGTTGGCCGCGATCGCCGCGGCGCTGACGTGGATCACGTCGCCCGTGCGCGCGGTTGCCGTTGACGCGCTGACCTCCAGCCGTGAAATCGGATTGGCCACGACCGAGATCGGGAGCGACGCCGTGACGCCGCCTGTGGTGGCCGTGATGGAGGCAGAGCCGGCTGAAAGCAGCCGTACCTGGCCATGGCGATTGACCGTGGCGATGGCCGGGGCACTCGACGCGAAGGCAATCGCCTCCGTAGCCCTGTCGCGGTCAGCAGTGTCCGTGACCCGGACCGACACATTCAGCGTCGTGCCTGCATAAAAGCGTGTGGGCGGGCTGACAAAGACCACGTCGCGAATTGGCGGCTCCGGCACGGTCACCATCACGGTTGTGCGGTTCGGCGGGCTGCTGTTGCCCCGGCCGGCGCCGGCACCGCCGGCGGGGACGGCCGTCGCCGTGATCGTATAGGTGCCAGGTTCGATGGCCCGCATCACCCCTGCCGCGGTGATGGTCAACTGCCGGCGTGACTGCGACGCGAATACCACCGTGGCATCGTTGACCACCTTGCCGGACGCGTCCTGAACCACTGCCGTGAGCGTCGCTTCCTTCCCGAGCTCAAGTGTCACCGCCTTGGGCGTGACGACGACCGTCAAGGGGGGTGGGGCCTGAGTCTGGACGGCCTGCGCCATGGGCTGAGCGACGGCCAACGACGAAGCGAATGCCGCGATTGTGAGAACCGGAGTGAGAAAACGCGGTGCGTTCAAGAAGCCTCCTGGGATGTCTGACAGGGTCGCCATCATATCAGCGCGATTGCCGGGGCACTTTCCCGGACCAACTGCCAAGTGAGTTCGATTGGATGGCAAATGATACCGTACCAGGTATGTCGCGAAGGAAACCTTCACGACGGCCGGTGGGCCACCGACGCCCGAAGTCCGGTGCTGAATTGAGCCAGTCTTCCTCCTGGCTCGTCCCGGGGCGGCTCGCCCTGCCCGCGATATGCCTGGTGCTGTGGGCCTTGCATAGCTGGCTGTTCCTCAGTTGGTTGCCCACAGAGAACGGAACCGTCGGGCACGACTACGCCTACTTCTTCCCGGCCCTGGTGAACGGGTACTTCTGGCACATGCAAAACGGCTGGTTCTCGGTGCCATGGTTCACGCCGGCGTTGTGTGGAGGCGTGCCGCTCTATCCCAACCCGGAGAGCATGTTCTATTCCCTGCCGCAGTTGCTCACGGTCTGGTCCGATCCCCTCACCGCCGTTCGGGCCACGTTCGTCATTTTTTCTGGAATCGGTCTGTCTGGAACCGTGCTGCTGCTTCGCCGCGTCTTCGGGCTGGGGGCCGCCGCCAGCGTCTTCGGGGCGGGCGTGATTCTGTTCAACGGCTACTTCGCACATCGGATGCTCATCGGCCACCTGGGCTTTCACTCCGTGATGTTGGTGCCGTTCATCGCCTACTTCATGCTCCGGTCCTTTCCCGACGATTCGTCCGCGCGACGTCGACAGTGGCTGCTGGATTCGGTCTTGGCGGGGCTTGCAGTGACCTACATGATTCAGTCGGGCAATCACGATCTGATGCCGACGGCTCTGGCGGTGGCGGGTGTGGGCCTGCTGCACGTGATGCGTGGAGGGCCTTGGCGCGCATTCGTCATTCGCGGACTTGCCGGAGGCGCGTTCGCGCTGTGCCTGAGCGCCAGCAAGCTGATGGCCGGATTCAGATTCCTCGAGTCTTTTCCCCGCAGCGGCTATCCGGTGCCCGGCAGCGAAACACTGTTTGGTGCGGTGCGCGTGGCGCTGCAGTCTCTTTTTGGTGCACCGGCGCACGATCTGGCCAATGCCCTGTTTGTGAACACCCCGTTTGCGCTGGAGCGTCAGGAGTTCGAGTACGGACTCACCGTGGTTCCGGCGCTGGTGTTGCTGGCGGCCGGCCTGCGATGGATGTGGGCAGCCCGTCAGGCAGGGCAGCGGCCGTCCCTTCCGCGGGGCGCACATGCGGTGGCCGCCGGCGCCTTCGCCGCACTCTTGATCGTGCCCGTCATCATGAATTACCACTCGCCCTTCTGGATCGACGTGGTCAAACGCATCCCGGTGCTGAAGAACAGCAGCAGCTTCGTTCGCTGGATTGGAATCTACATTCCCATCGTCGGCGTCGGAGCGGCGCTGGCGCTCGCCTCGTTTCGAGATCGTCGGTTGCGATGGAGTGTGTCGCTGCTGGGCCTGACGGGCATCGTCGCGATCAACGCCGGCACAGATCGTGCCTACTACGCCGATCAACCCTACGAGCCGGCTCAAGTGGTGCAGGCGATGACCAGGGCCCGCGCGGCCGGCCAACCCATCCCGATAACGAACCTGTCCGGCGTCAACGCGCTCAATCGGAACGACGGGATGGTGGCGGGCCAGTCCCCGATCGCGTGCTACGAAGCGATTTTCGGATATCGCCTGGAGTGGTTTCCTCCGAACCGGCTTCAACCCGGACCTGCCCTCGAGGCCGTTGGAGACCGATTGAATCTTCTTGACCCGGCGTGCTTTGCGTTTCCCAATGCCAATGATTGCGCGCCAGGCAAACGTTTCGACGCGGCCGACGCCGAGCGGGCCAGGCGCTTCACGCGCTATTACCCGATCCCCTTTGAGAAACCGCTGGTGCAGCGCGCCGCTGATGTCGTCAACCTCGCCGGGCTTGGGACGCTCGCAATCGTGCTCGTCACAGGCCGTGCGCGCGGAAAGCGATCCCGGAAGCGAAAGTGACCGCGCGCCAACCGGATAGAATCTTGAGTGCCATGAATGTGAGTGATTCTGTGTACGTCCGCATGGCCGCTCGCCGGGCCGCCGGTCAGCGGTTTGCCGTGGCGACCGTCGTGCGGACTGCCGGGAGCACGCCTCAGGTGGCCGGTGCAACCTTGGTGCTCGGCGATGGCGATCCGCTCCGGGCGGCTGTCGGCACGCTCGGCGGCGGGTGCGTCGAAGCCGATGCGATCGAGACGGCTCAGGCAATTCTCCAGTCGGGCGGCCACTCGCTGCGCGCCTACGAACTGACTGAAGACCTGGCCTGGAACACCGGCCTGGTCTGTGGCGGCACCATGTGGATCCTGGTCCAGCGCGACGATGAGGCGCTGACGTTTGATGGCGTGGACGTGCTGCCGGACCTGGCTCGGGCCGCGGCCGGCGATGCGCCCATGGCCATCGTCACCCGCCTCGGCAAGCAGGAGGGCAGCCTCACACTGCAGGGCCGCATCGCGGTCAGGGCAGATGGATCGCGATTGGGGACCTTCGGCGAAGCGTCCGCCGATGACCGCGCGACGGCGGAAGCCATGGCGCAGTTGCCGCACGGGACGCCGCGCACGGTGAAGTCGCAGGATGAAGACCTGCTCATTGAGGCCATTGCCAGCCGGCCACGCGTCGTGATCGCCGGCGGCGGTCATGTGGCGCTCGCCATCGCCCGGCAGGCCGCCATGCTCGACTTTGACGTCACCATCGTCGAAGATCGACCGGAGTTCGCGGACCCGGCGCGATTCCCCGATGCCACGATCCTGGAGGGTGACGTCCCAGGGACGATCGGATCGATCGACTACAGCTGGAACAGCTTCATCGTGGTTGCGACGCGTGGCCACAAGCTGGATGCCGAGTGCATGGTGGCGGCGGTCAGGACACAGGCCAGGTACATCGGCCTGCTGGGCAGTCGCCGCAAGACGGTGCTGGTCAACGAAATGCTGCGCGCCGAAGGCGTCTCAGAAGAGCGGCTCAACGTGATTCACGCGCCCGTGGGGCTCGACCTCGGCGGTCGGACACCGGCGGAGATCGCTCTGTCCGTCATGTCCCAGATTACGGCCATCAGATACCAGGGGTCCGGCCGGGCGCTGTCAGGCCACTGACACATGTAGGGAACACGGCCTGGCGCTCGGCCGCGCCGATAGGGAACTTAGGACTCGGTTCGCTGCGCGTAAGTGATGACGTACCCGTCCGGGTCGAGGAATCCGAATTCCGTCATGCCGTACCACTTCTTCTCCAGCGGCATCACGACCCGGACTTTTGGAGCCAGTGTGGCGTACGCCTTCTCGATCTCGGTGACTTCGAGGAACAGCGTGAAGGTGCCGCCGATGATCTGATTCTTGAAGGCCGGGTACTCCTCGTACGCGGCCTCTGGTGCGTTCAGCATCAACTCGACCGGGCCCGCGGTCATCGCCGCGAATACATAGGGAGGCGCGTCAGGCACGCTCATCTGTACGGTAAAGCCCAGGACATCACGATAGAACGCAACGCTACGCTCCACGTTGGAGACAATGAGATTGGGCGTCAGTTTGGTGATTTGAGGAGGCATGGCACACCTTTCCTGTGTGCTCGCTGATACCTACATCCGCAACCTCGGCGAGAAACGAGGATCGTGGGTAGGGGACCCGTTTTTTCGAGCACGTCCCCGCTAGGAACATGCACAACCTAGCAGAAGTCAGACCCGACTGACAAATCCCCGGAGCGGCTTCTTCGTGATGTCCGGCACGGTGGCGTTCTCCGCCGGGTACCCTGCCACCAGCAGCAGGTACGGCCGCTCGTGAGAGGGCCGGCCCAGCAGTTCATTGAGGAATCCCATCGGACTGGGCGTGTGGGTCAATGAGGCAAGACCGGCGTGGTGAAGGGCCGCGATGAGAAAGCCCGCGGCAATGCCCACCGACTCGGCCACGTAGTAGTGCTTGACCTTACGGCCATCCGGCAGCAGGCCGTAGCTCTCGGCGAAGATGGCGATCAGGCAGGGGGCTGTCTCGAGAAACGGCTTGTCCGCGTTCGTGCCCAGCGGCGCGAGCGCATCCAGCCATTCCTGCGGCGCCCGACTGCTGTAGAATTCGCGCTCTTCCTCCTCAGCGGCTGTGCGAATCCTGGCTTTGACGCTCTGATCGGTAACGATCACGAAGTGCCAGGGCTGCATGTTCGCGCCGTTGGGGGCCGTGCCGGCGGCGACGAGGCAGTCGTCAATCACACCGTCAGGGATCTTCCGCGTCGAAAAATCCCTGACCGTTCGGCGGCGCTGCAGTTCTTCCCTGAACTCACGGGCGCGTCGAAGCATGTCATCTTCCGGATACTCCTGATACGTCGTCAATGGAACAAGAACCGGTGCCTTCATGGCGAACATTATGTCCCGATCGCGCCAGCCGGGCCGGGGTGACACGGCAAGGCCCCTCGGGTGGGCGCCGATCCGGCGGACCGGCTGCGAGCGACGCCTTAGCGCACCGTCCGCGACGGAGACGTGGTGACGCCGAAGACAAACGCATCAGGCCGGGAATAGTGTCCGGCCACGTCGAGCGTCATGCGCTCGGCGTCGAGTTGCGCGCGATCGAGCGCGGCCAGCAGGATTGTCGGTTCGTCGAAGCGTGGTGGCACGATGTACGCGCCGTCCGGGCCGATGATGGCGCTGCCGCCGGACAGGACCAGCGTGTCGTCTGAGGCCGCGCGCGCGGTATCGCGCTCCAGTTGCGGCGGAAGCGACGATGCCTTCATCAGCGAGCCGGCGGCCAGCACAAAGCAGCGGCCTTCAAATGCGTAGTGGCGGCTCGCAATCTGGTGCCGCTCCTGCACGGTCGGCCAGACCGCCACGTGAATATCCTCGCCGGCCACGTGAAGAGCCTGCCTGGCCAACGGCATCCAGTGTTCCCAGCACACCAGCCCGCCGACACGTCCAACCGGTGTCTCAACGCTGCGCAGGCCTTCGCTGTCGCCCTGGCCCCAGACCAGCCGCTCGGTGTGTGTCGGCATCAGCTTTCGATGGTGGTTCAGGAGTTGTCCGTCCGGCCCGTAGGTCAGCAGGGTGTTGTAGAGCGTTCCGGACCCAGGGCCTGAGGCCACACGTTCGCTGACGCCAACCACCAGCGTGACTCGCTGCTCGACGGCGATTCGCGCAAGCGCGGCGCCTGACGCGTCATTGACGTCCACGCTTTCCGAGCGGTAGTGCGCAAAGGCCTGTTTGGTCGGCTCGTGATCCCAGAGCGAGACATCCCGGCAGACGTCCAGCCACGCGGGGTAACCCGGCAGCCAGGTCTCAGGGAACACGACAAGCGTGGCGCCGTTGGCCGCAGCCTCAGCCGTCAGGGATCGAGTGACCTCGAGTCCTTCGGCCAGCGACGCGGCGACATGCGCCTGAACAATTGCCGCGGTGAACGTCGCCACGTGCCTACGCCACTGGCCGGCTCACGGCCAGAGCCA
>JAHEFO010000013.1 GCA_024640135.1 Acidobacteriota bacterium
GGGCATGGTCCAGACGCTGAATGCCGACATCTCGAAGGACCTCACGCAGGTGTGGAACGTCGGGGTCAGCTACACGCATATCCGCGGATCGGATCTCGATATTGTCCGGGCGCCGAATCGGGGCCCGGACGGACTGCTGCTGGCCGACGTGCAGCCGTTCGACTGGCAGAGTTCCGAGGGATCTTCGCGCCTGCACGCGGCGGAACTCAGGCTGACCCGGCGACCCGTGCGCGGTATCGGCGCCGGCCTGACCTACACCCTCGCGCGTTCCAGGGACAACGCATCGTCGATGGGCGGCGGCGGGACGGTTGTGGCGCAGAACGATCAGGATTTGCAGGCCGAGTGGGGATTGTCCAGTTTTGATCGCCGGCACCAGTTCAGTGCGAACCTCAATGTGGATCTGCCGTTTGGCGTGGGTCGGCGGTTCTTCACCAATGGGGGATTCTGGGGCACGGTCCTGGGCGGCTGGCGGTTTACGACGAACTTCACGATGCAGTCCGGCACCCCCTTGACCGTGCGGGTGACCGGCGCGGCGAGTAGCGTTGCCGGCGGCGCCGGCGGAACCCTGCGGGCGAATTACGACGGGTCCGATCTCCAGATTTCGAATCCGACAATCGACCAGTTCTTCAACACCTCGGCGTTTTCGATTCCAGCGGCCGGAACGTATGGCAATTCGGCGCGCAACCTGGTGATTGGCCCAGGGAGCCGGCTTCTGAATGCGCAGTTTTCTCGCGACCTCCAGTTGGGAGGCAATCGCGTGATGAGCCTGCAGCTCAACGCGAACAATTTGCTCAATACCGTCAACTACGGCGGCGTCAACACCAGCATCAACTCCCCGTCATTCGGCCAGATTACTTCGGTGCGGCCGATGCGTTCCATGACCTTCAACGTGCGTTTCCGCTTCTGAGCTGGTGAGAGCCATGACAATGAGACAGGCAAGAACAGCCGCCGTGCTGATGTGTGTCGGTGTGGCGGTGTCGACATACTCCCCCCGCGCGACGGCCCAGCAGCAGGACAAGGCCCCCGTCTTTCGTGCCAATCTGTCGATCGTGTCGGTCGATGTCATCGTGCGTGACAAAGACGGCAAGGTCGTTCGCGGACTCACGGAAGAGGACTTTGAAGTGCGCGAGGACGGCCGGGCGCAGGAGGTGCGGACTTTCGCATTCGAGGAAATCAGGGAGGCGCTGTCCCGCGCGGTGTCGGTGGACCTGCTGGCCGGTGTCGAAGAGAAGACGTTGCTGAACACGTCCGGCGTCGCAAGGCCGGCGCCTGCCGAGGCCGAGGTGGCCGCGGCGTCGGTGCCGATGCGGTCGGAAGACCTGGCCGGCCGCCGCCTGGTGATCCTGCTGTTCGACACCAGCTCGATGCAGCCGGAGGACGTGCAGCGATCGGTTGATTCGGCCCGGAAGTACGTGGCGGAACAGATGAGCACCTCGGACCTGGTGGCCGTGGCGACGGTCAGCAGTGTGCTCGATGTGCTCACGGACTTTACGGCGGATCTGACGCAGGTGTCCGCCGCGCTTGATCGACTGTCGTACTCAGACGGGACCGAGACGCCTCCGCCGAGCGCCGAGACCGTGGCGACCGATGAGGAGGCGGTGGCAGCGGAAGACACCGTTGCCGACGCCGAAGCGGCTGAATTGGAGATGTTCAACAACGACCTGCGGCTGCGCGCCCTTCGCACGCTGGCGGAGTCGCTGACGTTCATCGAACAGAAGAAAGCCATCGTGTACTTCAGCGCCGGGATGCAGCGCAGCGGTCAGGACAACCAGGTCGAACTGCGCTCGGCGATCAACGCCGCGGTTCGCGCGAACGTGTCGATCTACCCGATTGATACACGGGGCCTGCAGGCGGTCGTCCCCGGTGGAGACGCGCGGCAAGCCAGTGGCCGCGGGCGCAACATGTTCACTGGGCGTGGGATGTCACGGCAGTTCTCGCGGCTCGCCGCGTCACAGGACACCCTGGTGTCGCTGGCCGCCGACACCGGCGGCAAGGCGTTCACCGATACCAACGATTTCGGCGAGGCGTTCACGCGCGTGCAGACCGACATGTCCGCCTACTACCTCCTCGGATACAGCAGCTCCAACAAGAATCAGGACGGGCGCTTCAGGCGGATTCAGGTGAGCCTGAAGGACAACAAGTCGGGATACCGGATCGAGGCCCGATCCGGGTACTACGCCGATCGCGACTTCGCCCATACCTCCAAGACCGATCGGGAGGCTCTGCTGGAAGAGCAGCTCTTCGCAGCGGTCTCGGTGACCGACCTGCCCGTCATTGCCAGCGCGATGTACTTTCGCCTCGCGGCCGATAAGTACTACGTGCCAGTGGCGGTGTCGGTGCCAGGGTCGGCAGTGCCCGTGACTGAGGGGTTGACTGAAATCACCCTCGACGTGATGGGACAGGTGATGGACGAGCGGGGCCTTCCCGTGGGCCGGCTGCGCCAGACCATGAAGCTGCCGGCAGGCACCGAGAAGACGCTGGCCGGCAAGCAGATTCTCTACCAGTCAGGGATGACCCTGCCCCCGGGCCGTTTTTCCATCAAGGCCGTTGTGCGCGAGAACGCGACCGGCCTGATGGGGACCTTTGAGGCCGCCATCAACGTGCCGGAACTGGAGAGTGAGCCGATGAAGGTCAGCTCGGTGGTTCTGAGCACCCAGGTGCAGCCGAGCACACAGAAGTCGGACAATCCCCTGATCCGTGATGGCGTCCAGATGATTCCGAACCTGACGCACGTGGTTTCGCGCGATCAGAAGATGTTCTTCTACTACGAGGTCTACGATGCGGCCCTGACCGCGGCGAAGCTGCCGGATGTGCGCACGACCATCGCGTTCTACCGGGGCCGGGTCAAAGTGCTGGAGACCCCCGTGGTCGCCAAGACGACCGTGGACGTTGACAAGCGGAAGGCGACCCTCTTTCAGTTCGAGGTGCCTGCCGAATCCTTTGACCCGGGGTTGTATACTTGTCAGGTCAACATCATCGACGAAGCGGCAGGCCGATTTGCCTTCCCACGCGTCGTATTCTACGTACGATGAACACTGAGGCTACGTCCCCCTCGGCTCGTGACGGAATCGTGTCCAGCGGCTGGCTGGCGGCTGATTCACGTTTCACGCATCCGGATGACCGCAAGGTCGGCCGGGCTTTTGCCATCTCGATGGCATTGCATGGGGTCGGTCTGGCCGTGGTTCTGCTGCTGATGTCGCTGGTGCCGGAGCGCGTGTTCGAGGCGCCGGTTATCGAGAAATTTGACCTCATTTTTGTTCAGGCCCTGGGGCCTGGGGGCGGCGGCGGTGGTGGGAACCAGATGCCAGATCCGCCTCGCGAACTGGAGATGAAGGCCGAGGTCCCCAAGCCGCCAGTCGTGGAACCTGTTCCGATTGACGTGCCGCCGCCGCCACCGTCCCTCATCGCTCCCATTCAGACGGCCGCACCCGTGCTGCAGAGCGCCGGCGCCCTGACCGGGCTGGCGGCCGCGCCGTCTCTGGGCACGGGCACCGGGACAGGCTCGGGACCAGGCGAGGGGCCTGGCATCGGTCCGGGCGAAGGTGGCGGCTTCGGCGGCGGGCCCATGGGCCCCGGGAGCGGCGCCTCCCCGCCCACACTGCTGCGCGGCCTGGATCCGAAGTACACCACCGGGGCCATGCGCGCGAAGCTCCAGGGCGTCGTCATACTGGAGGCGCTGGTGTCGTCCAGCGGCGCCGTGGAAGACGTCAAAGTCATCAAGTCGCTGGATGCGGTGCACGGGCTTGACGACGAGGCCATTCGCACGGCGCGACAGTGGCTCTTCAGGCCTGCCAGATTCAAGGGGCAGCCTGTGGCCTATCTGGTTGAAATCCAGATGACGTTCAATCTCCGGTAGGGCTCCCAAGCGGTTCGGAATCCCGGACCCGCTCCGCTCAGTTGAAGATGACGTGCAAGTACACCGAGTGCCGTCCGTAGGTCTCGTAGAACGGTTTGAAGGGCACGCCGCTAATCGAGAATCTGAGCGACGCCGGGTCGCCGGCGATTGACCGGCTGATGTCGCTGCCGTCGAGCTCGACCTTCCGCCAATCCGTCCGCGGGCCGGACTCTTCGGCCGCCAACAGCACGGGCCCGTAGAACAAGCTGGCCACATTGGGCTGGTCCACCATGTGGTCCAGGTGGAAGGAGAACGGCATCCGCACCTCAATCGTGTCGTTGTCGCGCCACGTCCGCGCGATGGTCATGTAGGTGCCGGGCGTAGCGGTCACGGCTTCGTCTCGCCCGTTGACCTTCACGAAGAAGCCGCGCGTCGCCCACTCCGGCACCCGCACCTTGACGTCGAACTGCCCCGCGCCGTTGATGGTGATCTTGGAGGTATCCGCGTATGGAAAGTCGGTTACCTGCTTGACCGTCACCTTGCGGTCGGCCCAGGTCAGGGTCGAGGGGACGAACAAGTTGACGTAGAGCGCGGACTGGTCGGCACTTCTGAAGTAGATCGTGTCCTGCAGCTTGGTATTGCTCTCGAGGGCCGTGCCGTTGCAGCACGTGAACCCGCTCATGTCCGCGTTCCCGAAGCGCTTCTGCGCCCCGGGATTGAGTGGCACATGGTAGGTGTTGCCCGGGTTGTCCTCGGCGACCGACGCGAGGATGTGGTTGTAGAGCGCCTGCTCGTAGTGGTCCATGTACTTCGACGTCTGGTCGTACATGAAGAGCTGCCGGTCGAGCTTCAGCAGGTTGTATGTCGCGCAGGTCTCGTTCTGGCCGCCCGTGGCCAAGCCGTTTTCCCAGAGCGTGCTCGGCTGAATCGGGAAACACTCGGCGTTGTTCGGATTGCGCGCGCCGGCGACGCCGCCGATGCTGTACGTGTAGCCCTCGTTGACGATCTCCCAGAAGTTGGAGGCAATCAGGTAGTACGGCACCTCCTTCGTATTCCGGAAGGTTTCGAGTGCGCCCGTGATCTGCGGAATGTGCTGGTTGGCGTGCTTGCCGCGAACCGTATCGACGCCCTTGGCCAGCCCGTGATCATGGCTGGCATTGCCGAAGAAGAAGTTGGTGTTGTCGAACAGTTTGGCCGTCTCGATGAACCGGCGTTCGCCGGTGAGCCGGTACAGGCGCGCCATTACCTCGTTCATGCCGCCGTATTCGCCGGCGATGTACCGGTTCCACATCGCTGTGCGCGTCTCGGCCGGAAGCGCCGCCAGCCGCGTGTTCACCCACCCTCCCATGCCTTTGGCGATCTCGAGCGCCTTCGGGTTGCCGGCCACCTCGTACGCGTCGAGCAGCCCCGCGAGGATTTTGTGCAGCGTGTAGTACGGCGCCCAGATCTGGCTGTCCTGCGTGCCGTACGTGGCGCCGTGCTCGAGCATGATGAACTGATCGGGTGGATACGCGCTGATGAAGCCCGCGCCCCAGTTCCAGTAGTCGGTTCGGATGGCGTCAGCCCGCAGGTTCGAATCGTAGGACTGGCGGCCTGGGCCCACGGGCACCGCCTGCGGATCAGCCACCGCCGGGCCACCGGGCTGCTGCGGCCGGCCGGATTTCTGCGACAGGTCGTACAACGTGTCCACCAGGTAATTCATCTTCTGGAGAAACGTGGCGCGCAGCGCAGGGTCGTACGTCGTCCCGGCATACGCCTGCGCCATGGCCGACAGGTAGTGGCCGCTCGCGTGCCCTCTCAGCCTCGTCGTCTGGCTGTCCCATCCTTCCAGCGCCGTGGCGCCGGCCGGCTGCGGTTCCCCGAACGTGTCACGGAAGTTATAGAGGAAGCTGTCAGGACTGCTCGCCGCGAGGCCCTGCAGGAACTTGTCGCGGTTCCTGATGAACGGCGTGTCTCGCCCCTGTGCATCGCGATCGAGCGTGACCTGGCTGAGCGGGAAGGGCTCGACCACGCGATCCGGCGGGGTCATCATGCCAACCGGCACTTTCACGATGACCGTCGCCTTCGGGGCGAAACGCGTGCCAGGGACGCGGCCCGACACGGTGTAGGTCCCGGGCCTCAGGACCTGACTGTTGTCTGTCGGCGAGGGCCAGATGACCCGGATCTGCCGCGCGACACCACCGGCATAGGTCGCTCCCACGCTGGGTGGCAGCCGAGGCAGCATCCCCACGATTGTCTCCACGGTGACATCGGGAACATCAACCAGACGCTGGGCGAACGGCGACTCGCTCGGGATGTCCGCGGTCGAGATTTCGGGCGGTGCGCCGCGACCGCGGCCACGCCCACGGTTGCCGGCGGATTGCGTCGCCGCCAGCGCATTGCGGCGGATGGTCGCCACCGGTTCATCGCCCAGCGCGATGCGATACAAGCGGATATCGCGCAACCTGCCGTGCAACGTAGGCGCCGCGTCATCCTGTGCACGCCCAAGGAACAGCCGGCTGTCGGTGGACGACTGGGGCAGCAACTCGGCGGCCGTGGCATTCACGTCCGCCGCCTGATTCGCCCTCATCCCGTCGACGTACGTCGTCAAAACCCGGCTTGCCGGATCCAGGACGACCGCGAAGTGGGTCCACTGGTTTTCGACCACCGGCTTCGGTGTCGTTGCGCCACGAACCTGGCCATCAACCACCGCTGTCGCGCGAAAGCCCTGGGCATCGACAAACGCGTACAGCCGCGTGGCCGGGTCCTGGCCGAAGTCGAAAACCGGGCCCGACGCGCGGGTGGGCAGGTACAGCCATCCGGTGACAGCCAGGGCGTCTTCGCCGGCCAGCGCGCCGCCGGGCAGCTGAACGTAGCTGCCATCGCCCGTCAGCAGAAGCACTTGGCGCTGCGCGGCGTCATTGACGAAGGCGGGACTGTTGCCTCGAAGGATTGCGTGGAGCTGGTTTCTTGACGAGTCTTCGGCGTTGCCGTTGAACACGTAGCGGGCAATCAGGGCCGTCTCGCCGACGCCATCCAGGAACTGATCGCCCCCCTGGTTCGAATTCTGGGTGTTCCGGGCGTTCTGGGCGACCAAGCCGATGGTCGACACCGCCAACAGCAGGGCAAGGAACAGATGTCTCATAATGCCCATGATTATGCGCCATTCCGGTCCCCGTGCCGAAGCCCCTGGAGCCGGTCTGGCCAACGGCGCCAACGAGGACCTGGCCGGAGGATTCGTCAGGCCGCAACAGGCCGGCACGCCTGCCGCGTCGGGTCGAACCGGCCTGCGTCAGGACTGAGTCACCATTCTGGACGCGTGACTGGACAGGGCTCGAAAGTGGCGGAAATATCAACAGGGCTGGCGGACTTTCACCCGCATGAGCCGGCTTCCTTCCTGCCGTCCAAGTGGCGGGCACCGTGCCGATGGCACGGCCGTTGCAGCCTCCCTTGGCAGGGCTACGGGCGCATGGACCATCGCGCCAGCCAGGGATTCGGGGCGTCAGCTGACGCGAGTAGACGCTGACGTCCTGAAGCGATGCTGGCAGCAGGCCGCTGGCTGGCGGGGACGATCCATTGGCGCACTGCTTACTACTGCATCGAGCTGATGGAGGAAGTCATGAGAACCGATCGGGAACTTCAGGAAGATGTGCTCAAAGCACTCGAGTGGGAACCGGGTGTCGACGCGGCGGAGATCGGTGTGTCGGTCAAGAACGGCGTTGCGACCCTTCAGGGAACCGTTCAATCGTATTTCCAGAAATCGACCGCCGGGCGTGTGGCGCGGCACGTCTATGGCATCCGGGCGATTGCCAACGACGTGCAGGTCACCCTTGACGGCCTCGCTCCACGCGGCGACGGCCAGATTGCCGAGGCCGTAGCCAATGCGATCCTCTGGGACAGCGTGTTGCCGCTCGATGCCGTCAAGGCGACCGTCGCCGACGGCTGGGTCACGCTGAACGGCATGGTCGATTGGCAGTATCAGAAGTCCGCCGCGCAGTTCGATATCGAACGCCTGACGGGCGTCAAAGGCGTGACCAACTCGATTGCGCTCAAGAACCGCCCGCGCGTGAACGCGCTCGAGGTGAAAGCGAAGATCGAGAGCGCCTTCAGGCGCAGCGCCGAGGTCGACTCGGCCAATGTAAGGGTCGAGGCGCACGACGGGGAAGTGATTCTCCACGGCACGGTGAAGTCGCTGAGCGAACGCCGGGAGGCCGAACGTGCGGCATGGGCGGCGCCTGGGGTGATGAAGGTCGACGATCGGATCGCCGTCTCGCCGTTCTGACGGGCGCGAAGGCCATCAACGCCGCCGGCAGAAGACGCCCTCAGGAATCGTGCCGGCCCATTGCCGGGCGCTCCATGTGGAGGGCTACTTCAGCGGAAGCAGCCCCGCGGCCTGCAACGAACTGTTGACCGCTGTCAGGTCCGTCGTCACGATTGTGCGCCAGCGGGCCATCACCGGTCCGGCCGCCGCTTGCGCGGCGTTGATGGCATTCACCTGATTGGCGGTCGCGGGAGCGTCGGCAGCGCCCAGCGAGTTGACCAGTCCGCCCAGCGAGGCCGCCACCGCTGCAAGGGTGTCCGGGGGCTGAGCCTGGCCGCCTCCGCGCCCACCTCGCCCGCCAAAACCTCGGCCGCCCCTGCCGCCGGCCGTCACGGCTCCGGCAATCGCCTCGATCTTCTTGTCGAACGCTTCGAGCGCCGCCCGGGTGGCGCCGGTGGTCTGCGGGAGGCGCTCGGCCACCTGGCTTCGCAGGCCGCCCGCCCGGTCGATCGCTTCGCGCGCGTCCATCGCGCCGGAATAGACCGCCGATGTCAGCGTGTACACCTGCTGCATATCGGCGGCGGCCGTCTGCACGCGTGGATCCTGCCTGACCTCAATCGGCTGCGAGTAACGCTGGCCGTCGACGATGAGTGTGACGATGTACGTGCCAGGCGCCACCAACGGTGTGCTCGGCGCCGGCGCGCTGTTGTAGGGAATGGCCCCGATCGAAGGACCGCCGCCGCCGGCTCCGTCGGCCGGCTGATATCGGATGTCCCAGTAGAAGCGGTGCATTCCGGCACTGGTTTCAAGGGGATGCGGCGGCCGGTACCAGTGGATGGGAACCGAGGCGCTCGCCTCGTCCGGGACCGGCGTCAACTCATCCGTGCTCGAGTATCGCCGGATGAGACGTCCGGCAGCCGTCGTCACCTCGAGAGTGACGGGACGGCTGGAGGCCTGGCGCAGGTAGTAGTTGATGGCTGTGCCCTCCGGCGGATTCGGCAGGGTCGGTTCGTCCTTCGGCCAGGGCATGTCGTCGCTCAGGTTCCAGCGAACCCGCCAGGCCAGGGCCGGCTTGAACAGCACCACATCCTTCGACGCCGTCGAGCCGTCCATCTGCCGCAGCGGTGTCACATCATCGAGCACCCAGAATCCGCGGCCATGCGTGGCCACTGCCACGTCATCGTCCTTGACGATGAGATCGCGGACGGAGGTGGCCGGCAGATTCAGGCGCAGCGACTGCCAGTGGTCGCCGTCGTCGAACGAGACGTAGACGCCCTTTTCGGTGCTCGCGTAGAGCAGGCCGCGGCGCTGGGGATCCTCGCGCACCGCGTTGGCGGCGCCGGCGTCTTCCATGCCGGTGACGATCGGCGTCCAGGTGAGACCGGCGTCGTGGGTCCGATAGATGTACGGACGCTGCTCGTCGACGCGGAGCGTATTGGCGGCGACATAGGCCGTGCGGGTGTCGAAGCGTCCGGCGTCGATGGTGAAGATCTTCCAGTAGGGGCCAAGTTGCGGCGGCGAGACATCGCTCCACGTCCGTCCGCCGTCGGCGGTCGTTGCCACCACGCTGTCGTCGGTGCCGATCCAGATGCGGTTGGCGTCGATTGGGGAAGGTCCAATCGCATAGATGACACGAGCCGAATTGGTGTCGAGTTGGTTCTGCGCCTGATCCGAATAGGCGCCGATGCTCGCTGGAGCCTGATGGCTCTTACGCGTCAGGTCGTCACTGATGCGCGTCCAGTTCAGGCCGCCGTCGAGGGTCTTCCACAGGTAGTTGTTGCCGAACAGCAGCATGCGCTTGTCGGCCTCGGAAAAGACCACCGGTTGCGTGCGGACCTGTCGGAAGCTGAGGTTGTCGGGGTTGGCGCCGCCACCTCGGCCCACGGGACCGACGTTGGCGGTCTGGCCCGATCGGTAGTCGAAACGCGTCACGTTGCGGCCGCCGTAGACGAAGTGCGGATTGAGCGGGTCCGGCGCCGCGTAGGCGTACTCGTCGATACCTACCGGAAGCCAGTCGCGAATGGAAATGGCGCCGTAGTCGCCGCGCGTCGCCACGCAGGCTGACCCGGTCTCCTGCTGGCCGCTGCACAGCCGGTAGGGGAAGTTGGCGTCGGCCGCGACGTGGTAGAGCTGCGCGGTCGGCTGGTTGAACCAGGTGGTCCACGTGTCACCGCCGTTCAGACTGACGACCGCGCCCTGATCGGCGATGGAGATCATGATGTCGGGATTGTCCGGGTTGAACCAGTACCCCTGATAGTCTTCGCCGCCGGGCGCGCCCTGGAACGGCGCCCAGGTGCGGCCGCCATCCAGTGATCGAAAGCTGACAACGTCAGTGACGTAGACACGGTCGGGGTTGGTCGGATCAACGAACGGGTTCGACTCGGACACGCGCTGATTGCCGGCACGATTGTCCGTGGTCGGCTTCGTCCACGTCTCGCCGCCATCGTCGGACCGGTAGAAGGCGCCTCCGCCACCGGCGCCTCCGCCACCGCGGCCGCCGCCGCCGGCTGCCACGATGGCGTACAGACGTTGGGGCTGGCTGGGCGCGATGGCCAGTTCGGCGTGCTGCAACGTATCCGGTAAGCCGTTGGTCAACTGGCGCCAGGTCGCGCCGCCGTCGGTGGACTTGAAGAGCCCGTTGGCCGGCCCGCTCCAGGCCGCGTTCTCCCAGGGGCCTTCACGCGCTTCCCAGAGCGACGCATAGACGATGTTGGGATTCGACGGGTCGAGGTCCACGTCTCGGGCGCCCACGTTCTCGCCTCGTGAGAGGACGTTCGTGAACGTCCGGCCGCCGTCGGTCGAGCGGTACACGCCGCGCTCGGCGCTGGGCCCGTAGGGGTGGCCGACGACCGCGACGAACAGGCGGTTGGGGTTGCTGGGATCGACCTCGATTGCGGCGATCTGCTGGGCGTCGCGCAGGCCGAGATGCGTCCACGTCCGGCCGGCGTCGCTCGAGCGATACATGCCGTCGCCAATCGAGAGATCGGGCCGGTGCAGGCCTTCACCGCTGCCGACATAGATGATGTTGGGGTCGGAGGGCGCCACGGCGATGGCGCCAATCGACTGCGTCGGCTGGTCGTCGAAAATCGGCGTCCATGTCGTCCCGGCGTCGGTGGTCTTCCAGACGCCGCCGTTACAGACGCCGATGTAGAACGTGTAGGGATGACTGCGGTGTCCGCTCACGGCGCAGGTCCGGCTGCCTCGCAGCGGACCGATATTTCTCCAGCGCATCGGCGCGAACATCGAGTCTGGGATTCCGGTGGCTTGGCCGGCGGGCAGGGGTGTCGCGAACAGGGTCAGGGCCGCGACCACGGCCGCGGCATGCCAGTGATGTCGGGGCATCGAGGACCTCCGGGTTGAGTATACCTGTGCCCGAACGCGCGCGGCTGGTTGAGGAGGCGAACTGCATCCCGGAGCCCATGCCTTGGCAGCCCCACGGCACTTCGGCCGGTTCCCGCTGGGGCATCTCCGCCTCGGTCTGCAATTCATCGCCATTGCGATAGGCTTCCGTCTCACTCCGCTCTTACAAAACTGACTTTCCCCCTTGGAGATTCTGTGTACAAACCCCGTCTCGTTCTATTCGTGTTGATCGCTGCCCATGCGGCCTGCGGTGGCGTCGGGAGTCCTTCGAGTCCCACACCTGCCCTTACACTCAACGACCTCGTCGGCAGTTGGATCGCGACATCCGTCGTCAACACCAACCAGGCGACTCCATCCCAGACCATCGCCATCATCGCCGCAGGCGGGGAGGTGCGATTCACCATGCTGTCCGGTGGGGGCACGCGAAACTGGGTCGAATTCGGCACGTTCTCAGACGAGTGGGATGCTGTCGTGACGCTCAATGGGAGCACGGCCACATCCGTGCCAGTCGAGACAAGCCGGCCGACGGCCGTCGCATCGGCCACCCTCGTCAATGGCGTGTTGACTCTGACAAACAGGAGCGCGCTATTTGACTTTACGCTGACCGGCGCGACGCCCGTTGCTGCCACTCAGGTGAGCGTGTTCGTCCGGAACTAGTAGACCGGCTCCAGTTGGTCGAAGGCCTCGAGCCACGCACAGCGTGCATGGCCGGGGCCCCGGCCATGCCTCGGCCCACAGCGCTGTGGAGCTGTTCCAGAAGCTCAACAGCCGGCCCGACACCCGCGAGCAACCGCGCGCGCCAAACGACCTGGTTGACCTCCGGCCTGTGCTGGGATATAGGTAAATAGGAATTTGTTTACCTATTTAGCCAGGAGGGCATGTGAAGGTCACCTCGTGGGTCGTCGAACAACCCGGCAGTCCAATGGTCTGGCAGCAGCGTGAGGAGACGGTGGCTCCAGGCGAGGTGCTGATTGAAACTGCCGCCTGCGGCGTTTGCCACACCGATCTCGGCTTCTATTACGACGGTGTTCCCACCAAACATCCGTTTCCCCTGACGCTCGGGCACGAAATCAGCGGGCGAGTGGTTGAAACCGGCGAAGGGGCCGAGAGTTGGATGGGGGCGGCGGTGGTAGTGCCCGCCGTCTTGCCCTGTGGCGAGTGTGCGGCGTGCCGCGCGGGCCGAGGTCAGATCTGTCCGAAGCAGATCTTTCCCGGCAACGACGTGCATGGGGGATTCGGGACCCACGTGCGGGTACCCGCGCGCGGTTTGTGCCGGGTGCCAGACCTCTCGAATCACGAACTCAATCCGTCTGGACTCGACCTGACGGCCTTGTCGGTGATCGCCGATGCGGTGTCGACGCCGTATCAGGCCACGTTGCGCGCCGATGTCCAGTCCGGTGACGTGGCGGTGTGGGTCGGGGTCGGTGGCGTGGGCGGGTTTGGCGTCCAGATCTGTGCGGCGCTCGGCGCCAGCGTTATCGCCATCGATGTCAACGACGCGCGACTCACCGAGATGTCAAGTCACGGCGCTGCGCTCACCGTGAATTCGTCGGAGACTGAGCCCCGGGCGATTCGCAAGGCCGTCCGTGCATTCTGTGAGGCGCGCGGCGTTCCATCCTGGCGCCTCCGTATCTTCGAGGCGTCAGGCCATCCGGCAGGCCAGGCACTGGCGTTCGGCCTGCTCGGCCACGGCGCCATTCTTTCCGTGGTCGGCTACACGGCCAAGCCGGCCGAAATCCGGCTCTCGAATCTGATGGCATTTGATGCGGTCGCGATGGGCAACTGGGGCTGCCTCCCTGAACACTACCCGGCGGTCGTGGACCTGGCGCTCAGCGGCCGCATCGCTCTCGAACCCTTCATCAGACGCCGCCCGATGTCCGAGATCAACGACGTCTTCGAACAGTTGCATCACGGCCAGGCGCACGGGCGCATCGTTCTCATTCCGGAGGCTCACGCATGACGTTCAAGGACCACAATCTCGTTCCTGCCTCGGAGACACCCGGTCTTCGCTACGAGGAAACCCCGCTGGCGACACCAGCCGGCGATCCCGTTCCCGGTCTCCATGTCGTCCGCATCACGCTGGACAATCCGTCTCAGCTCAATTCCTACACCACTGAAATGGTGAAGGGCGTGATTGTCGGCATGCGCCGCGCCTCCAATGACCGCGGCGCGGTCGCGGTGGTCTTCACGGGTGCGGGCACACGCGCGTTCTGCACGGGCGGCAACACGGCCGAGTACGCCGAGTACTACGCGGGTCGCCCCGGGGAATACCGCCAGTACATGCGGCTCTTCAACGACATGGTCAGCGCCATTCTCGCATGCGACAAACCGGTCATCTGCCGGGTCAACGGCATGCGGATCGCCGGGGGCCAGGAGATTGGCATGGCCTGCGACTTCACCGTGGCACAGGACCTTGCGGTCTTCGGTCAGGCGGGACCCCGTCATGGCTCCGCGCCTGACGGAGGGAGCACGGACTTCCTGCCGTTGTTTGTCGGCGCCGAGGCCGCCATGGAAAGCTGCACCCTCTGCGAGCACTGGAGCGCCTACAAAGCCATGCGCCTGGGCCTCGTCACCAAAGTGGTGCCCGCGCTGGTCGTCAATGGTGAGTTCGTCCTCAACCCGCTCGTGACGACCGACCGATGGATTGACGACGGGCAGATTGTGTACGGCGACATGAAGACCGGAGCGGATCGCGAAGCCGGCAAGCAGGTACTGGCCAGCGGCACCGTCGATCTCTCACGCCTCGACCGCGAGGTCGATCACCTGATCTTCAAGCTGGCGAACACGATGCCCGGATGCCTCTCGAAGACGGTCGAGAGTGTCAGGAAACACAAGCTCGAACACTGGGATCGCAATCGCGAAAGCAATCGCGCGTGGCTGGCGCTGAACATGATGACGGAAGGGCGCGCCGGATTCCGCGCCTTCCATGAGGGCAGCAAGCAGTGCCGTGAGGCGGACTTCCTGCTGCTTCGCCGCAGGCTGGCAGAAGGCGAAACCTGGGGTGACGCGCTGACCGAGGAGATCCTGGCTCAGGCGCATGCCCGATGAAAGGCACCCACATCCGGCCCCTGAGACACCGCGATCTGGCCCAGGTCGTCCGCATCGACGCCATCCACACCGGCGAAGCGCAGCGATCGTACTGGATGCGGCTGTTCAGGGAATTCCTCGGTGCGTCACCGGAGCGAACGCGGGTGGCCCTGGCCGCCGAGGTCGACGGAACGCTGGCGGGGTTCGTGTTTGCCGACGAGCGGGCGTTCGAGTTCGGCTCCGAGCCGTGCGGCTGGATCCTCGAGATCGGGATCGAGCCCGCGCACACACGCGTCGGCCTGGCGTCTGCCCTGCTCGGAGAGGCGGTCCGCCGGCTGCGCGCGGACGGCGTGACGACGGTACGCACGATGGTCCGAAGAAACAATGTGCCGGTCCTGACCTTCTTCCGGACCAATGGGTTTGCCGGAGGGCCGTACGTGCAACTTGAACTCGTGGACGAGGAATACGCTGATGTCTGAATTGGTCAAGGTTGTGCCGCTCGATGACGGCGCCTTCTGGCGCGTGACCTTTGGCGGTACCAAGGGCAACATTCTCGACCGGGCCATGATGGCCGCTCTCGGCGGCGTGTTCCGTGACGCCGGGCGCGCCGCCCCTCTGAAGGCCATCTGCCTGGAAGGCGCAGGCCGCCACTTTTCGTTCGGCGCATCGGTGCAGGAGCATCTTCCGGGGCAGGTGGCCGTGATGCTGGCGGAGATTCGCCAGGTGGTGACGGACCTGCTCGACAGCGACGTGATCGTGCTGGCGGCCGTCCGCGGTCAGTGTCTGGGGGGCGGACTCGAACTGGCCAGTGTCTGCCATCGCATCTTCGCCAGCCCAGACGCGGCGCTGGGCCAGCCCGAAATTGCTCTCGGTGTCTTCGCGCCCATTGCCTCTGTGGTGCTGCCCGCGCGCGTCGGGCGCGCTCACGCCGAAGATCTCTGCCTCACCGGCCGCACGGTGACGGCAACCGAGGCCCACGAGATGGGTCTGGTGGACGATCTGACGCCCGGCGATCCGGCTGATGCCGCCCTGGCCTGGGCCCGGACACACCTCTCCGCGCGTTCGGCCAGGAGCCTGCGCCTGGCGGTCAGAGCCGTGCGCACCAATCTGTCCACCCGCATCCGCACGGATCTCCCCGTGCTCGAAGATCTCTATCTCAACGACTTGATGACGACGAAGGATGCCGTGGAAGGGCTGCAGGCCTTTCTGGACAAGCGGCCGCCGGTCTGGAGAAACTCATGACCCGTGCGCCTGACCTTCCGGCGCTGTTCGACCGGGCCGACGGACTGTACCGCGACTACAAACTCGGTGCGGTCCGTGCCTGGAAGGCGCGGACAGGCGGCCTGGCCATCGGCTACATGCCAATCTACATTCCGTGCGAGCTGCTGCATGCGCAGGGCGTCCTCCCCGTCGGCCTGATGGGCGCGCGCGACGACCTCGAGATCATCAAGGGGGACGCGTACTACCAGTCGTACATCTGCCACATTCCCCGCAGCACGATTGAGCTGGGGCTCAACGGCAACATCGATTGCCTGGACGGCCTGATCTTCCCGGCCATTTGCGACGTCATCCGGAATCTCTCGGGGATCTGGCAGACGCTGTTTCCCGACAAGCTCGTGCGGTATCTGGACGTGCCGCAGAACTTCTCGCCGGACATCGGCGGCCGTTTCTATCGCCACGAACTCGAGACCCTCTGTGCCGAAATGGCCGGGCGTGGGGCACGCCCGTACGACCCCGAAGCATTGTCCGCGTCGATTGCCCTCTACAACCGGCTCCGGCGCCTGGTGCGCGACCTCTATGCGCTGCGGCAGGAGGCGCCATGGAAAGTGCCGACTTCCGAGCTCTACATCATGCTGCGTGCCACCCTCGTGCTGCCGGTGGAGGAAGCCATCGACCTGCTCGAGGAGTACCACGCCTGCGTCGAGGCCGCCGACGACCGTCAGCCGCTGGACCAGGCCCGGGTGCTGCTGACGGGGTCCTTCTGCGAACAGCCGCCGATTGGCCTGATTCGGACCCTCGAGCGTTCCGGGTGTTACATCGTCGACGACGACTTCGTGCAGGTGCACCGATGGATCAAGTCCGATATTCCCGTTGAGGGTGATCCGCTGAACAACCTGGTCCAGGCCTTCCTGTCCGACGCGATTGCCAGTTCGACCCGGTACATCGACCAGGGGGTCAAGGGCGCGGAGTTGCTCGACCGCGTGCGCATCAGCGGCGCCGAGGGCGTCTTGTTCTGCGCGCCCAGCTTCTGCGATCCGGCGCTGCTGGACCAACCCATGATGGTGCGGGCTGTCGAGACGACGAAGACGCCGTGGACGGCATTCAAGTACTCCGAGAACACCGGCCAGTTCCAGGTCATTCGCGAGCAGGCAGGCACGTTCGCCGACTCAATCAAGCTGTGGAGCGAAGCATGAGCAAGGACCAGAGCCAAGTCCGCCAGAAGGACATGATCGCGAGACATTTTGATCGTCTGGCGGCCGCGCCGGACACCGGGGACAAGACGGCCTACACGTTCGTGCCGGGCAACCTGACGGAACTGCTCTTGAGTTTCGATCTGCTCCCGGTGCTGCCCGAGATCAACTCTCTCCAGTCGGCCATGAGAGGGAAGACGGCCGAGTACATCGCGCTGGCCGAGAAGTTCGGTCACTCGGAGGATGTCTGCACCTACGTCAAGAGCGACATCGGCATGATGAAGTCCGGCAACATCGGGCCGACCGGCCAGCGGCTGCCCGATCCGGACGTGCTGCTGTTGTCCTACACCGGCTGTTTTACCTTCCTCAAGTGGTTCGAGTTGCTCCGCGAGGAATACCACTGTCCCGTCGCGATGCTGCACGTGCCTTACCAACCGGATGGCCGGGTCACCCCGTCGATGCGCGACTACGTGGTCAAGCAGCTTCGGGATGAGGTGATTCCCACGCTGGAGCGTGTGTCCGGCCGTGCCTACGATGAGGATCGCCTGAAGGCGCATCTGGCGCTGGCCGCTCAGGCGGAAGATGACCTGGTGTGGGTCCTGCAGTCCGCGAAGCACCGGCCGTCGCCGATCGATGCGTACTTCGGCGCTGTGTACTACGTCGGCCCGATCTTCAGCGCCTTCCGAGGCACCCAGGCCGCGGTGGAGTACTACCGTGCGTTGCGGTCGGAAATCGACGAACGCATTCGGGAGGGCAAGGGGCCCGTGACCCCGGACGGGGAGATGGGGCAGGAGCGGTTCCGCGTGGTGGTCGAGGGCCCCCCGAACTGGACCAGTTTCCGCCAATTCTGGAAGATGTTCTCCGACGAGGGTGCCGTCGCCGTCGCCTCCACGTACACCAAAGTCGGAGGCATGTACGACCTGGGTTTCCGTCACGATCCGTCGCGCCCCCTCGAGACCCTTGCGGAGTACTGTCTGGGTTGTTACACCAACCTCGGCCTGCCCACCCGCATCAATCTGCTGGCGCAGTACATCAAGGAGTACGAAGCGGACGGGTTCCTCATCAACTCGGTCAAGAGCTGCAATTCCTTCAGCGCCGGCCAGTTGCACATCATGCGCGAGGTCGAACGAATCTCCGGACGGCCGGGCGGCTTCATCGAGAGTGATCTGGTCGATCCCCGCTATTTCTCGGCAGCCAATATCAAGAACCGGCTCGAATCGTACTTCCAGATGCTTGAGCAGAAGCGAATGGGAGGGGCGGCATGAAGTACACCATCGGAATCGATCTCGGCTCGACGACCACCAAGGCCGTGGTGCTCAACGAGGACAGCGTCGTGATGGGGCGCGGGATTACGAACAGCCGCAGCAACTACGAAGTGGCCTGCCAGGTGGCGATGAGCGAGGCGCTCATCAACACCCGCTTTTCGCTGCTCCGGAACGAGCTCAAGTCTGAGGGGCTGTCGGAAGTCGAGCTGGACCGCTGGGTCAGCGAACTCGAGCGGCGGTTTCGCGCCGAACAGTACCGTTCGCAGTTGACCGTGCTGACGCGCGAACTCAATCGATTTGCGGGGCGCATGCTGATTGGCGGCGCGGCGCTGCGGGCGGCAGTCGGCCGCATCACGGGACTGATGGCGGCCGAGGTCGAGGACCTGTACGCGGAAGGGACCCGGCGCAAGAGCGACTTCTTCCGGGACCTGGCCGGCGGCCGCTACATGAAACTGGCTGAAACGGAAAGTCGCGGCCATGGCGTGGGGTACGACCAGGTGGTGGGACTGTTCGACAAGTCGATTCTCGATGTCGAGAACTCGGCCGAGGCTGCCGGAAGATTCAAAGATCATATGGCGGCTGCGGTGTGCGCCGCCGGGGCGGCCGACGGCGTGCTGGGCCAGGCCGTCTCGCGCGTCGCGTCACGGGAACTCGAGCAAATCGGCTCGGTCGGCACAGGTTACGGGCGACAGCGGCTGCCGTTTCCGGAGGGGCAAATCAAGTCCGAGATCCTCTGCCATGGTCTTGGCGCTCACGCCATGTTTCCGCTGACACGCACGGTGCTCGACATCGGAGGGCAGGACACCAAGGCCATTCAGGTCGACGACCAGGGCATCGTCACGTCCTTTCAGATGAACGACCGGTGTGCCGCCGGCTGCGGGCGTTATCTGGGATACATCGCGGACGAAATGAACCTGGGTCTGCATGAACTCGGCCCCGTGGCGTGCCAGTCGGATTCTCCCGTGCGGATCAACTCGACGTGCACCGTGTTTGCCGGTGCCGAACTCCGCGAACGACTGTCGCTGGGCGAGAAACAGGAGGACATTCTCGCCGGCCTCCATCGGGCAATTATTCTGCGCGCGATGTCGTTGATCGCCCGGTCGGGCGGCATCAGCAACCAGTTCACGTTCACGGGCGGCGTGGCGAAGAATCCGGCGGCCGTGCGGGCACTCCGGGATTTGTTGACGGAACACTACGGCGATCTGGATATCAATATTTCCGACGATTCGATCTACACGGGCGCCCTCGGCGCCGCGTTGTTCGCGCTCCGGGACCGACGCCGTTCTGCCGGCGCCCCGGCCATTCACTGAGGTCTCCCATGCCCGATACACCTTCAGATTCGACGATGCTCACTGCCGGCGTGGATGTGGGATCGGCGGTCATCAAGATGGCCATCGTGGAAACAGACGAAGCCGGCGGCGAGCGTTTGGTCATCTGCCGCGGCGAGCGCATTCGACGCCGTGACACTCATGCCGTCGCGGAGAGCCTGTTTGCCGATCTCCTGAAGGAGAGTGGTGTCAGTCGCGACGCGCTCGGCTACGTGGCGACCACCGGCGAGGGCGAGACCATCCCGTTTCGCACCGGGCACTTCTACGGGATGACGACTCATGCGCGCGGCGGCCTGTTCCTGGAGCCGGAGGCCAGGGCCATCATCGACATGGGGGCGCTGCACACTCGTGCTGTCTCCATGGACGAACGCAGCAAGGTGATGGGATACCGGATGACCAGTCAGTGCGCGTCGGGTTCGGGTCAGTTCCTCGAGAACATCGCCCGATACCTTGGGGTCTCGCTCGAGGAGGTGGGCACCCTGTCCCTGCAAGCCGACAATCCCGAGGCCTGTTCGTCCATTTGCGCCGTCTTGGCCGAAACAGACGTGATCAACATGGTGTCTCGAGGCATCACCCTGCCGAATATCCTCAAAGGCATTCACACCTCCATGGCCGGCCGGGCGGTGCGTCTGCTAGTGTCGCTTGGCAAACCACCAGTGGTGATCGTGACCGGCGGACTGGCGAATGATGCCGGGCTGGTGGCGGCCCTTCGCGAGGCCGCCGCAGGGCAGAAGCTGGAGATCGATATCAGGCGGCATGAGCACTCCATGATTGCCGGTGCGATCGGTGCCGCGCTGTGGGGGGCATTCCGCGCGCGGAAGCTGCAGCGGCTGAAGGAGCGGGTGGCGTCGTGAGCCTGCTGTCGCTGTTGGAGATGCAGGGGCGCGTGGCGGTGGTCGCCGGCGGCGCCGGGGCGATTGGTGCGGCGGTCTGCGGGCGACTGAGAGAGTGTGGCGCGACCGTCTTCTGCCTGGACCGTCCCGGGCGAATGGCACCAGAAGGCACGACATTTCTGGCGTGTGACGTCGCGGACGAGGCGGCTGTCGCCGGCGCCGTTGCGGAAGTCGATCGGCTGTCCGGGCGTCTCGACATCGTCGTGCACGCCGCCGGCATCACGCGTGACGCACGACTCTGGAAGGCCAGTGCCGAGGACTGGAACCAGGTCATGTCCACCAACCTCACGTCGGCGTTCCACCTGCTCCATGCGGCGGTGCCCATCATGCGGCGCACTGGAGGCGGTGCCGTCGTGCTGATTTCATCCATCAATGGCGAGCGCGGCAAGATCGGTCTGTCGTCGTATTCCGCCAGCAAAGCTGGTCTCAATGCGCTGGCCAGGACGGCGGCACGGGAGGTCGGTGTGTTCGGGATTCGCGTCAACGCCCTGGCGCCCGGATGGATCACGACGCCCATGACCGCCTCGCTGCCCGACGAGTTTCACCAGCGGGCGGCCGATGAGTCCGCGCTTGGCCGCGTGGGTGAACCCGATGATGTGGCGCGCGCGGCCGTGTTCCTGGTCTGCGATCTTTCCAGGCACGTGACGGGCCAGGTGATCCGCGTCGACGGTGGCCAGCTGATTGGGTAGTGGCCGTACGGCCGCCTGGAGGAGAAGAAGCGATGGAACTCGACAGTCCCCCACGTGATCTGGTGCTTATCAGAAGCCTGCGTTCCGATGACATTGATGCCATTACGGCCATTGATGAGCGCGCGGTCGGACGCCGACGCGACCGGTTTCTGTCACTCAAGATGAAACAGGCCATGAGCGACACCGGCATTGCCGTGTCGCTGGCCGCGGAACTGGACGGCCATGTCGTGGGTTTCCTGCTGGCCCGGCTCTACTACGGCGAGTTTGGCGTGACCGAACCTGCAGCCGTGCTCGACGTCCTCGGTGTGCATGGCGACTATCGCGGCCGGCATGTGGCTGCTGCGCTCCTCGATCAACTGCGGACCAATCTGCTGGGTCTCGGCATCGGGACTCTGCAGACGGAGGTCTCGTGGAATCATCCCGACCTGATCACATTCTTCCAGCACGAAGGGTTCACGATCGCGCCGAGGTTGTGCCTGGATCTTGATCTGGCTCGTACGCGAACCTGACATCCATGAACCTCACCAAGTCCACACAATACGCGCTGTACGCGGCTGCTGAGATGGCGATGGCCGGCGAGGCCCCGACGACGGTGTCCGCAGTGGCCGCGCGTTACCGGATTCCAGAAGGGGCGCTGGCGAAGGTCTTCCAGCAGATGGTGCGGGCGGGCCTGGCGACCGGGACACGCGGGATCGGCGGCGGCTATCGCCTCGCCCGGCCGGCGTCGAAAATCACGGTTCTTGACGTCATGCACGTCTTCGAGCGGCGCCGTACGCCTGGCGTGTGCGCCCTGCACCCGCGCCCCGAGGTTCCGTGTCCGACGGCCTCCGCCTGCAGAGTGCAGTGGCTCTTTCACGAAGTTGACGAACTCGTGCAGGCCACGTACGAGTCGGTGACGCTGCAGACGCTCGTTCGGCGCCGGGCGCCCAGGCGTCAGGCCGATCCGGCGTCCAACGCCGTCACCGTGCCGGCCTCCATGCTGAAGAAGCGGTCGCCCCAGCGGGTCCGCTGACGCACGTGACGATTCGCATCCCGGGCCGATCCGAGTCTCCTCCTGCGTGACTGACCCGTTGCCTCCGCGGCAACGCGCGGCGCTCTCTTCGGTCCTACCGCCAGCCCGACGTGGCAGTTCCTGAGGGGGCGTTCTTGGCGATGTGGCCGGCCATGATGCGTAGCAACTCGACGTTCGAATACGGGCGCCAGCCGTGTCCGCCGCGCGGTCCGAACGTAAAGGACCCGCCGTAGTAGGGATCCGTTGTCTTTTCAAGAAACTCCTGAACGTGGTACGCGCCGACGTTCAGGTAGAAGTTGTCCATGTCGCCGGCAATGACGTGAAGCTTGCCGACGAGCTTCGGGCCGAGCGTCTTCCAGTTGGTCTCGAGAATGTGGCGCATGTCGTAGTGGTCGCGCCAGTACTCGGCGACGCGTGGGTCAATCTCGCCGTTGCGTTTGTCGAACAGCGGTGCGAAGTAGCCGTCGTCGCCGACCGGCCCGAAGACGGCGCTCCAGATGTCGAGTTGCTGGCCCGAGCGCCCCTTGGTGCCGTGCACCAACTCCATGGTGTTCCGCTGCTGCGAGGTCAGACGTACCTCGCCTGTGGGTTCGAAGCGGGTGTTGGCGGTCGGTACGCGGTACCACTCGTGCTGCTTGTAGAAGGCGTTCTCGTCCTCGTAGATGTTGATGCCCTCGACGTTGCGGAAATCGAGCGGGTCTGGCGCGAATGACCAGGTGCCGCCGTAGAAGTCGGGATACAGGACCTGCAGGGCGAACGACTCCCAACCGCCCGTGGAGCCGCCGGTCAGCACCCTGGCCCAGGATTCCGGGATGGCCCGAAAGGTGCGCTCGAGTTCGGGAATCAGTTCCTGGTGAATGGCGTCGCCGTAAGGACCGTTGTTGGCTGAGTTCACGGCGTACGAATCATCGAAGTACGGTGTCGGATGTTGGATGGTCACGGCCAGCATCCGCGGGAAGTCATTCGAATCCCAGGCCTCGGTGAACTCGTTGCCGCCGCCGTACCCGAACGGATTGCGCAGCGAGAAGTGGCCCTGCTGGTAGACCGTTGGGTAAGACACGCCGGGGTTGTCGTCGTAGCCCGCCGGCAGCAGGACCGTCGCGCCGATGTACATGGGCACGCCCCAGAACTCGGTCAGGATGTCGGACTGCATCTTGATGTGCTTGACCCGCTCGGTGTCCGCCGGCGGCTCGATCGGCGGGATGATCTCGGTGACCTGAATTCGGTGCGTGCCGCCGTTGGCCGGGTCGAGGTGCAGTTGCTGCACGACGCTGACCACATTGCCGGGCGAGCGTCGCCAGTCCTGTCCCTCCCATTGATCGTTGTGCATCCACACGACGTGGCCGTCGGACCGTTCGAAACGCGTGTACTTGTTCAGCACCGCCTGCACGTAGTAGTCACCAGGGGGAACATCGGCGAGGGTCTCGATGGGCCAGCCCAGCGTATCGGCGTCGATCGAAACGGGCGTGCCGGGCCCGAGGTTCTCAACATCGACCCCGTAGAGGGGGACCCCGTATCTGCCGACCTGCAGCCGGGGGTCGGATTCACCGTCGCGTGCAATGGCCAGGAACATGCGGCCGGTCAGCGGCTCGCTGCTCACCTCAGGCGGAAAGGAGATCTCGAAGCGCAGGTCCGTGCGCGGCGCGTCCGCGCCAGGCGCGCAGGCGCTGCCGGCGAGGATCAGGGCAAGAACTGCCAGGGATGAGAGGCCCAGGTGGCGGGCGGTCGCGCGTGTTGTCATGGCTCTACTCCTGTCCGGTGGACTCAAGGTGTGCACCAGAGTCCCAGAGTAACGCAATGACGCCGTCCTGACGGCATTCACCTCGCTGACTGGCGGCGCGATCTGCGACGGCTTTTCAGGGCCGACGGCCGGCCTTCGCGGTGAGCGCGTCTCGCCGCTGGCGGATGTCGTCCCGCCTGGCCACCAGGTCCGGATCGCAGTCGCGCCAGAGATCGAGGAGACGCCCGTACAGTTCGACTGCCTCGGAGGGACGCTCCTCAGCCTCGGCAATCTGAGCGAGCCGCTCGTACACGATCGGGCGGTGGTACAGATCCCAGGGGCTCCAGCTCTCGTCGAAGCCCTGGTAGAGCGCCTTGGCCACCGCGCGGTCGCCGTGCGCGAGTTCCAGTTCCGCGCGCAGGAAGCGCGAGCGAGAGCCATCGACGACGGCGCGATAGGTGGCGCTGTGCGGCGTCTCGTAGGCAATCGTCCGCAGCACTGCCAGGGCCTCGATGGATCGACCGTCCTGCTCAAGCAGTTCGGCCTCGAGGCTCAGGACCGCGTCCTCTTGAACGGTGCCGAGCGCCTGCATCTTCGCGCGGGCCTTGAGTGACGTGATGATCTGGCGCGCTTCGGCGGCGCGGCCGAGATGCACCAGGAGGAGCGCCACGTTGTAGTCGCGCTCGAACGCGTGGAAGTCGACCGTCAGGTCCTCATACGCGGGCACCCAGTCGTCGCGCAGAATATTGGCCGGATCGGCACGTCGAAGGCGATCGAGCGCCGCCTCCATGCGCGCGGTCTCGGGCGCCGCCGCGCCTGACGTCCAGACGAACGCTTCAAGCAAATCCCACTGCGCCGTGCGCCCACCCGGCGGCTGGTCGAGCAACTGAAGGAACTGCCGGTGTTGTCCGCGCACCTGGTACAGATTTGCCACCAGCATCAGCAGGAGCGGTTCGTCACCAGAGCGCCCGGCCAGAATCGCCTGCGCGCCGGCCGGGTTGCGGGCGAAGCGCGAGACGCCGTGGGCCGCGAAGAAGAAGTTGGGCCAGGGCAAGCCCTTGAGTCTCCGTTCGAGATCCTGCTGTGCCGCCAGGTCTCCCGTCGTGTACGCCTGAAGGGCCTGGACCTCGAAGAGCCGCTCGCTTCCGGCTTCCTCCGGCGCTATGGCGCCGGCGTCCTGTTCGAAGTGCCTGACGGTCTCCGCCAGCGACTCCGTCTGACCATTGAGGGCGTACAAACGCGCGAGGTGGATGCGCGCGTCTGCATTGGAGGGCTCGAGCGCCACGGCCTGCTCGAACACCGGAATCGCCTCGTTCATCGACCGGCCCTTGCGCGGGTTGTCGTGGAAGAAGAGCTCGCCCAACTGCACGAGGGCCTCGACCTCGTCAGGCCAGGTATGGAGGTGCGCGCGATAGGCCTGCTCGGCCTCCGTCGTCCGGCCTTGACGACGGAGCAGAAGGGCGCCGAGGAGACTGCGGTCGCGGCGAGAGAGCCGGTCGGCGTGTTCGAGCGCCTGCTCCGCGGAGGAGCGGACATCGTAGGCGTCAATCCACTCGGCCACCATGCTCTTCCGGTAGTAGGCCAGCGCAAATGTCGGGTCGATCGCGATGGCCCGGTCGTAGGCGGCTGACGCCTCGGCGTACTTCCCGCCTGCGCGAATCATCCGCTCGCCCTCCAGGTATTCCTTGAGCGCCGGAACCGAAGTGGTCGTCGCTGGACCCAATCGCTGCAACCGGGCTTCGGACTCAGGCATCGAACCTGCGAGCACGCCCAGGACGAGGCGATCGACAACCTCGAACAAGTCATCGACGCCGCCCTCCTCTGAGAAGCTGACCGGCGCGACGCCTGTGTCCTCGGATGAATCCAACGATGCAATCAGCTGGATCCGCCCGCCGGCTTCGACCAGGCTGCCGCTCAAGACGCGGCCCGCTCCAAGCTCGGACGCCATCTGTCGGACCGACGCCGGATCGGACGTGTTCATCCCCCGCCGGTTGGCCCGCGCGATGACCGCCCGAGGATTGACGGCGGTGAGGCCGCCGGCGCCATCCAAACGCGCGCTCACCAGGTCAACGACGCCCTCGCCGAGATAGGCGAACTCCTGGGATCCGCGAATGGTGAACGGCATCACGGCTACAAGCTGGTCGTTCGTCCGGAGAGCGCTGGTGGAATCAGTTCGGTTGAGGTGTGGGTATACCCAGTACCCGGCAGCGGCGACAATGACCAGCGCGGCGGCCGCGAGGCCGTTTCGCGTGGTCCGGGACGACGCCGGCGCGCGGGTGACGGCCGGGGCCTGTCCGCTCTCGCCGCGCCGCAAGCGTTCCAGGTCGGCGCGCAGGTCGGCCGCGCTCTGGTAGCGCAGCGCGACGTCCTTCTCGAGCGCCTTGAGCACAATCGCTTCGAGCGCGTCCGGCAGGTCCGGATTGAGGTCGCCTGGTGATGGCGGCGCACTCCTCAGAATGGCGGCGTACGTCTCCCCCGTGCTGCGCCCCGCGAACGGCAACTGTCCGGTCGCCATTTCGAAGAGCACGACGCCGAGCGAGAACAGATCGCTGCGCGCGTCGACCTCTTCGCTGCGCGCCTGTTCCGGGGACATGTACGCCACCGTGCCGAGTGTGATGCCCGCCTCGGTCAGGAACTCCGTCGGCGCCTCCGGGTCCGTCGTTCCGCCCGGCGCCGATGGCCGCATCTTGGCCAGGCCGAAGTCGAGCACTTTGGCCTCGCCCCGTTCGGTGACGAACAGGTTGGCCGGTTTGAGATCCCGATGCACGATCCCGGCGCGATGCGCGGCGTCGAGCGCATCGGCGATTTGCTCGCCGAGCGTCAGGATCCGGTCTGTTGGCAGTGCCTTGCCGCCGATCAGGTGCTTGAGCGTGTGCCCCTCCAGTCGTTCCATCACCAGGAACGGCTGGCCGTCATGGGTCCCGACATCGTAGACCGTGCAGATGTGCGGGTGATTCAAGGCGGAAGCCACACGCGCCTCGCGTCTGAACCGTTCGAGGGCGTCAGCACTGCTCGCCGGTCCCTGCGGGAGGAATTTCACGGCGACGCGTCGGCCAAGTTCCAGATCCTCCGCCTCGTACACGACTCCCATTCCGCCGCCTCCAAGCCTGGAGGTGATCCGGTATCGGGAGACTGTGGTGCCAATCATCGAAGGTGGCCGATTATGGATCCAATTGGCGACCGGTTGCGAGTGCAGGCCGTCACGCCGGAGGTGTCACCGGGCGAACCGGGCTCACGTCACGTCCGCTCGCCTGCGCCCAGGCTCTTGCGCTCGCCGACTTGGCGCTGCGGACCGGCGGCGGCTATCCTGCAAGCGCATGGTCTACCACCGCAACGTCTTTGTCGCCGCGTTGTCACTCGGACTCCTGACAGCCGCCTGTAGTCCCCCGGCACAACAACCTGACAGTGCGACGATCACCCACCCGAGGATCGCCGGCCCGCTTGAGGGCCGCCCGTCGTTGCAGGACCTCTTCGAGCTCGACACGGTGGACGATGCGGCCATCGACCCGTCCGGGTCGCGCGTGGCATACGTCAAGCGGATGAACAGCCTTGACGCTCCCAGTCGTGAACTGCGCGTGTGGACACAGGATGCCGATCAGCGCGTCATCGGCTCGGAAGACGGGTTTACCGGCGGTGCCCGCTGGATGCCCGATGGCAACCGCTTGGTGTTCCTTACCCGAAGCGCTCAGGGCGCCGTGCTGAAGTTCCTCGATCCGAATTCGCCCGCGTCTCCTGCCACTGAGCGGCCCGTGGGCCTCGACCGTGTCCTGGGCTACGAAGTGTCCCCCGACGGGCGCATGCTGGCATTGGTGTCCGAGGAAGCCAGTCCGGACAGGCGCGGACGCGAACAGGAGCTACTCGGACCATTCGAAGAGGAGGACGTCCCGGCGCCTCTGACACATCTGTGGCTGCTCGATTTGACCGACGACGCGGCGAAGCCCCGGCAAGTCACTCAGGGCGACTTCTCGGTGCATGGCATCGCGTGGTCGCCCACGAGCCGTGAGATTGCGGTGGTCGTGGGACCGGCGGACGAGCGCAACAACTGGTGGACACGGGATATTTCGCTTCTTGATGTCCAGAGCGGCACGCTGACGCCGTGGGTCGCTCAGAAGGGAGTGGACGACTCGCCCGTCTGGTCGCCTGACGGAAGTCGCCTGGCGTTCTTCACCACCCTCGACCAAGAGTTGACGAACGCCGCAGGCAAATTGGCGGTGGTCGACAAGCCCGGCTTCGATGGGTCCGCGCCCCTTCCAGCAGTCGAGGTCGTGACCGGCTCCTTCCAGACTGAGCCGTTCCCAGTCGCGTGGACCGCCGACGGCATTGTCTTCAGCTCCACGGTTGGCACCGGGAGTGGACTATTTGTGATCGACGCGGATGGCACCATTCGAGGTCGCGGTCCGTCCGGTCTTGTCCTGATGGGAGTGGGACGCGCCGCGCCTGGTGCGACGGTGCTCGCCATCATCGCCGCGCCGGCCGATGGGATGGCCGAGGTGTATCGCGTGCCGGTTGCAGGCGGCGACGCCACGCGTATCACCCACCTTGGCGAGCAGGTGGCCGACTGGCCGTTGGTCACGACGGAAACGATTCGCTGGAAAGCCGCCGATGGTGTGGAGATCGAAGGCGTCCTCCATCGTCTCGCCGGGCTGGGACCTGCTGAGCCCAGGCCGCTCGTCGTGGTCGTGCACGGCGGGCCCCGCGCAGCTTCGCAGGAGACGATTGCCGATCGCCTCGGCCAGTCCGTCTACCCGGTGATGCACTGGCTGTGGAAGGGCGCGCTCGTGCTGGAGCCGAACTACCGCGGCTCCGCTGGGTACGGCACGGCGTTTCGCCGGTTGCACCGCGCCGGCGTCGGCAGCGGTGATGCCGGCGATGTGCTGGCCGGCATCCACTCTCTCGTCGCGCAGGGGCTGGTGGATCCGAAGCGCGTCGGTGTGGCGGGTTGGAGCTATGGAGGGTTCATCAGCGCCTGGCTGTCGTCCACAAGCCAGGAGATTGCGGCCGCGTCGGTCGGCGCCGGCATTACGGACTGGGGCACGCACTACGGGTGGGAGTCGGCAAACTTCACGACGCGCGATTTCACGTTCGGCGGCCCTCCCTGGGAGCAGCCTGACGCCTACGTCCGCGCCTCGCCGCTGACCTACATCGCCGCAGCGCGAACGCCGACATTGGTCCAGCACGTCGAGGACGATCCGATCGTCCCGATGGCCGGAGCCCGGCGCTTCTACCGTGCCCTGCTCGAACAGGGTGTGGCGACTCGAATGTTCGTGTACCCGGGTCGGACGCACGGCATCGGGGAACCACGCCAGCGCCTCGGCGCCGCCTGGCACAACTGGCAGTGGTTCGCGCGCTACCTGTGGGACGAGACGGCGGAGATTCCCGTCGGCGGACGCTGATTGGGTTGCGCCGGTCGTCCATCAGGAAGCCGCGGGCTCGAGTTCTACGGAGGCCACCGTGCCGGCCTCGACTCTGAAGACACGATCGAAGCGTGTCTCGATCCGCCGCTGATAGGCGAGCATTGTCACCTGGCCCTGAGCCCGTCGCTGCGACAGCGTGAATTCCAGCGCGATCTGTTGCTCCCGGGATCCGGGCGCGATGATCTCGTCGATATACATGACCGCGGGCCGGAACACCGTGCCAAGCAGCAACAGCTGCAACCGCCACATCTCCGGATAGGTCAGATCCCGCGGGTTCGACTCCAGCGACGGGAGGCTGAAATGACGAAGCCTCTCGCCGGTTGGCGCCGGGTGTCCGGACTGTTTGGCCGCCAATGCGATTTCCTCGGCCAATGTGGCCCGAAAGAACTGCAGATAACTCACCTGAGATACATAGACCGTTCGCGTTGGCCGCTCTCGTGAAGCCACGCGGGCCAGTGGCTCATCTCCGATCGTGATGCGGCCGGTCGTCGCTGGCGCGAGTCCGCCGATCAGGCGGCCGAGTGTGCTCTTGCCGGACCCGTTGTCTCCCAGGACCAGCGCGGACTCGCCTGCCTCCATTGCGAGCGAGACATCGCGGAGCACGGGCGGCTGAAGTCCGTAGCTGAAACCTATGGCCTCCAGGCGAAGCCGACTCATGGGGAAGGCACCTCGCTCACGATCGTGCCGTCATCGGCCAGGCGCCGCAGGGGCGGCCGCGGCCCGGCCGCGTCCGCCTGGAGTCCGAGCAGCAGTTGCGGATCGTATTCACAAAACACGGCGTCGCCGTGTTCCATGGCGCGAACGAGCAGCGTGCGGATCCGCGAGTCGCTCAGGTGACTGGTGGCGTCCAGCAGCAGTCGCCCGGGCAGACGCCGGTTGAGGAACAGCGCCAGACCCAGGTACTTGCGCCATCCTCCTGACAGGTCGAGGACGCGCCGGTCCAGGTGGAGGGCCAGATCCCAGGCCTCGACGAACGCGTCGAACTGACGCAACGGGGATTCCCCTTCCACGTGATTGGCCAGGACCAGGGCGATCTCCTCCCTGACGGTTTCACTGAACCCGCTGTGCTCGACGAACGGGTACGGGCGATACAGGCCGACCGCGGCGCCAAGCCAGGCCTCCACGCGTGCCTGCAGATTCACATGGCCGAAATCAATCGCGCTGGGATTCGAGGTCAGGACGTAAATCGCCACAACAGGATCAGTCCTCCCGCACACGCAAACAACATGACGTCAACGGCGCTCACCGGTGATCGCGCGGTGACCAGCCTGGGCGGAAATGGCAGACCCAGCATCTGGCAATATGCCGATCGGTTGGCGGCCTCGGTAATCAACGCGGCCAGGAGAGGGACGGTCCACAGGCCGACCGTCCGTATCCTGGCGACGCCGGAGGCCGAGTCGATTCCGCGCACGGCCAGGTGTGTGTCGATTTCTCCCAGGCGATTGAACACCGCGAGGCGAATGGAGCCGATCAACTGCAACACGGGACCCGCACCTGGAATCCGCAACCGGGCGATGTCGCGGGCCAACTGGTAGGGATCGACCACTGACGTGAAGAAGATCATTGGCACGATCAGGTACAGCAGGACCCGCAGGGAAAACTGCGACGTGTCGTTGAGGACGAATCTCAGGGCCTCGGGCCACGGTTCGGGCCGCGGCATGCCCATCACCAGTCCGTACATGCCGAAGATCACCATCAGGGTCACGAGGTGTGGCCAGACTCGAAACCAGGCGAACACGCCCGCGAACATCGCCACACACGACAGCCAGGCCGGGATGCCGACGGTCGACGCGTTGACGCTGAGGCCGAGGTACACCGCCAACAGCGCGATCGCGCGGATTCCGCTGATGCCTCCAGCCACCCCAGCGTCCTAGCGGGAGTCAGTCGGCATGACCGCGGAGTCCGTGTTGAGTCAGGAACGACCTGGGTAGAGCCCGGATCACGGAGATGGACACCAGCGTCACGATGAGCTTGTCTACGGGCTCGCTGGTCAATTGCGAGAGCATGACACTGTCCAGCAGGCTCTGTCCGGTGGCGCGGAAGAAGGCCGTGAGCAAGTCAGATCCGCTGGTCGTGACGCCGCCGAACACAAGAGCGACCACCGGCGCGGACGCCAGCGCGGCAGCGCAGGCGAGAATCAGGGCGCTGATCACGGTGAGTGCCGGTGATCGATACAGGTTCCGCCGCCGCAGTTGGTCCACGACCAGCCCAATGACGATGGCCGTGCCGGTAAAGAAGGGCAGATACGGGTTCACGACAAAGAATCCGATGAGGCAGGTCAGGACGCCGCAACTCACACCGGCGCGCCAGCCGAGCAGCAGGCTGGCGAGGACGATACCCGTGGAGTCGAGGTAGATGGGCAGCCTCAGCCAGGCGACCAGGCCGCCAATCGTCAAGTTCAGCGCGGTGAAAGCAATAACCAGCGACGTGCGGACGGACACGCGCCGCAGTATACCGGGATCGCCACGACGCGCGCGGGAGGGCGCAGGAATGATGCGACACGCATCTGGAAACCGTTCGCTCTAGCGCGTCGCGCCTGCCGCCCTGAACAACGAATCCGCCGAGGCCAGCAGCACCCAGCGCAGACGTTCGGGATAGTCGGCCGGCAGGCTGTCCAGGAATGCGCGCACGTCGGCCGCCGTCTCCGGAGACCGATCGCCACCCAGCGCAGCGTCCGCCCAACGCTTCGGGAAGAAGATGTCGCCGGTGTCGCGAATCTCCAGCACCATCTGCAGGGCGGGGACCACGAGGTGGCGCGACTGCTCCGCCCGCAGCGGATGATACAGGTATCCCATCGCTTCGAGCACCCATGCTTCGCGACGCCGGTTCGCGACATCCTTGAACTGTTCGAACAGAGCCTCACGCGTGACGGCACTGGCCGAAACGGCCGGCCGGACGAAGACGAACCGCGCCTTACGGTCGGGGTTGGCAATGCGCGCCTCCTGCATGTCGAGCAGGGCCTCGGCCTGGTCGGTTCCGCGCAGGGCGAGAGCAAGCGCGAGACTCGTCTCGTCATTCTCCGAGAGGGGAAGGCCAGGGATCTTCTCGTCGCGACTCCAGACCGTTCGCAGCCACGCGATGGTTTCGGGCGTTGTCGCCGTTGCCGTGAGCCCGTTGAACCAGGCACTCTTGATGCTGGTACTGTTCGCGCGGGAGAGGCCCTCGCGCAACAGCGCTTCCACGGCCGGCCCCAGCGCCGACCGCTCCTCGGCTGAGGAGAACCTCCAGAAGAGGGACTCCAGGTATCCAATCTGCCTGGCGACGTTGAGTTCGTCGGGTTCCACCGGCAAGGCGGTCATGAGCGCCTCGCGCAGTCGGGACGCCGGGATTCTTCCTTCGAGCATCGATTCCCAGAGAGTCACCAGCGCCGCGCCGCGGGTGAGCGGATCGACGATCACGGGCAAATCCGCCGCGAGGGCGTCCAGCATCTGTGCCGGAAGGACGAAGTCGCCGTACGCCAGACCGCCTCCGGTCGGCAGCACCCAGCGGGCAATATTCGCCGCACCGCCCGAGGGATCGCGAAACGACGGCAGTGGCAACGACGCGCGGCCGGTGTCGTCCAGCATGACGTCCTCACTGACGGCATCCGCGCCGCGGCCGAAGACGACGATCAGGGCTTGTGGCCAGACCAGTCCTCGTCCCATCGGATCTTCAACGGCCAGCGCGACGTCGGCAGTTCCCCCGGCGCCGGGCTGCACCTCGACCCGCACCCGGGGCCGTCCGCGTTCTTCGACCCACGCGCGGCTCCATGCGGCGAGATCCGCTGGCGTGCGCGCGTCCAGCACCTGGATCAAATCCAGCCAGGTCGCGTTGGCCATCGCATGGGCCTTCAAGTACTCGCGCAGGCCATCCCGGAACGACTCCGCGCCGAGGAGCAGTTCCAACTGGCGCATGGCGATCGGGGCCTTTTGATAAATTATCGCGCCGTACAGAGAACCGGCCTCGTTGAGGTTGTCGAGCGACTGCCGAATGGGGTTGGCTCCCGACGTGCGATCCACCTCGTAGGCGGCCGGGTAGTGCGCGTACAGGAACCTCAGGTCGTGATTGACCTCCGGGAACGACGGGTTCACGATCTTCGCGGCCATGAAGTTGGCGAAGACCTCCTTCATCCACACGTCGTTGAACCACTCCATCGTCACCAAATCGCCGAACCACATGTGTGCCGTTTCATGGGCGATGAGGCTCGCGCGCCCAAGGCGCTGGTTCTGGGTGGCCGAGTCGTCGAGGAAGATCGATGACGCGTTGTAGAACACCGCGCCCGGGTGTTCCATGCCGCCGAACTGAAACGACGGAATCACCACGAAGTCGAACTTGCCGAACGCATAGGGCAGGGCGGTGTAGTCCTCCAGCCAGCCGAGCGCGGTGGCGTGCAGGTCGAAGATGGCCTCTCGGTTCCTGGCCACTTTGTCGGCATCGGTCTCACGATGCAGCATCCGGAACTGGCGACCGTTTCGTTCTCCCGTCTCCACCGAAAAGTGTCCGGCGGCGAAAGCGAAGAGGTAGGTGGGCAGCGGCTCGGTCTTCGCGAAGATCACCTCCGAGCGGGTGGCCGTACGAATCAGTCCCGCTGTCGGACCGTTGGCAACAGCGGTCCACTCCGCGGGGATTGTGAGAGCCAGCACCCAGCGCGCCTTGAGGTTCGGCTGGTCGAACACCGGCATCGCCAGCGACGCCCGCGCAGGCACGAATAATGTGTAAAGGAATTCGTCCTGTCGATTCAGGGCTTCGTCGCCGGCGACAAAGTTGAGTGTGATCTCGTTCGGGCGTCCCGGGAGCAGCAGGCCTGCCGGCACCACCAGATGTCCGTCCCTCGACACAACTTCCGAGGTGGTCTGGCCATTGACAATGGCGCCGAGGAAATTCCCGGCTGGCTGCGCAAAATCAAAAGCCAGTGGCGCCTTGACGTGGTTGAGCGTGAATCTGGCCGTGATCGACCCTGTGATGGGCTCGGTTCGCGCCTCGGGAATGTCGAACGATATCCCGTACTCGAGA
>JAHEFO010000161.1 GCA_024640135.1 Acidobacteriota bacterium
GGCGGCGCCACAGGCCGAGACCGTAAATGACAAGCAGGAGAGACAGCGCCGCGGTCAGCCAGCCCCAACTGCTGATGGCCAGCAACAGTTTCTGCATGCCGGCCACAGCCGCGGCCCACAGCAGGACGTTGCTCAGTTGCTCGACCATGTCGTTGACCGGGTCGAGCAATTCGCCGGGTGTGAGGGTGACGCCGAGGCCGGCCGGCTGCAGGGCCACTTCGGTGCCCTGGGCCATGGAGATTGCGCTGTCAACGCCACGCGCCACGGCGAAGGCAATGAGGGCCCGCTGCATCAGGCGATTGCTGTACTCGTTCGCCCGACGGTCGAGTTGCGGCAGATTGACCAGCAGCAGCAGCGCCACAATCCCGATGCTGGTGGCGATACGCGTCCACTGATGGCGCGGGCTTTGTGGATGAATCTTCCCGAAAGACATGGGCGTCATGAGGTCAGTGGTGATACGCGGGGCCGCCGGACCGCCATCTCACGGTGTAGGATGTCGTACCGATGAACGGCACGTCCACTCTTCTGCAGTCATTGAACCGCCAATGGAATGGCGTCCTGGAAGCCCTGCCCGACGTGGTGCTGGCACTGGTCCTGCTGGTGGTGGGTTGGCTCGTGGCCAGGCTGGTGAAGCGCCTGGCCATTCGCGTCCTCCGCTCCCTGCACGTGGACGAACTGGCCGAACGCGCCGGTTTCGATGACTTCCTCATTCAGGGCGGGGTCAAGTTCACGACGGTCACGCTGGTGGCCAGCGGTCTCTACTGGGCGATCCTGCTGGGCGTGTTCGTGGCGCTCCTGGATGCGTCAGGGGTCCAGGCGGCGGGCCAACTGTTCGAGCGGATGGTCAACTACCTGCCCAACGTCCTGTTGGCGGTCGGCATTCTGGTGTTCGGTTCACTGTTTGCCCGCGTGATCGGCGGCCTCGTCCTGAGCTATCTCAACAACATTGGAAGTCTGGCAGCGGAACCCATCAGCGCGCTGGCACGCTACGCGTTGCTGGTGTTCGTCCTGTTCATGGCTGCCGAGCAATTGACGATCGGCAGTGCCGTGCTCGTGTCGGCGTTCCAGATCGCCTTCGCCGCCGTGTGCCTGGCCGCCGCCCTGGCGTTCGGCCTGGGCGGGAGAGATTGGGCCGCCAAGGTCATCGAGCGGTACAGTAAGAAATCGTGATCATCGACTGCCACACCCATCTGAACAACTACGCCGACGAGACGGTTGACGATCTGGCCGGCTGTCTGGCCCGCCTGCAGACGGTCATGCGGCGGAACCGCGTCGACATGGCGCTGGTGCTGACGTCATACAAGGTTGTGCCCGGCCGTCCGTCCACGCGGGCGGTGGTTGATGCGACAAAGGATCTGCCGAACATCCGGGTTGTGGCGGGGCTGTCATGGAACACGTTCTCCGACGCCGACGTCGCCGAATTGCGGGCCATGCTGGTCGCCGGAGAAATCATCGCCCTGAAGCTGTATCCCGGGTATGAGCCGTTCTACCCGGCCGACCCCAAGCTGGCGCCCGCCTATCAACTGGCTGAGGAGTTCGATGTGCCTGTGATGATTCACACCGGCGACACGTACTCAGCCCGGGGCAAGGTCAAGTACTCGCATCCGATTAATGTCGACGATGCGGCGGTGGATTATCCGAACGTCAAGTTCCTGATCTGTCACCTGGGCAACCCGTGGTTCCGCGACTGCATGGAAGTGGTCTACAAGAACGACAACGTCTACACCGACATGTCGGGACTTACGCTGGGCGATTTCAGCGACCGGTTCGAGGCCTACATGCGACAGCAACTCAAGGAGATGCTGCTCTGGGGCGTCAATCCCAGGAAGGTGCTGTTCGGCACGGACTGGCCGCTGGCGACGATGGAGTCGTATCTGCAATTCGTCGAAGAGTTGAAGCTCCAGCCCAAGGACCGGGAGTTGATGCTGTGGCAGAACGCGGCCGCGCTGTACAAGCTCGACGTGCAGCCCTCGGCGCTCGGCGTGGCCTCGCTCCTGCGGCGGATCTAGTCGGACAGCGCCGTCAGCGGACTGACGCGCGACGCGCGTCGCGCCGGAATAAGCGTGGCGGCGATCGCCACCATCGTCAGCAGCGCCGCCACCAGGCCCACCACCAGCGGATCCATCGGCGCCACATCGAAGAGCAGGCTCTGCATCGTCTGGCCGACGAAGTAGGTGCCAACCAGGCCGAAGACGAGACCGGCAGCCGCGATGGTCAGGCCGTCACGCAAGACGAGCGTGAAGACTTCACGGGTGGTGCTGCCCAGCGCCATCCGAATGCCGATCTCCCGCCGGCGCTGCGAGACCTGATACGACAGGACGCCATAGACGCCGACCGCTGAGAGGAAGAGGGCGACGCCGGCAAAGGCGATCGCCAGCAGCATCGGCACCCGTCGTCCCACCAGGGACTCATCCATGCGCTCAACCATCGTGCGCACCCCAAACACCGGCACTTCCGGATCGATTGCGGCAATCTTGGTGCGCAGCGAGTTCACGACACTCTCAGGTGTCACCGTCGTCCGCATGGCCAGGAACAACGTGCGGTCTGGCGACTGCGCCCACGGGAAGTAGTACGTGCCCACCGGCTCGGTTGCCGCAGCCAGCTCGCGGTGCTGGACCTCGCGGACCACCCCGACGACGTTGATGAAGCGGGTTTGATCCGTGATCGCGGTCAGGTCTTCCATGCTCACCGGGCGATAGAGGCGTCGACCGACGGGGTCCTGGCCCGGCCAGAACCTGGCGGCCAGCCGTTCATCCACAATGGCCACCAGTGGCGAGTCCGCCGTGTCGCCGCTGGTGAAGAACCGGCCGGACACCAGCGGCGTCTTCATGGTGTCGAAGTAGCCGTCGCTGGCGGAGACCTGGCTGGGAGAAATGACTGATTCTCCAGGCTTCATCACGTACCCTTCGGCGAAGATCACGCTGTCGCTGTAGTTGCCACCAAACGGAATGGTGGACGTCACTCCCGCCACTTCCACTCCCGCGATCGAGCGCGCGGCTTCCAGAACGCGGCTCGTTATGGCGGTCACCGTAGGTCCGTCCGTATAGGACGTTGCCGGGAAACTGACTTCAGCGGTAATCACGCCTTCCGATGAGAACCCCGGATCGATCCCGAGCACGCGTTCAAAGCTCGCCACCAGGAGACCGGCGGACACGAGCAAGACGCAGGCGAGGCCAATCTGTGCCGTGGCCAGACCGCGTCGCAACAGGTTCGTGCCGCGGCTGGCCGTCCCGCTGCGGCCCTCGTCGCGCAACGTCGCGTTGACGTTCATGCGCCCCAGTCGGATGACCGGGATCAGGCCAATGAGCAGTCCGACCAGCAGCGTCAGCCCAAGGGCCGTCGCCGCGACGACGGCATCCATGCGGATTTCGTGGCCGCGAGGAATCTCATCCAGCCCAAGCATGGGCACGGCCGACAGAGCCCACCAGCCGAGGAGCGCGCCGGCCGCTCCGCCAACGATCGAGAGCACCATCGTTTCGGTGAGCATCAGCGATCGAAGCCGGGTCATTGAGGCGCCAATCGCGTGGCGCATCGCCAGTTCGCGATTGCGCGCACTGGCTCTCACCATCACCAGGTTCGCGATGTTGACCGCGCCGATGAGCAGCACCAGCAGCACGCCGCCCCAGAGCAGATACAGGACCGCGCGAAGGTCCCGAACAACGTCCTGCTGCAGCGGCACGGCCATGGTGCGAAAACCGGCATCGAGGAGCAGCTGTTTGAACTGTGGAAAGCGCTCGTCGTTGGCCGCATTGAGCGCGTCGAGTTGCTGTTGAACCTGTTCGATCGACGCGCCCGGTGCGAGCCGGCCAATCATCCCCCAGTTGTTGCTGTGGCGGCCTTCAATCGACTTGTCCCGCGCGGTGAATACGGCCGGAACGAAGGCATCGATGTCATTCCACAGGAACGTGAACTCCGCCGGTAGAACTCCGGCGACCGTGGCGGGGCGCCCGTTCAGCCGGATTTCCTGGCCGACAATCGCGGGATCGCCGGAATAGCGCTGTTGCCAGGTGCCATGACTGAGAAGAACGCGGGCAGCGGCGCCTTCCTCGGAATCAGCCTCGGAGAGCAGTGCGCCCACCACCGGTTTCACCTGGGTCAACTCATAGAACGATGCCGTGGCTTGTACGGTCTTGATGCGTTCGGTACCCGTGTCCGAACCCAGGGTCGCGCCGCTCGTTCGGAACATGGAGAGCGCCTGGAGCGCCGGCACGGCGGTCAGGCGATCGAAGTAGTCTGGCACTCCAGCCCCAGCCCGTTCGGCGCCAGCATTGGGATAGCTGTTGTACACAAACACCAACTGGTCCGCATCGGGCACGGGCAGTGGACGCAACAACACGGATCGGACCACGCTGAAGATGGCGGTGTTCGCGCCGATACAAACCGCCAGCGTGATGACGGCGGTAATCGTGAAGCTGCGATCTTTGAGGAGGGAACGGACCGTCTGGCGGAGAGTGGACACACGAATTCGGACGGATTCCATGGGTCAGGAGTTCCCTTGGCGGCCCGCGGCCCGCGGCCTGCGACCGGAGTATCATCGAATATCTGGTGTTTCCGGTGTCTTCGCCGGGCTTTACAGGGAGAGTGTCTAATGAAGCGATCGATAGTCGTAGTGTGTGTAGCGATAGCGGCAACCGTAGCGGTGGCGCAGGTTGCGGCGCAGTCAGCCCAGGGCTGGATGGTGCGGGCCGACCGCAGCACCAGCGCGACGGATCCAGATGGCGCGGGTGAGATCAAGTTCATGGCCATGGGAGGCGGCTTTCATGCCGTCAATCCCGCTGCGGCGGTGTACTGGAACCCGGCCAACACCGCGTCGGGCGCGTACACGGTGCAAGCGTCGTTCAAGTTGCTCAAACCGAGTGGCCACACCAATTACTACGGACTGGTGCTGGGTGGCAGCAATCTGGACAACGAGAAACAGGAGTACCTCTATTTCCTGGTGGCGCAGAATGGCACGTGGATGATCAGCCATCGCACGCCTGAAGCGCCCAGGCCGGTGGCGGTGGCGCCGAAGACGCCGAACGATGTCGTCGCGAAGCCTGGCGATGACGGCACATCGGTCAATGCGCTGGAAGTGCGCGTCGCCGGTGACAAGGTGGACTTCGTCGTCAATGGCACGGTGGTCCATTCAGCGGCGAAGGCAGACTTGGGCGCCACGACCGACGGCATCGCCGGTCTGCGCGTGAACCACCAACTGGAAGTGATGATCACCGGGTTCGAGGTCAAGAAGTAGCGATCGGATCCGGACGTAGGTCCGGTCCCCCGGAGTGAGGGCATAGGCACGGCGGAAGACTGTGGTGCGGGGCGGGGAACAAGGCCGCTTCGGCGCCCGTCACACCGGACAGTGCCTATGCCCCTCCCCACTGTCTGTACACCAGTGGATCCGATGGCAGCGGCCACGGAGCGTTCTCTTATCCCGACTACATTGACGTGGCCGAAGCGACGACCGATTCGATGTCAGGCGTCTTCGGCTACAGCGGTCTCATGGCCACCTGGAGTCACGGCGGCCGCGCAGACACCCTGTTCGGAGAAATCGTCACCGGATCGTATTTCCAGACGCTGGGGCTGGCGCCGGCGCTTGGCCGGCTGATCGGTCCAGAGGACGACCGGACTCCGGGCCAGCATCCCGTGGTCGTGATCGGACACGCGTTCTGGCGCGGTCGACTTGCCGCCGATCCCGGCGTCATCGGACAGACGCTCACTTTGAACGGCCGGCCCTACACCGTGATTGGCGTGGCGCCCGAGGACTTCACCGGGATGTTGTTCCGAGGCTTCGCGGTGTGCTTGCGGCCCGCCTGGTGGGCCGCGCTCCAGAGTTCGCCATTCACACCGCGCTTGGCGCCAGCCCGTGGCGGTTGGTCCGGGATGCGTCCGCCGAGACGGTCCGGGCCACCACGGTCGGTTTGATCGTCGGTCTGGCTGCCGCCGGCTTGGCAGCACAAGCGCTTTCCGCGTTCCTGTTCGGGATTGCGCCGCTGGACCCGGTATCGTTCCTGGTCGTGGGCATGTTCCTGGTGGGAACAGCCGGACTCGCCACCATGGTTCCGCTGCTGCGGGTCAGTCGAACCAATCCCATCGCCGCCCTGCGGGATTGAACCATCCCAGTCGCGGCGGCCGCGGGCCGCCGCGCTACTTCTTGTTGATCGTGGTGGAGACTTCGCCCAGGCGTTGCCCGCCGCTGCTGACGGTCGCCCGGAGCACGTACGAACCTGACGCCAGGCTCCCGAGCGGCAACCTGGCTTCGGCTCGAAGGACATCGCCCTCGGCGTGCGGTGTGATGTCGACTTCCGCAACCGGTGTCGCCGCGCCGGCCTCGAGGATCGACAAGCGGACGCTGAGATCAGCCGGCACCGCCACGTCAGCTATTCTGTACAGCTCGACGCCCGCGCTCAGGTTCGCCACGCCCACCGGCATGTCGTCAAGCCCGACAAACTGCGGTCGTCCCGACGCATCCTTCCACCAGGTGAGCAAATCGCTGGCGTTGACCGGCCCCATCGGGTTCAGCCGGGCGCTGACCTCCGTGTCCACGCTGCCCACGCTCCCGTCCGCGTCCTCAACGGCCAGGCGAACGCGATACGTGCCCTCCGGCACCGGAAGCGGCACCGTCAGTCTGTAGCCCGTGCCGCCTTCCGGCGCCTGGATCGTCTGCGTGCCCTGCTTGAGCGAGCCGCTGGGGTCCAGGACGCCGACCGTGACTTTCAGCGGCCCGGCCACCGATCCCGGAACGCCAAGACCCACCCCAAGCTCTACCTGGTGGTTATTCGCGCGCCGCTTGACCACTCCCACGCGCATGGGCACGCCGTAATACGGCTTGCCCTTTCTGAGCGCGGCCGTAACTTTTTCCGCCGGACTCTCGTCTGCCACCGCGCCGGGCACGACATTGTGGCGATTGACACGCAGCGTGACGCCCTCGCGCGCAACGGCAGCCACCACATCGAGCCGCTTCGAGGTGGACGCATCCGGCGGCACCTCGACGCCGAGCCGGTACACCGCGGACCCGGAAAGCGCCGCGCGACGGAGCGCGCCGTCGGGATTCGTGATCACACGCTCGAAGGTGCCACCCGACGAATCCGCCAGCGTCTGCAGCGCCGCCACGAACATCCGCCGATCCTCACGGCGGCGCTCAGTGATGCCCCCGCCTCCGACCTTCTGGCCGAGCGCCGTGGCACCCCTGTTCTGCTGCGACATGTCCACCTCGTCCTCGTCTTCCATGAGGAAACTCAACTGCACGCCGGCTGCCGCGGCGGCGGTCGTCACAGGTTCGAACAAACTGATCAGGTTGCGGGTGCCGGCCACGCCCTGGGTAAGCACAATCATTTGCTTGAGGCCAGGCGCACCCCGCATCGCATCCAGCACATTCGACAGCGCCGAGATTTGCTGGCTGGCCGCGCCCTGCACGAGACTCATGATCAATCGAGCCGACGATGCCAGGTCGGTGGCGCACTTCGAGTTGTAGTTGCCCATCGCATTGCTGTACTGCCCGTACTCTTCGGTGTCCAGCGCGCGCCCGCCGTCGGCACACTCTCGCTTGACAGCCCCGTCATACACGGACGTGTTGTTGTACCCGGCAATCTCCAGGGCTTCGGCAATGCCAATCGTTGGCGCCTCGATCGATCGCGGCTTACGCGGGTCGATGAATGAGCCGACCACGTGGCTGAGCGCGGCTGTGACGATCGATCGATCCAGCGTGGGATTGACCGCAACGGAACCGCTGGTCGTCGTCACACCCACGAGCACGTTCGACGGCTGACTGTCGACGAAACGACGGGCCGCCGTCAACGTCCGGCGTCCGCCTTCCGGCGGCAGGGAGAGATCGTCGATGGCCAGGACGAAGATCTTGGGATCCTCCACGGGCACCGCGTTGGTGACGACGGCGCGCCCACTGATGTGATCGGCAGGGGCAGAGGTTGCCGGTTCGATATCGATCGGTTCGGCGACCTCGACATACGAGAGGGTGCGGACGGGCTGGAGCTTGCCGTTCAGCGTGATCTGAAAATCTTCAGCCGTGAGTCCGGCGACCGGCCGGCCGTCCTTGTCCAGCACCGTCACGTCGACACCCACCAGCGTGACACCGCTGCGGAATGTCACCGGCTGTTGCTGCGCAACAAGCGTGGCCGAGGTGAGGATGACGGCAGACAACACAAATGTGCGCATGTAGTTCAGTCTCTGTCCGAGTTCTTCCAACAAGCTATTGGACGCGAGTTGGCCTCAACGGTTCCCTCGTCAGTGGCGTGGCATCGGTGAACACGACCGGTAGTGTCCGATTACGGCCAGAACGTGCCGCCTTTCAGGAGGGCGAGGCGAGCCGCGACAGCGTCGCACGCCGCGGGCGCCGCGTCGCGCTATCTGCTGAACCGGAATGGCTTCGTCAGTGTGTGGTGGTGGCGCTGCCGCGCAGGATCTTCACGTCGCGCACGCGTGTCGTGTGCACGCCGTTGCTGAATTCGATGAACATCCCTGGCGCGGCCACCATATCCGTGAGAATGGCGCGACCACCCCAGGTGCAGCCCACGACGCGAACCGGAATGGTCTCTTCGCCCCTGGTGGCAAACCACCCGCCCGCCACTTGAAACCTGCGGTTGCCAAGCGCGGCCAGGGAATAGACCGAGTTCTTCGTTCGGACAACGAGCCAGTCGCCGGGCTGGATGTCCTCGGCCCACACTCCTTCAATGGTCCGGGAGTGCTCCGTCATGCGATCGAGAGAGTGGGCTCCTGTCATCTCTTCCCTGCCTTAATATGGTGCACTAACTTGTAAGGAGTTCCAATGTCGATTTCTGTTGCCCGCCGTACAGTTCTGATTGTCCTTGTGGTTTTCGGCCTGATTTCACCGCTCGGGGCCCAGCAGGACCGTCTGGTTCCAAACGCCGTGCCTTCCGCCGAGCGCCCGTTCGGCACGCTCCGCGAACAGGCCGCCATGCAGCAGGGGTGGCTGAAACAGCGCCTCGATACATTCCTCCCGCCGCTCATGCGCAAGCACGGCATCGACATGTGGGTGGTGCCCATGCGCGAATACAACGAAGACCCGGTCTTCTCCTCCATCGTTTCCCCCGAAACCTTCGCCGCGCGTCGTCGAACGATCTACGTGTTTTTCGACAAGTGTGCTGCCGCGAAGACGCCGGTGACCACCAGTTGCGTTGAACGCATCGCGTTGGGCGGCACGTCACAAGGCGGCGTGTTCGAGGCACGCAGGTCCACCAAGGCCGTCACGGCCGACGTGGGCGGCCAGCAGGCCGAGTTGTGGGGCGACGAACAGTGGCAGATGCTCGAGGACGTCATCGAGGAGCGCCGGCCATCTGTGATCGGCATCAACCGGTCGACCGTCTTTGCGTTCACCGACGGGTTGTCCAGCGGCGAGCTGCAGGGCATGACCGCGGCGCTCGACGAGACGTGGACATCGAAGTTCCGCGATGCGGAAGCATTGCCGCTCGAACTCATTGCGTCCCGCCTGCCGGAGGAGGAAGCGTTCTTCGAGAAGATGAATGCCCTGGTGTGGCAGATGACCGAGACGATGTTCTCGAACAAGGTAA
>JAHEFO010000162.1 GCA_024640135.1 Acidobacteriota bacterium
ATCCTGGTCGTAGCCGTAGAGAATCGGGTTGGTCTTGTCTCCGAGCAACGTCTTCATGACCGAACCCGGCACATACGTCCCCTCGCTCTCCGCCACGCTCACACCCGGCGCCATCCTGAAGTCGACCAACGTCTGTGTGGTCTGTCCCTCTGTGATCAGCACGCCGCCTTCTTCCACGAATATCTGCAATTCGCGGAATCCGTCTCGTCCCAGCCCGCCACGACGATCGTCGGTTTCATCCGGCGTCCCGACGTTGGGGGTCAGCGCGCTCTTCTTGTATGGCTGAGGCTCGCCGCCGGTGGGCATCTCGCCGCCGTCGATCTGCACGCCGGCGCCTGGATAGAGAATGACGTCAAAGCGGGCGCGCAAGTTGCCCTTCCGCACCTCGTTGTCGCCGAAGTAGGTGTAGGGCACGCCCAACTTGTCCAGCCCCATGCGCGTCCAGCCTTCTTCCTGCGTGTTCGACCAGCTGTGGATGTACCCCACCCGCGGAAGATCCAGGTCATGCGTCGTCACACCAGAAGGCAGAGCCTCGACCGCCCAGGCCTGGAGACCATGCTCGCGAATCGACGCTTCAATCGCGGCTCTATTGGCGCCCTGAATCACGAACGCGCCAGCGGCAAACGAGTGACCACCCGCCTCGAACGCCTGCTCGGCGGCAGACATCTGTACGGCCGAGTTCTTCACGCGGAACGTCATCAGAGACGTGTCCGCCGTATGGTCGACGATAATCGTCTGGCCCGTCCCGGTGATTGAACCTGGCGCCCTGGCATCGGCCGTCAACGTCGTCATCGGCTGCCCGAGAATGCTGTTGTCATCGACCCGCTTGATCGTCACATTGTGCAGCAGCGGAATGCTCCAGCCCGTGTCATCGTAGGGACGCGGATTGTCGGACGGATACCACTGCACGCCGAGGTACATCTCGACAATGCCCCGGTAGGGCTGGTCCATGCGAACCACGTAGTCGCCAGCCGCCACGTCCACCGAACCGGCTTTGAACGCCTGGCTGGCGAGGCTCACGTCCGCACCTTCGTCGCGAATCAGGTTCACAAGCTTGGCGACTGCGCCCTTGCCACGTTGTCCTGCCGGAATCACGTACGCGAACGGCGCCTCGGACTTGCCCTTTTCCACGGCATTCTTCATCTTCCCCCAGTAGTTCTCGAGGAACTGCTCCTTGTTGCGCGCCACGTTGTTCAGGGAAAGGAGCAGCGCCGCCTGCTGCATGTTGACGTTCGAGCGCATGTTCCACTGGACATCGCCGGGGTTCGGGTTCGGACGGTACCATTCGCGGCTGCTGGCGCCAGGCGTGCTGATCCGCGTCCCGTCGGCCCCGGTGTTGCCGCCGCTCTGGGTTTCATAGAACCGGCCGATCGCGTTGTGCGACACACCAATCCAGAACATGTAGTTGGGCACCCATCCGTCGTAGTAGTTGTACGTCCACACGCCGGGCACGCCGCGCTTGGTCATTTCGAGGACTTCGTGCTGGGCGAGCAGCCACCACTCGCTGACCTGAATGGGATCGACGATGGGATTGTACGGCCCCGTGCCCGTGGACACGTAGAGCAGATTCACGGACTCGTGGAGGTCGTGCAGCACCTGCGGGTGCAAGTCGAGAAAGGTGCGCAGCACATTCTGGGTGAGCGCCAGGCCCTTGCCGATGCCGTCACGGTTATTGTCGTGCGCGACGTACTTGCCCCAGTAGACCATCGACGGCGCGGGCTCGCCGGCCCGCTGCGCACGCTGATTGTCCACTTGACGATCGTGGCCGTCCACCTCCGTCATCGGCGTGAACACGGTGATGATGTTGTTGCGGATCGTCTGGATGAAGGGTGACTCTTCGACCGCCAGTCGATAGCCCAGCTCCATCAACATCTCGGGAGAGCCGGTCTCGCCGGAGTGAATGCTCCCGGTGGCCCAGTAGATGGGTTTGCCCGTGGCAATCAGGGTCTGCGCCTGTGCTTCAGTCGTTCTGCGCGGGTCCGTGAGCTGCGCGGTAATCTGCTTGTACCTGGCGAGCGCGGCGATCGTGGCCTCGTCAGCCACCGCACACGCGCGCGTGTCGCGGCCTTCCTCGGTCTTGCCGATCGACCAGCAACTGACCCGGGGCGACGCGGCGTCGAGCGCGTCAAGGTACTTGTACACATCGGCCGAGTACGTCAGGTTGCCGTTCTCACCCGCGATGTACCCCAGGACCTTGAGAGGCGTCGGCACGGTTGTTGACGCAGGCAGATGGTCGACAAGATCGATCAACATGCGCGAGTCCGGCGTGTTGTCGACGATCCTCTTCGTGTACTCGTCGTCGTTCTGCTGGCCGGTGTTCTGGGTGGCCTCCGGCCCGGGCTGCGCCGTGAGTGCGCTGGCGCCGAACACGACAGCCGCCGTCAGTCCGAGCGCGAACAGGCCGCGCCAGGAACGACGATAGGTGAGAATAGACATGAGGGGCTCCTTCCCAATCGGGCCCAAAAGGGCCACCGTAGGGTAGCACGCACGAAAAGGCGTCTGGCGCCCAACCACAGGTGCCGCGGCGGGAGGAACGTCGCGCGTGTGTCTTGGCCGGATACACCGTCGGCCTTGAGTGATAATCCCCATCCATCACGAGTTGCCCCCTTCCACAGACCGGCAGCCAGTGTGTCGCGCGGTTTACCTCCCACGGATGTGAACCGGCCACTGGTATTGGAGTTGCAGGATTTGGGCGTATGGCCTTGGTTCAGGTCATCAACGGACCCGCCAGCACACGGCGATGGGCGACTCGGCCCCGGCGGTATGGGGCCATACCTGCGCTGACCCTGGCACTGGGATGCAGCGGAAGTCCGGCCCAACCTTCTCCCACGTCGGATGTCATCGCTATCTCAGGCACCTGGACATTGCGGACTTCCGAATTCACGGCAGGGACAGTGGATGGAGGTCTTGTCATTACCTGCAATGATTCCGACCGCACCATGATTGTGAACCAGGATGGCGCCCTGTTCACCGGCTCCATCAGCGATGGAATCCAGCGATGCACCGTGACATACCCGAGCGGCGAATCGATTGCCTCCGAAAGGCCGAGCGCTACGGGAGAGATCGTGCAGGGCTATATCTCGGAGAGGTTCGGGGGCGTGCGCTCGACTGATCTCGAGCGCTACGACGTCATCTTTCAATTTGCACCCGACGCGGGTTCAAGAGCCGGCCAACTGAGCCTGAGCGATTCGCCGGAATTCTATGGGGATCTCGGCGACATTCAGACCGCGCCGCAGTGGCGGGCAAACCGCATGGCCGGACCTGTCTGGATGACCTACCGCCTTGAGCCTGGTGTCGGAGAACCCGGAGGGGTCTACCGGGGTCCGGGCGATTGGGTCGCCACCAGGTCCGCCGCCCAGCCATCGGGTCCCATCCAGTGGAGACTCGAAGATGGCGGGAACGGGCATTACTACCAGCTGTCGCTCACGCTCGACAATCCTGGCGACCACTACCTTTCCTGGACCCAGGCCCGGGCTCTGGCGGAGACCCTCTCATTCGTCGGCGTGCAGGGGCACCTCGTAACGCTCACGTCGGCCGAGGAAAACGCATGGGTGGTTCAACACATAGCGCCGGCCAGCCGCAATCCCGCCCCGCTCCTCGGGGGCTTTCAACCACCAGGCTCATCGGAGCCGGACGGCGAGTGGCAGTGGGTGACCGGGGAACCGTTCGTCTACACCAACTGGGCGCCCCTTGAACCGAATGAAGCCGTGCCTGGGGCGGACTATCTGGTCTACACAGCTGACCCAGAACCCACGGTCGGCACCTGGAATGACGTGGCAGATCTCGTCTCCGCCTACATCGTCGAGTTCGACACGATTCCCACAACCCCGATTGGAGCGGCGCCCCTGGCCAGGCGCGTCCCGACGCCAGGCGACACGCCGCGCTGACGGGCTCTCCGTACAAACACAACGGGCGCGAAAGGTTTCCCCTCCGCGCCCGTTCGATTCCCAGACTACCGATTCGCCCGACTACTCTCCGTCATCTCTGAACATGTAGTCGGCATCCGTCAGGTCGTCCATCTCCCGCTGCAATTCCAGTTCTTCCGGAGATGGCGGCGGTGGTGGCGGCGGTTCGTCCGGCGCGATTCTGACCTGACGATAGACATCGAAACCGGTGCCGGCCGGAATCAGACGGCCCATGGTGACGTTCTCCTTCAGGCCTCGCAGGTGATCCACCTTGCCGGAAATTGATGCCTCGGTCAGGACCCTGGTTGTCTCCTGGAACGACGCCGCCGAAATGAACGAATCGGTCGACAGCGACGCCTTTGTAATACCGAGCAGCAAAGGCCGCCCCTTCGCCGGCTGGAGCCCGAGCTGCAACACCCGCTCGTTCTCTTCCTGGAACCGGACCTTCTCGACCTGCTCATCGATCAGGAACTCGGTCTCGCCGACATCTTCCACCTTCACCCATCGCATCATCTGCCGAACGATGACTTCGATGTGCTTGTCGTTGATACCGACGCCCTGCAACCGGTAGACCTCCTGGATTTCGTTGACCAGGTACGACTGCAGTTCCTTTTCGCCCAGCACCGCGAGGATGTCGTGCGGATTGCGGGGCCCATCCATCAGCGGCTCACCGGCGGTGACTCGATCACCTTCCTGGACATTCACGTGAACGCCGCGGGGCAGCGAGTATTCCCTCGCCTCGCCGCCATCGTCCGGCACGACCAGGATCTTCCTCATGCCCTTGACGATTCCGCCTTGCCGAACGACGCCATCGATCTCCGAAATGACCGCCGTCTCGCGAGGTTTGCGAGCTTCCACCAGCTCCACCACTCGCGGCAGGCCGCCCGTGATGTCCTTGGTCTTCGTCGTTTCGCGCGGGATCTTGGCGATGACATCACCCGGTTGCACGATGTCGTTGTCGCCGACCATGAGGTGGGCGTTGGACGGCATGTGATACCGGTGCAACACCTTCCCGTGCGATCCCTCCGGCCCGTCCGCGGCAACCACTTCGATCGCCGGCTGCTTCTTCTCGTCCGGCGAATCAACGATGATCAGGCGCGACATCCCGGTGATTTCGTCCACTTCTTCATGGACCGTCACCTTGTCGATGATGTCCCTGAAGCGGACGCGGCCCGGCGATTCGGTCAGAATCGAGAAGGTATAGGGATCCCACTCGACCAGAATCTGCCCCTTCTCCACCGCCTGTCCGTCCCGGACTCTGAGGCGCGCGCCGTAGACGACCGAGTAGCGCTCTCGCACAATCCCCTTGTCGTCAACGACGTTGATCGACCCGCTGCGATTCATGACGACGAACGTCTTGCCCGCGGCCGTTTCCTCACGACCCGCCACCGCCTGCAGCCCGTCGAACCGGACGGTGCCCTTGTGGCGCGTCTCAATCGTGGACTGGTCGGACACGCGTGACGCGGTGCCGCCAATGTGGAACGTCCGCATGGTCAACTGGGTGCCAGGCTCACCAATGGACTGGGCCGCGATCACGCCGGACGCCAGGCCCATCTCGGCCATCTTGCCGGTCGACAGGTCGCGACCGTAGCACTTGGCACAGACACCACGCCGGGCGGCGCAGGTCAACACCGAACGAATCTTGACGTGTTCGATGCCCGCATCCTCAATGCGATCGGCCAGCTTCTCGTCGATTTCCGTGGCGGCCTCGACGATGACTTCGCCGGACGACGGGTCCGCGATGGAATCGAGCGCCACGCGCCCGATGATCCGGTCGCCAAGGCGTTCGACGATCTCGCCGCCCGAATCGATGATCGCCCTGGCATCCAGCCCGTCGAGCGTGCCGCAATCCACCTCCGAAATAATCACGTCCTGCGCCACGTCCACCAGACGCCGCGTGAGGTATCCGGAATCCGCCGTCTTGAGCGCGGTATCGGCCAGCCCCTTTCGGGCGCCGTGTGTGGAGATGAAGTACTCCATCACCGTGAGGCCCTCGCGGAAGTTGGCCGTGATCGGCGACTCGATGATTTCGCCCGACGGCTTCGCCATCAACCCGCGCATGCCGGCCAACTGTCGAATCTGCTGCTTGCTGCCCCTGGCGCCGGAGTCGGCCATGACATAGACGGGGTTGAAGCTGCGCCCGGACTTGTCGAGCGCCTCCATCTCACCGAACATGGCATCGGCGATCGTCTCGGTCACTTCGGACCAGATCGCAATGACCTTGTTGTAGCGCTCACCGTTGGTGATCGCGCCGTCCTGATACTGGCCCTCGACCTTGATGACCTCTGCGCGGGCTTCGTCGACCAGCACACCCTTCTTTTCCGGAATGATGAGGTCGTCGATGCCAATCGAGATTCCAGACTTCATCGCATACAGGAAGCCCGTGTTCTTCAGGCTGTCGAGCATCCGCACGGTCGGCTCCAAACCGTACCGCAGGTGGCAGTACCGGACCGTCTGCTGCAACCCCTTCTTCTTCAAGAGACCGTTGATGAACGGCATCTCCGGCGGCAGCGCCGCGTTGAAGATCACCCGACCGACGGTCGTCGTGATGATGCTGTCGGTCACGGTCGTCTCGTCGGCGTCAAGCAGATCCTGCGAGTCGCGCGCGACGGTCAGGTCAATCAGCCTGCCGGTATAGCGCAGACGGATTGGCGTCAGTGTCTCCACGACGCCAGCCTCAAGCGCCAACAACACATCGTCGATCGTGGCGAACGCGCGGCCTTCACCTTTCGCGCCCACCTTGGCCTTGGTCAAGTAGTAGCAGCCCAGGACGATGTCCTGCGACGGCACCGCGATTGGCTGCCCGGAGGCCGGCGACAGGATGTTGTTGGACGACATCATCAGCACCGAGGCTTCAATCTGCGCCTCAGGTGACAGGGGCACGTGCACGGCCATCTGGTCACCGTCGAAGTCGGCGTTGAAGGCGGTACACACGAGCGGATGAATCCGAATCGCCTTCCCTTCCACCAGCACCGGCTCAAACGCCTGGATGCCAAGACGATGCAGCGTCGGCGCACGGTTCAGAAGCACTGGATGCTCCCGAATCACCTCTTCCAGCACGTCCCACACCTCGGCTCGCTGCTGCTCGACCATCTCCTTGGCCTGCTTGATGGTGGACACCAGGCCACGGGCCTCGAGCTTGTGGTAGATGAACGGCTTGAACAATTCGAGCGCCATCTTCTTCGGCAGACCGCACTGGTGCAGCTTGAGCTCGGGCCCGACCACGATCACGGAGCGGCCGGAGTAGTCCACCCGCTTGCCGAGCAGGTTCTGACGGAAGCGGCCCTGTTTCCCCTTGAGGGTGTCCGACAGCGACTTCAGCGGCCTGTTGTTGGCGCCGCGCAGCACCCGACCGCGGCGACCGTTGTCGAACAACGCGTCCACGGCTTCCTGCAGCATCCGCTTTTCGTTGCGGATAATCACGTCCGGCGCCTTGAGCTCCATCAGCTTCTTCAACCGGTTGTTCCGGTTGATGACGCGACGATAGAGATCGTTCAAGTCTGACGTGGCGAAGCGGCCGCCGTCGAGCGGCACCAACGGACGAAGTTCCGGCGGAATGACCGGCACAACATCCAGAATCATCCACTCGGGCTTGTTGTCGGACTTGCGGAACGCGCCGACGACCTTCAGTCGCTTCGCGAACTTGAGCTTCTTCTGCACCGAGGTCTCCGAGCGCATCTTCTCGCGCATCTCCTCGGCCAGGCGGTCGACGTTCACACGGCGCAGCAGTTCCTTGATCGCCTCAGCGCCCATCTGCGCCTTGAACCGGAACCCCCAGGTCTCCCGCTCCTGGCGGAACTGCTCCTCGGTCAACAGCTGCTTGTCCTTCAGCTCCGTGTCACCCGCGTCCACGACGACGTAGGCTTCGAAGTAAAGAATCCGCTCCAAATCCCGAAGCGTGATGTCCAGCAAGTGTCCGATGCGACTCGGCAGTCCCTTGAAGAACCACACGTGGCTGACCGGAGTGGCGAGGTTGATGTGCCCGAGGCGCTCCCGCCGAACACGGGCCTGCGTCACTTCGACGCCGCACTTGTCGCAGACCACGCCCCGATGCTTCATGCGTTTGTACTTGCCGCACAAGCATTCCCAGTCGGTCACCGGGCCGAAGATCTTCGCGCAGAACAAGCCGTCGCGTTCCGGCTTGAACGTCCGGTAGTTGATCGTCTCCGGCTTCGTGACCTCGCCATGCGACCACCGGAGGATGGTCTCTGGCGACGCCAGGCTGATCCGGATCGAGTCGAAGTCGGATGTGAGCTGCCCCTTATCCTGAAGATTTGGTCTCATCGATTAGGCTCCCACCGGCGTTTCCGGAGTTGGTTCAACTTCGTCTTCGGGCGGCGTCTCCGCCTCGAGACTTGGTCTGGTTTTTAACAGCTGCACGTCCAGGCACAATGCCTGCAGCTCGCGGATCAGGACGTTGAAGGATTCAGGCAGACCGGGCTCGAACGACGCATCGCCCTTGACGATCGCCTCGTAAATCTTCGCCCGACCAATCACGTCGTCCGACTTGGCCGTGAGCAGTTCCTGCAGAATGTGGGCCGCGCCGTAGGCCTCGAGCGCCCACACTTCCATTTCTCCGAACCGCTGGCCGCCGAATTGCGCCTTGCCGCCCAGCGGCTGCTGAGTAATCAGCGAGTACGGACCAATCGAACGCGCGTGGATCTTGTCGTCAACCAGGTGCGACAGCTTGAGCATGTAGATGTACCCGACGGTCACATCCTGCTCGAATGCCTGACCGGTCATCCCGTCATGCAGATGAGTCTTGCCGCCCTGAGGGAGGCCGCCCTCATCGAGCCACTTCTTGATCTCGGCCTCGCGTGCGCCGTCAAACACCGGCGTGGCGAAATAGAGACCCAACGCGTGCGCGGCCCAGCCCAGATGCGTTTCCAGAATCTGCCCGACGTTCATACGGGACGGAACGCCCAGCGGATTCAGCACGATTTCCACGGGGGTGCCATCCGGCAGATACGGCATGTCCTCTTCCGGAAGGATGCGCGCGATCACGCCCTTGTTGCCGTGGCGGCCGGCCATCTTGTCGCCAACGGACAGCTTCCGCTTCATCGCGACGTACACCTTGACCAGCTTGATGACTCCCGGCGGCAGTTCGTCACCGCGGCGAATTCACGCTGGATGACGTCAACGCGCTGCCCGGTTCGATCCTCCATCCGGCGCAGCTCGTCCTCGAATCCGAGATCCTCGGTCTCGATGCGCGCGCGCACCAGCGTCGAAAACGGCACGCCGGCCATCTCCTCTTCAGTCAGCACGGTGCCCTTGCGCTTGACACGCTCCCGACCGTCGCTGTCAAACAGGTCCGATCGCAGCGTCCGGCCCAACAACAACTGGGTCAGGCGCTTCTTGGTCTCCTCGTGCAGGATGCGGACTTCGTCCTGAAGGTTCGTCTCCATCAAGTCGAGCTCGTCCTGCTCGATCTGCTTCGCGCGGTCGTCCTTCTCAATACCCTTGCGCGAGAAGATCTGCACGGCAACGACGATGCCTTCGATGCCAGGAGGGCACGTCAGCGACGCATCCTTGACGTCTCCAGCCTTCTCGCCGAAAATCGCGCGCAGCAGCTTTTCTTCCGGCGT
>JAHEFO010000163.1:0-7532 GCA_024640135.1 Acidobacteriota bacterium
CCGTCCCGGCCCTGCAGAAGTCCGGAATCAGCTTGCCGACGATTCGCTCGCTGGAGCGCCTCGGCCTGGTGCGGCTGCGCGACGAGGTCGTGGAGCGCGATCCGTTTCAAGGCGACGCCGACGGCCTGCCGTCGCTGTGGACGCTCGGAGGCGAGACGCCCGGCACTCGCGAACTGACACCGGAGCAGGCGCATGCGTTCCGGCACCTCGAAGAGGCGGTGGTGGCGAGGCAGTTCAAGCCGGTGCTCCTGCAGGGCGTGACCGGGAGCGGCAAGACGGAAATCTACGTGCGGCTGACCGCGCTGGTGCTGGCACAGGGCCGGCGGGCGCTGGTGCTGGTGCCCGAGATCGCGCTGACGCCGGCCGTGGCCGGGTTGTTCCGGGCACGATTCGGCCGCCGCGTCACCATTCAGCACTCCGGACTCTCTGATGGCGAGCGCCACGATCAGTGGCATCGCATCCGTCGCGGCGAGGTGGATGTGGTGGTTGGGACACGGTCGGCGGTGTTCGCGCCGCTGACCGACGTCGGCCTGGTGATTGTGGACGAGGAACACGACGGGGCCTACAAACAGGAGGAATCACCGCGGTACCAGGGACGGGATGTTGCCGTCATGCGCGGACGGATGGAGGGCGCGGTCGTGGTGCTGGGATCGGCGACGCCGTCGATGGAGTCCGCCGCCAACGCCAGTGGCGGCCGCTACGAGCGGCTGACATTGACCCAGCGCGTGATGAATCGTCCCCTGGCCGAGATGCGAGTCGTGGACATGCGGCAGGAGTACGCCACGGAGGGGCCCGACGTGGTGATTAGTCGCGCGCTGTGGACGGCGCTCGAGCACAGGTTGTCTCGCGGGGAGCAGTCGCTGGTCCTGCTCAATCGGCGGGGATTTGCCACGGTGGTGTTCTGCCGGCAGTGTGCCGCCACACTGGAATGTCCGCACTGCTCGGTGACGCTGACCTATCACCGCGCAGCCCGGCGGGTCCGTTGTCACTACTGCAACTACGCCTCCTCAATTCCAAAGGCCTGCGGCACCTGCGGCGGAGAGTTCCTGGAGCAATCCGGCGTCGGCACCGAACGCATCGAGGCCGAAATCCGCGGGCGCCTGCCGGGGGCGCGGGTGGTGCGCGTCGACCGCGACACCATTCGACGCCGCGGGGCCATCGCCCGGGTGCTGGGCGACGTGGCCCGGGGCGATGTGGACATCCTGGTGGGCACCCAGATGATTGCCAAAGGCCATGATTTTCCGTCGGTGACCTTGGTGGGCGTGATTGCGGCTGACGTCGGACTGGGGATGGCTGATTTTCGCGCCGCGGAGCGGACGTTTCAGTTACTGACCCAGGTGGTGGGCCGCGCCGGACGCGGCGACATCAAGGGAGAGGCGCTGGTGCAGACGCTCTATCCCGATCACTACAGCGTGCGGGCGGCGGCCGTGCAGGACTACACGCTGTTCTTCGATCAGGAAATGGAGTTCCGCACCCGCATGGACTATCCGCCGCGTGTCGGACTCATCAACGTCATCGTGCGCGGCAAGTCATTGGGCCAGGCCATGGATGGCGCGCTGGCCTTGGCCGGGCTTGTCCGGCACCAGGGACCCAAGGCACGTGTGTTGGGCCCCGCGCCGGCGCCGATGTCCAAGATCAAGGACGAGTACCGCGCGCAGTTCTTTCTCAAGGGCCATCATCGGCGGGCGATGCGCGAGGCCCTCACGCGCGCGCTGGCGCTCAAGCCGGAACTCAAACGGCGGACCATGGTGGACGTGGACCCGGTCTCCGTCCTCTGAACGCGTCTCTATTCCCAGCCGAACGTAATCGGGACCGGCGTGAAGCAGGCGATGAGGATCAGGAGCGCGAGGCCGGCGACAATCAAGCGGCCCCTGGACAGCGGCGTGATGTCGTCGAGCGGAGCGGGGTGGCCCAGACCCACAAACCACGCCATGACGGTGAGCATGAGGGCCATCGCGAACCAACTCGTCGCGAAGAGTGTCAGCACCAGAACCGCCGCCAGCGTCACGATGGAGAATCGCGTCGCCCGCGCGCCGAAGACCGCGTAGGTGATGTGCCCGCCGTCGAGCTGGCCGAACGGCAGCAGGTTCAGCGCCGTGGCCAGCATGCCGAACCACGCGGCGAATCCGATGGGGTGAATGACGATGTCCGTCCCGTCAGGCAGCGGTCCGTGGACGAACCACGCGAGCGCTTTGAACAGCATTGGCTCGCCAAGAAACAACGTGCCCGGGTCGTCAGGCATGGGACTCAAGTCCGAGAGCCAGATGCCGGCGATCAGGATCGGCAGCAGCGTGATGAAGCCGGCCACCGGGCCGGCCACCCCGATATCGAACAGGGCCGCCCTGGAGGGGAAGTGCTCGCGAATCTTGATCACCGCGCCCAGAGTACCGGTCAGCGGGAGCGGGGCCGGCAGGAAATAGGGCAAGGTGCAATCCACGTTGTGCCATCGACAGGCAAAATAGTGGCCGAACTCATGCGCGCCGAGAATGAGCAGGATGGCAGCCGAGTACATCGCCCCATCGATGGACGGAGCCGCCATGCACCCTGACGTGCTGGTGGTGAGCACGGTCAGCACAAACAGCGCAATGGGCCGGAGCGCCCATCCGTGATCGAACTTGCGGTGCTGGACGATGACCGGGGTGCTGACCGGGATCGTTATCGGGATTTCACCAGGGTCGGAGTCACTCACCGGGGATGTTCTGCAATTCCTTGCCGGGCTTGAATCGAATCGTCCTTCCCGGCGGAATCTTCACTTCCTTGCCCGTCCGGGGATTGCGTCCGATGCCCCGCTTGCGCGGCTTGACCTGGAAGACCCCGAAACCGCGCAACTCGATCCGGTCACCCTTCATCATCGACGCCCGCATGGCATCAAACACCGCGTCAACAGCCACCTCGGCTTTGACTTTGGTGATGGCGGCGAGCCGCGACACCTCGTTGACGATGTCCACTTTGATCATGACTTAGAGGGCAAGCAGTATCTGTAAGTCACTATAAAAAAAGATACTTACGGAGTCAAGTATCTGGCTAACTGTGCGAGTACACTTGGAGAGCGATGGTCAAACAAGGCGTCGGACCCACTGTCGTGCTGGTGGGCCGGCCAAACGTAGGGAAGTCAACCCTCTTCAACCGCATCACCGGCGTCCGCCGGTCGATTGTGGCACCCGTGGCCGGGACCACGCGCGATATGGTGTCGGCCCCGGCGGAGTGGCTCGGCCGCCACTTCATGCTGGCTGATACCGGCGGCTTGTTCGGTGCCACGACGGATCCGCTCCACTCGATGGTGGTGGAGCAGGGACTTCGCGGACTGGCCACGGCGGATATCGTCGTCTTTCTTGTCGACGGGCGCGAAGGCCTGGTGCCGGGTGACCTGGACATCGCCAAGGCGATCCGGGCCCTGAATCGGCCGGTGATTCTGGCCGTGAACAAGGCGGACGACAAGCGAGCCCGTGCGCGCGTCCACGAGTTCCATCAACTCGGCTTTGATCTCGTCGAAGTGTCGGCCGAACACGGTCATGGCGTGGCCGAGTTGCTCGACCATCTCCTCACGTTGTTTCCGGCAGGGTCCACCGAGCCCGCGGCTGAATCGGATCCTGAGGTGGCGATCGCGATAGTGGGCCGGCCGAATGTCGGCAAGTCGTCACTGGTGAACCAGCTCCTGCGCGAAGAGCGGGTCATGGTCAGCGAAATGGCCGGGACGACGAGGGACTCGGTTGATGTGACGTTGCAGTTCCGCAAGCGCCGCTTGCGGCTGGTGGATACCGCGGGCATGCGACGGCCGGGGAAGGTGGCGTCGGCTGGCCAGGTGGAATCGATCAGCGTCATTCTGGCCAAGCGGGCGATGGCGCAGGCCGATGTCGCCGTCATCATGATCGACGCGGCCGAGGGGGTAACCGATCGCGACGCGGCGATTGCCGGCGAGGCACAGGAGGCCGGGTGCGGCGTGATCATCGTCGTGAACAAGTGGGACCTGATGGCCGGCACCGACCAGCAGTTTGTGAAGGACTACGACGACAAGCTCCGATTCCAGCTCAAGTGGCTGGAGTTCGCGCCAGTGCTGCATGTCTCCGCCCTGACTGGCGACCGCACGGGCAAGGTCCTGGAGATGGCGGTGCGCGTGGCCGAGGCGCGCGCGAAGCGGGTGCCGACATCGGCTCTCAACAAATTTGTCGAGGAAGTGACGACCGCCAATCCACCCACCAGCAAGCACCGGCGTTCGGTCCGCATCATGTATGCCGCGCAGACCGCCAGTGCGCCGCCACGGTTTGTCTTCTTCACGAACGTGGCCACGGAGTTCCACTTCTCCTACGAGCGGTATCTGGTGAACCAGTTGCGCGAGCGCTTCGGGTTCATCGGCACGCCCATCCGTATCAGCGTCCGGCGGCGGGCCAAGCGATCGGACACCCCGCGCTGAAGCCTGGCGGAAGTGGGCGGGCGAAGCCGGCGCGGGAAGGGCTGTTATACTGACCCGTCACTGCCTGTGTCTTCCGTTTCGATACCCAATCGGCCGGCGTTCCGGGCGCAAGAAGTCTGTGAAATCGCCAATGTGCAGTCGTACGTGTTGCGCGGCTGGGAGGCGGAGTTTCCGGATTTGGGCGTGGCGAAGACGCCCGGCGGCGCGCGTGTGTATGCGCGCGCCGACGTGGAGCGTGTGCTGCGGCTCAAGCACCTGATTCAGGTGGAAGGCCTGACGCTTTCGGGCGCCAGGCGACGGTTGGACGAGGAGGCGGTGCCGGACGGCTCGCCCGGTGAGGAGGGCGAGGCGCCCGGAAGGCCGGCCGCGGCGTCGCCCCTGGATGAGGACGCGCGCGTCCATCTGCGGGAGGTCAAACGGGGCCTGCAGTGGATCTTGAAGACACTTGATGCCGACGCCGGCGAGTTTGCACTGGCGTCGGTTCCCCAACAGGTGACAAGATCGGGGAAGCGGAAGAAGGCGGGGAAGTAGGGACGTTCAGGGGCGGTTCGGGAAGAAGAGAGTTGTCGGCGGGATGTGGCGCAGCCTGGTAGCGCACTTGACTGGGGGTCAAGGGGTCGCTGGTTCGAATCCAGTCATCCCGACCAATTTTCTTCTCATGAAATTCGATGATTCACGGCCCGCCTCCAGCGGGCCGTTTTCATTGTGGGCACACAGTGGGCGCGCAATAGCGGGGCGTCCGAGATTCTTGAAATGACGGGTTACGCGATGGTATAACCTCGGTTCTTCTCGGAATTCCTTATGACAAAAACACTCGGATTTCTCGTCGTCAGCGTAGTCATGCTCGGCGTCCAGTCGCAGCAACCACGGCCCCAGGATCGCAGAGGTGAGTTCTTCTTCAATGAATCAGAGAGCGAGCCGGGCGGCCCCAACGCCTTTCTCAACCAGCATATGGCACAGCTCAGCGTGCCCGCGAAGGTCGATGCCTCATTCCTGGCCCAGGTCGGGGAGAAGGCGGGGAAGTCGTTCGAGCAGATCAAGTTCCGGGGACTCAGCCGCGGGCGCCAGGGCGTCTGGCAGACCGTGGGCCCGGTGACCGAATCGGACAACGAGGATCTGACCCCCAAGAACTCCAGCGGCCGTGTGACCGACCTGGCGGCCGCCGCTGGCTGCAGTCAGGGGAACTGTCGATTGTATGCCGGCACGGCCGGCGGCGGCCTGTGGCGCACCAAACGCGCCCTGCAGCCGGACAACCCGGGTTGGCAGCATCTGGGCAACGGACTGGAGGGGAACAACATCGGCGCGGTGACCATCGACCCCAATGACCTGTCGGCAAACACGCTGTACGTCGGCACGGGCGAGGCCAACTCCGACTTCACCTCTGCCGCGAGCAAGGGCTTGTTCAAGTCGACGAATGGCGGGGACAGTTTTGCCCGAGTCCCCACGATGATTCTGGACACCGATGTGTCAGCCACTCCGATCGATTTCACCGCGACGCGCGGCATCAGCCAGGTGGCCATCACGCCTGGGGATCGGAACACGATCTACGTCGCCACGACCACCGCGATGCTCGGGATGACGTCGGTGCGTGGCGGCCAATCCACCATCACGGGCGGGCCGCAGGCCAAGATCGGTCTGTACCGCACCACCGACGCCGGCGCCACCTGGGAGTTGCTGTTCGACGCACCCATTGACATGGCGACCAGCCCGGGGACGCCCGACGGCCTCTTCGAACGACTGTCGGGTGTGAAAGATGTGCAGTTGGATCCTCTCGATGCGGACACGGTGTACATCTCGGTGATCGCGGACGGCGTCCACCGGTCGTCACCCGCGCTCGATGGCGATGCGGACTTTCACAAGGTGTTCGAGATCGAGACCTGGAACGATGAGCGCGCCACCTCCTATGCTGCCTTCGACATGACGGTCAAGGACGGAAGCACTCGCATCTACCTGTATAACGGGAACAGCGACCACCAGCAATACCAGGCGCTGTATCGTCTCGACGATGCCCGTGTCACACATGATCAGTTGTTCACGGCTGGCGCCAATACGGCTGCCTGGGCGAACAAGACCATGCCCCTGATCAATCCCGTGGACTATGTCGACTTTGTTGCTTGCGGCGTCCAGTGTGCCTACGACCTGGTGGTCGCCGTGCCTGATGGCCGGCCCGACACGGTGTACATTGGCGGCCAGCTGACCGCCTATTTCGGCGATCCGACCATTCGTTCAACGAATGGCGGCGAGTCCTTCTACTCGTTCGGCATCGACCTGCAGGCGGAACCCGGTGTGCCGCACGTGGACGTCCGTGCAATCGCCTTCAGTCCCGACAACCCCGATATCGTCTTCGTGGGGTCGGACGGCGGCGTCGTGCGCAGTGATGGCCTGTTCGGCAGCGGTGCCTACTACTGTGCCCAGTGGGGGTACACGGCCGGCTTCTGGACGAATTTGTGCGAGGCGGCGCTCGGCGAAGTCCCCAACGAATTCGTCTTCATGAACCGCGGGTTGCAGACGATGCAGCTGTTCAACATCTCCGCGGATCCCAGCCAGCCCCTGAAGCGCATGATGGCGGGGACGCAGGACAACAGCACGCAGTGGCACGACGGTACCCGCAGCGCGAAGAACTGGAGCAAGGTCTTCGGCTACGGCGACGGCACGTCGGCCAACGGCTTTCATCCCACCAACCCCGACATCCTGTTCGCCAGTTTCCAGAGCAACTTCTTCTTCGTCCACTTCGACGGGGGCAGGGGCGGCAACGACTCCTGGCTGAACACCTCCGGCCCCATTCGTTTCAGTGGTGAACTGGCATCCCCGGTGTCGATTACCGGGCGGCAGTTCATGACCTTCGATCCGGTCGACCCGGATACCCAGTACACGGGCTTCGAACACGTCTGGCGCACTCGCGACAATGGCGGGGATAGAGCTTTCCTCGAGGCCAATTGCCGCCTGGACGGCAGTTGGAACAAACCCGTGTGCGGTGATTGGCAACCCCTGGGGCAGTTCTTGACGCGCAGTGATTTCGGGGTGGATCGCGTGGGTGGTGTGGTCGTCGCCGCGGAGCGTTCGTCCGGAGATGCCGGCACGCTGTGGGCGGGCACCTCGCTCGGCCGGGTGTTCGTGACCT
>JAHEFO010000163.1:7542-9479 GCA_024640135.1 Acidobacteriota bacterium
GGTCGCCGCGAACGTGGTGTTCACGCGGCTGGATTCCGCCGGCACGCCCATGCGCTTCATCAGCGGTATCGCGGTGGACGACAAGGACCCGAACCGGGCGTTCATCAGCTACTCCGGGTTCAGCGCCGTTACGCCGGGCACCCCGGGACATGTGTTCGAGGTGACGTACGACCCCGGGACGCATGCGGTCGCGTTCACGTCGCTGGACTACAACCTGGGAGACATGCCCATCAATCACCTGGTGCGTGACAATCCGACCGGCGACCTGTATGCGGCCACTGACTTTGGCGTGCTGGTGCTGCCGGCGGGCGCCAGTGCCTGGGAAATGGCCGGAGCGGGCCTGCCGTCCGTGCTCACGCCCCATCTCGAGATTCATCCTGCCAAGCGCCTCCTGTTCGCGGCGACGCACGGCCTTGGGGCCTGGTACATGAACCTGAGCAGGCTGAAGAAGAAGTAGGGAACTCGCCGCCGCACCGCCGGTTCCCGCCACCCACGGCTCCTCTGTGGACGGCGGACACCCGGTTGCCGAAGGACGCCGCGACTTCAGGCACGCTCGACCGCGACGTCGACGTCCTCCGAGGAGACCCGCGTGCGGTCCGCACCGCCCTCCGGGAAGGCCGCTTCAAGCCTCGTCTTCTCAGGGGTAGTGCGGAGAAGCACCGACCATTTCGAGTAACGTGAGTGCAGCATGCAAGAGCAACTGACCACGCCGGCGGTCATGGATCTGGATGTCGCCGTCCGAGGCGTCCACCAGATCATGGCCGTGCGGGAGCGCCACCGTGGGGTGGGGGACGTGCATGGCCAGGGCGGTGATCTGGCTCCCCATGCGAGCCCCGGGCTGCTGGTGCGGCACACGGTCAATTACTTGCTGGCCGCGCAGCTCGCCGCATCCGTGACGCAGGAAGGTCCGCTGCTCGACGTCGGCAGTGGCGTGGGGGTGTTCTCCGTCTGGCTCGCACAACGCCTCGAGCGGCGCCTGCACCTGGCCGACCATGACCACGCCGTGCTCGCAGTGGCGCGGCGCGTCTTTCCCGAGGCCACCACGCACCTCGATGTTGCCGACGCGCCGCTGTCACCCGTGGTCACCGCGCTGGAGGTCATCGAGCACGTGCCACCGGCAGCGCAGGTGTCGTTCGTCCGCAGCCTGATGGACCGTGTCGCGCCGGGCGGCGTGCTCGCGTGCTCCACCCCGGACGAGCGCGGCTATCTGGGCGGGTGGTCCGGGTACGCCCCGCACATCGGGATACTGGACTTCGCGGGCCTGCACGATGTGCTCGCCCGCGCGACCGGACTCCCGGTGAGGGTGTGGCGCGTCAACGGACCGGGCTTCACGCTGTCACCGCTGCAACGCGTCGGGGAGCCGGTCGTCAACCGCGTGTGGGGGATGCTGACCCACCGGGCCCCCGGGCTGACGGGCCGCCTTGCCGTGGGCGCCGGCCGCCGTCTCCACGCCGAGGTGACGCCGGCCCCGCCCGACAAGGCGTTTACCGTGAGTGCGGACCCGGACGGCCAGGGCTGCGGGCTGTTCGCCGCGGTCCACAAGCCCGCCTGATCACGCCTGCGGCTGGACTGCCATCAGTCAACAAGGCGCACATGGCGGTGGCCAGGCCGATCGCGGCGCCAGGGCTCCGTTTTGATGGTCGCGGAACGGGGCGGGCAAGGGCACAATGTCTGGGTGTCGCGCACACTCGACCCCCGCACCCACGCCTCACTTCGCCTGCACGTGGCCGCCCGCGCCATGCGCTCACTCGCACGCCACGCCTGGTTCGTCGAGGACGAAATTTGCGGATTGGATGGACTCGTGCAGATCGGCGACGTCTGCCTGGACGTTGGCGCCGAGTACGGTCTGTACACCCTCGCCCTCGCTGATCGCTGTGGACCGTCAGGAAGGGTTCACAGCATCGAGCCCCAGCCAGGCCCGCACCGCGTACTGCGTG
>JAHEFO010000164.1 GCA_024640135.1 Acidobacteriota bacterium
AAGGCCGGCTGGCAGTCGTCGCCCAACGACTTCTTTTCCAACATCACCCCATCCATGTTCGCCGACCAGGGGGGCTACAGCCTTGGCCTGCCCCTGATCACGGGCGCAACGGCGCGTGTGGGCGCTGCGCCGCGCAATACGGCCACCTGGAGCGTGAGCGACGACCTGAGCTGGCTCAAGGGGAGCCATAACCTGACGTTCGGCGGGTCGTTTTCCGGCGTGCACAACCGCACCAACAGCTACGACAACGCGGCGACCGTGAACCTCGGTTTCAACACCACCTTCGACCCGGCGGCGTCGCTGTTCACCTCCGCGAACTTCCCCGGCGCTTCGTCGGGCAACCTCGCGGACGCGCGAAATCTGTATGCGCTGCTGACGGGTCGCGTGTCGTCGGTCAACGGCACGGCGCGTCTTGACGCGTCCACCGGCAAGTACGTCTACCTCGGCGATTTGACGCAGAAGTCCAGGCAGTACGCGTTCGCCGCGTACGCCGCCGACTCGTGGCGGGTCAGCAGGACGCTGACCTTCACGGCCGGCGTGCGGTGGGACGTGCAGTTGCCCTTCACGGCGGTGACACCGACGTTCTCGACCGCGACGTTCGCCGACCTGTGCGGGATCTCCGGCGTGGGATCGGGCCCGGACGGCCGCATCTGCAACCTGTTCCAACCCGGCGTGGTGACGGGCAAAGCCCAGCCGGAATACCAGCGGTACGCGCCGGGGACGAAGGCCTACAACACCAATTACAAGGACATCGGCTACAACGCGGGTTTTGCGTGGCGCCCGAACGTCGAAGGCGGCTGGCTGCGCGCGATCTTCGGGGACCCGGAGCAGGCGACCATCCGCGTCGGGTACTCGAAGACCTACAACCATGAACGCATCGATCGGTTCACGGGCAGCATCGGAGCGAACCCTGGCGGCACCATCAGCGCGAACCGGAACGCCACGACGGGGTTCTGTCTCGTCTGTCCGGGCGAAGGTTGGCCGCTGCTGCTGAGGGAGACCGGCCGCCTCGGAGCCCCTGACTTTCCCGCCGCGCCGATCTATCCCATCGCGGGCTCACCGGGTCAGACCATTCAACTCTTCCAGCCCGACCTCAAGACGCCGTCGGTGCAGTCGTTCTCAGCGGGCCTGCAGCGGTCGCTCGGCACGGATACCGCGCTCGAAGTGCGCTACGTCGGCAACAGAAACCGATACGGCTGGGCCGAGGAGGCCTGGGACGAACGCGTCATCTTCGAGAATGGCTTCTACGACGAGTTCCTGGTGGCGCGGGCCAATCTGGCGGCGAATATCGCCGGCGGTCGAGGCAGTACGTTCGCCTTCACCGGGATCCCGGGCACGGCCCCCCTGCCGATCCACCAGGCCTACCTGAGCGGCCGATCGGGCGGCGACGTCACGAACCCGGCGCGCTACACCTCCTCGAGCTATACGAACCAGGCGTTTCTCTCCCGGCTCAGCGTCTTCCAGCCGGATATCGTTGGCGCCGCGGCCGCCCTGGACACCACATCGTTCCGCCAGAACGCGATGGCGGCCGGCCTGCCGCTGAACTTCTTCGTCATGAACCCGGCGGCCGGCAGCACGCGGGTGGTGGCGGATCGCCAGGGCACCCGCTACAACAGCCTGCAGGTCGAGTTGCGACGACGCCTCTCCAGGGGGCTGCTGATTAGCGCCAACTACACCTACGCCATTCGCCACTCGCTGGAATTGCAGACGCTCCGCAGGGACCTGATCGAAGTCAATTCCACGGGCGTGCCCCACGAGTTCAAGACGAACTGGACCTGGGAGATTCCGGTGGGCCGCGGACGCCGCTTCGGCACGGACATGAATCCGGTCGTCAACGCGATCCTGGGGAACTGGGAGTTTTCGGGCAACGCGCGGCTTCAGGCGCAACGCTACCGGATGTCCAACGTCAAGCTGGTGGGCATGACGGCAGCTGAACTGTCGCGGGAGTTCAAGGTTCGCGTCTACCAGGATGCGGTGACGGGTTCGACGACCGTCTTCAGCATGCCGGCCGACATCATCGCCAACACGCGTGCCGCGTTCAGCACCGACCCGACCACCGCCACCGGCTACAGCGAAGCCCTGGGCGCACCGAGCGGCCGCTACATCAAGCCGTCCAGCGACGAGACCTGCGTCGCCATCTACCGGGGCGACTGCAACGCGCCGGACATCGAGATCAACGGCCCGCTCTTCACGCGGGTGGACCTGCGCATCAAGAAGTTGTTTCCATTCCTCAGCCGCGGCAGCATCGAAGTGAACCTCGAGATGTTGAATGCGTTTGACAACATCAACTTCAACCATGCCCTGACGCCAGGGGAGACCGCCAGCGCGTTCCAGGTGACCAGCTCCTATCGGGATGCCAACACGACCCAGGATCCTGGGGGCCGAATCGGCCAGCTCGTGTTCCGCATCAACTGGTAGGGACGCCAGGCCTCACGCCTGCTCCGGGTTCGCTACTCCCGCAATCCGGTGGCTGATTCGATGCGTCCGTCGGCCCCCATGTGAAACACGTTGGTGCCGCGTCCGCGCGGCTTCCCGTCGGAGGCGACGGCGGTCCAGTTGGCCAGGACCGTCCCCTGGCAATGCCGCACGGCGCCCTCGCGCACCAGCCGCATGCCTGGCATGAACCGCTGGGCCGCCGCAATGTGCGGCAGCAGTTCGCCCATGCCGTCGACACAACTGAATTGATCGCGGAACTGCACGCCTGGCATCGCGGCCTCGGCCAGCAGGGCCTCACGTGCCGCCGCGTCTGGCTCGGCCCAGGCGGCGAACCACGCGTCAACCTTCTCCGCGGCCCCGCCATTCACGATGCCAGCCACTACGTTGGCGAACAAAGACAGCTGGTACCGCCAGCCCTGCACATGCTCATCACGGGCGGCAGCATCGGCCAGCGCATGGTGCAGGCGCACTCGCGTGGAACCGGCCTCGGTCTCACATGAAATCGTCACGCGCGACGCCCCCAGCGGCATCGGCGTGCCAGTCGCGAACCCGTACGAGAACACGATGCGGTCGGGCGCGGCAATCTCGACCACCTCGCCGCCGGCTTCGACGCCGTTGGGATGGCGGATGTAGACCTTGCCCCCCACGACCGGGTCGATCGTGGATCCGGCCCCCCACCACGCCGCCCACCGTGACGAGTCCGTGAAGAACGAGAATACGGTCGCGCGGGGCGCGCGAATAAGAATCGAACGGTCCAATGCATACGGCAGTTCGTGAGCGGTCATGCGCGTCTCCCCTTGCGGGCCGAGGGCCGTGGCCCCCGGCGCGAGTGTTCGAGTTCAGCCAGCAGCTTGAGTTTCCAGAGACTGTCGCGCCACATGCGCTCCAGGACCGCGGCCATGGGACCGCAGGCCTTCCGGTTGGCGCGATACCGGCGATATCGGCCGTCGACGCGGCTCTCGATCAGTCCCGCCGCCAGCAAGGTCCGCAGCTGCAGCGACACGGCGCCAAAGGTGACGTCGCCGAGCGCCTGGTGAATGTCCCCGGCCGCCAGTTCCCGCCGCCACGTCAGGCGAAGAATTTCCTGGCGTCGTGGCGATGCCAGAGCGGTGAGGACGGGAGCCGACGGAACCACGGCGATTAATTTAGAACAAACTAAAATGAGAAGTCAAACGCCCGTCGAGACCCGGGCACCTGGAACGGTCAGTTGTGGTCAGGAACCCGCAAGGCCGGCGCGGGCCTGGGCGCAATCCGGTTCCCGGCCACCCAGACGGATGCGATCGTGCGCGTGTGGCGGATGTCCTCGAGTGGATTCCGATCAAGCACCACGAAGTCCGCCCACCGGCCGGGAGCAAGCGACCCGACGTCGCCCTGACCGAGGGCGCGCGCGGCATCAACGGTGGCCGAGCGCAACACCTGCGCCGGCGTCATCCCGGCGTCCACCATCATCGCCATCTCGACGTGCTCGAAGTAGCCCTGGAACCGCTCCGGGAGCGGACCGGAGTCCGTGCCCATCACCACCAGGAGTCCGGCATCCGCGGCCGCTTTCACATTCCGTTCGGCCACGACCAGCGCGGCCTGATAGGCCTGCGCGCTCGTGGACTCGGCCATGGCGCGCTGCCGCGCCGGCTCTTTGAGGCGATTCACCACGGCAGGGTCGGCCTCTGACAGGAAGAAGGGATCCTCAAAAAACTCCGGCGTGGACCGGTAGACGAATGTGGAAAGTTCCCGCGTCAGCGTCGGGCAGTACGGAACATCTCCCTCCGGGCCGGCCTTCATCAGGGCGATGAACTCAGCGTCGATGTCTTTGTCGCGAACGGAATGCGCAATCATGTCGACGCCGGCCCTGAGCAGCGCCTTGGCATCCTCGAGATAGAACACATGCGCGGCCACGCGGATCCCCCGCCGATGGGCCTCGTCAATCACGGCCAGAAACACGTCGGGCGGCATCTTCGGCGTCGTGCCGAGGTTGTCGTCCACACGAATCTTGACGATGTCCGGCTTGAGGGTTGCCACCTGTGCCACCTGTTCGCGGGCGGCCTCCGGCGTGGCCCCGGTGATGATGTCGCCGGCGACGAACACGCGCGCGCTGTCGAGCGACGACGAGTTCTGGGTATCGCGGGCTCGAATCGCCGGCGCCTGTTCTCCGCCAAGGCTCAGCACACTGGTCATGCCAAACCTGGCGAACACCCCAAGCTGGCGACGGGTATTCTCGTCGGTATAGGCGCGATCCTCTGGTCCGGCCACGTCAGAGATGTGCACATGACTCGAGATGAACCCGGGGAGCACGAAACGGCCACCCAGGTCCACGCGCCTGGCGCCGGGAGGCACCGGGACGGCATCCCCCGGCCCGACCGCCACGATTCGGCCGTCTTGAACCAGGATGAGGGCATCGGTGACCGCCGGCGGCCCGTCGAGCGTCAGGACGCGGCCTCCGGTGAACGCGACAAACCCGCCTTGAGCGCTCCCGGCGTCGCTCCCGGCGCAGGACGCGATCGCCGCGACGAGGCCGGTCGCAATGACACTGATGAACAACTTCATTTGGACACTAGCTGAACTCGAGCATGCGTGTCAGCGCCCGATGTGCGCGAACACGAACGGGCTCCGGAACCTCGATCACGTGCTGGGTCTTCGTCAGTGCTTCGAGGGTGTCCTCCAGCGTGATCTCGTTCATGTGCGGACACCGGACCGAGCACATGCGCAGCATGTCCTTGTCGGGGTTCGCGGCGGCCACATTGTCGCCCATGGAGCATTCGGTCAGCAGCAGATACCGCGGCGCGTTGGTGTCTTCGACGAATCTGATCATGGCAGAGGTGCTGCCGGAGAAATCAGAGGCATCCACCACCTCCGGCCGGCACTCGGGGTGCGCCAGAATGACGGTGTCCGGAAACTGCGTTCTGATGTTCCGGACATCCTCGAGCGTGAACTTGTCGTGCACTTCACAGCGTGCGGTCCAGGCGATGAGGGCGTGTTCGAGTGTTGGAGTCGAGACGGACGGCATGGCGCGCGTCGGAAAGATGATTCGACGGCCGGTGGTCTTGGCCACATTGCCGGCCAGGTACTCGTCCGGCAGGAAGATCACGGCGTCGGCGTTGAGCGACTCGACCACCTTGGCGGCATTGCCGGACGTGCAGATGATGTCGGATTCCGCTTTCACCTCGGCCGACGTGTTGATGTACGTCACGACGGGCACGCCGGGATATCGCTCACGCAGCGCCCGGATATCGTCGGCCGTAATGCCGTCTGCCAGTGAGCACCCGCCACGCGCCGACGGCAACAACACCGTCCGGCTGGGATTGAGAATCTTGGCCGTTTCCGCCATGAACCGCACGCCGCAGAACACAATGATGTCCTTGTCGGTGTTCGCGGCCTGGCGGCTCAGTTCCAGTGAATCGCCACCCACGTCGGCGATGGAGTGAAACAGCGCCGGTTCCATGTAGTTGTGGCCCAGGATGATCGCGTTGCGCTCCCGCTTGAGCGTATTGATCCGGGCGGCAAGCTCGGCTTTGTACCGCAACTCGACGTCGGGCACCACGTCGCGCAGTCTGGATCGCAGGTGCGTGTACAGGTCGTGCGCGGACTCCGTCGTGGCGGGTGTACTCATAGCGACACAATGAGACTGATGTCGAGCGCCTGCACCGAGTGCGTCAGCGCGCCGACCGAGATAAACGAGACGCCGGTCAATCCGTAGTCGCGCACATTCCCCAGAGTGACATTTCCTGACACCTCCAGCGGCACTCGTCCTGCGACGGCCTCAACACACACCTGCACCTCCCCAGGGGTCATATTATCGAGCAACAGGCGATTGACGCCAAGCGGCAGGGCCTCCAGCACGTCTGCCAGCGTCCGGCACTCGACTTCGATGGGCAGCGTCGAGTCAGGACTCCGGCGTACGCGGGTGACGGCCTCGGTCATCGTGCCGCACGCGTCAATGTGATTGTCCTTGATGAGCACCATGTCAAACAGGCCCATCCGGTGATTCCGGCCTCCGCCGGCCCGCACGGCCATCTTGTCAAGCACCCGCAACCCGGGGGCCGTCTTCCGGGTGTCCAGGATGATCGCCCCGGTCCCCGCCACGCGCTCCACGAAGGCCCGGGTGGCGGTCGCAATTCCAGACATGCGCTGCAGGAAGTTGAGCGCCGTCCGTTCGGCCATCAACACCGATTGCGCCGCCCCTCTGATCACCGCGATTTCGGTTCCGGCGTCCACCGGACCCCCGTCATCAACCCGCGCCTCGAAGACGAGACGGGCATCGATGGCGGCGAAGACCGCCTTGGCCACGTCCATCCCGGCCACGACGCCTGCGCTCTTGGCGACGAGGCGCGCATCGACGTCCAAATCCGGAGGCAGGATGCTTCGGCTGGTGACATCACCGGCACCAACATCCTCCGCAATCGCGTTTCGGATGATCTGTTCGATCTCAGATGGCAGAGCGATGCTCATCGCACAGCCAGAGCCCGGTCAATAAAGGCCGCAATGTTGTCGTGCAGGGCCACACGGTCGGCATCCCGCAGGTACATCATGTGGCCCGACTGGTAGTACTTCATGGCGATGTTCGACTGCAGCTCCGGCGGGAGGCCCAGGTGGCGCATCGTGAATTCCGTCGGCGCGAACGGTGTGGCCATGTCGTAGTAGCCGTTCTCCACCTGCACCAGCAGCTTGGGATTGGCGATCATCGCCTCCGCCAGGTCGCGCTGCACGTTCGGGGCGGGCGGAAACCCTCCCCCGTCGCCCTGTCGTGTCCAGTTCCAGCCGCCGCCCAGCCGTGTATTGCGGTACGGCCGATCACGACCGAACTCGAGTTCTTCGTGGTTGTAATGATTGACCAGCGCCGTGTACGCGCCGCCGACTGCCGCACCGAATGGATCGGACTCCGCATTCTCCGTCAGCAGATTGAACGTGTGCGCCGTAAAGCGCGCATCGATCCGTCCCGACGTCAGACCGCGGCTCCGCATCAGCTCCGCGCTGAACTGCCCCAGTTTCACGCGCAGGTTGGCCTTCATCAGGAAATCTTCATCGAGTCCGGTCAGGGCCGACAGCTTCTTCGCGATGGCGGCTTTCTCGGCCGCCGGAAGCGCGCTCCCCTTGTGGAGCGCGGCCGTGTACTCACCCGCCGCAAACCGGCGAGCGTCTTCGAGCAGCACCTCCAGAGACGCGGGCCGGTCGCCGGCCACCTTGAAGTACCACCCGACGGCCGCATAGCTGGGCACGTAATGCGCATACACCCGGTCATCGCCATCGGCAAACGTAATCGTCGACAAATCCAGCACGGACGAGATCAGATCGATGCCGTTGAGGTACACGTTGTAGCGCTGCTGCAACAGGTTGCCCAGCACCGCCGACCGGAACGTACCGTAACTCTCGCCGATGAGGAACTTCGGGGAGTTCCAGCGACCGTTTCGACTCAGATAGGTGACGATGAACTGGGCAAACGCGGCGGCATCTTCATCCACGCCGAAGAAATCAGCCTCTTTGGCCGCGCCGGCCGCGCGACTGTAGCCGGTGCCCATGGCATCGATGAACACGAGGTCGGTCTTGTCGAGCAAGCTCTCGGTGTTGTCCACAAGCGTGTAGGGCGCAGCCGGAGTGAACTCCCCGTTCACCGTCACCGCCCGCCGCGGGCCAAACGCGCCCATGTGCAGCCACATCGTGGCCGAGCCTGGGCCACCGTTGTAGAGAAACGCCACGGGACGCGTGCTGAGATCCGTGACGTCCGATCGGGTGTAGGCGACTGAGTACAGGAGGCCGGTGGGCTCACCGGCGTCGTTGGTCAGCGTGGTGGTGCCGGCCGATGCGGTGTACGGAATGGTCTGCCCGCCCAGGCGGATGGTGTGCTGGGTGACCGACCACTCTTCCAGGTTGCTGGCAGGCTCGCTTCGCCCGGCCTGCGGTGTCTGCTCGCCCTGGTCGACGTGCGGTACCGCCTGCGGGCCGGCCGCCAGGGGAGGCCCCGAAAACGCCGGGACGGCGGCGAACACGAAGGCAACGGCAATGACGAGGTGTCTCATGGCTGAACAGGTTACTACAGCGGTGTGATACTCCTCATGGTCGTGCGGATTCACCCTGACAACCTGTCTGCGCCTCCCAGTGGCCGACGTGGCGTCGCGCCCTGTTCATTACGATCTTCGGCCACGAGACGGCTGCCGGAAAAGCCTTCGACGTTGCCTTGATCATCAGCATCGGCGCAAGCGTCGTGGCCGTCCCGACCGGGATCGTGACGATGGAACTCAGACGAGGCGGCCGGCCATCAGCCGATGTGTGTCCGGTGTGCGGGTCTGGCGACCATCAGGCCGACGCGTCGTACTGCAGGCGCTGCGGGGCGCACCTGTGACCCGCTGGTGGCTGGAAACCGAACGTCTCGCGCTGCGGCGGATGACCAATCGCGACCTCGACTGGTTTGCCGTGTTGTACGGGGACACCGACGTCACCCGATATCTGGGCGGGACCAAGACGCGCTCCCAGGTCGAAGAGATGTTCCGGGCTCGAGTCACCGGGTACTACGACGCCAACCCGGGCCTTGGCATTTGGATGACCATTGAACGCGCGAGCGGACGTCCGGTGGGATTTCACTTGCTCAACCACATTTACGGCGAGTCGATCATCCAGGTCGGGTACGGGCTGGCGACACACGCCTGGGGCCGGGGGTACGCCACGGAGATGGCGTCGGCGGTCCTGCGGTACGGCTTTGCCGACCTCCAGTTGGAGAACATTGCGGGCATGGCGGATCAGGACAACCTGGCATCGCTGCGCGTGCTGGAAAAGATCGGCCTTGAGCGGCGTGGCGAGCGGACCTTTCCGCACCCGGCCTACGCCACCGCCGGACCGCTGGCGTGGTTCGAGGGAACACGGAACGCGTGGCTCGCCGGGCACCCTTGACCTCACTTCGCCGCCCAGTCAGCCGGACTGCCCTCCGCACCCAGCACTCAGCACCCAGCACTCAGCACTCAGCACCCAGCACCCAGCACCCAGCACCC